>JACCYV010000268.1 GCA_013696305.1 Nitrospira sp.
TGATTCATGGCGTGAATACCGTTATCGCACAGATTGACCAAGACGCGCTTAATCTGCTCCCGATCGAAATTGAACGGCGGCAGGTCCGGGTCAAGATCCATCACACAGTCGATCTCGCGATGCGCACCCTGATAGAGAGCGACTACCTCCTTAACGACGTCGTCGAGTGAGCCCATCGTCATATGCGGCGCCGGCATCCGCGCGAACTTGGAGAACTCGTCCAGCATTTGTTTGAGGCTGCCGACTTCGTTCACGATGACTTGCGTGGATTCGTCGAAGATCCGGTCGAAATCCGGGGCTTTATCCTGGAATTTTTTCCGCAGCCGTTGGGCGGAGAGCTGAATGGGTGTCAGCGGGTTTTTGATCTCATGGGCGATCCGTTGCGCGACTTCCCGCCATGCCGCCGCTTTCTGTGCCTTGATCAATTCCGAGAGATCTTCGAAGATCAGCACGAAGCCCAGATCTTTGTTCGCTTCATCCTTCATCCGGGAACAATGCACGCCGATGGTCAGGAATCGCCCCTGCAAATCCAATGGTCCTTCCAAAGCGATGTTATCCCGCTGGTCGGCCAGCATCCGGTCGTACACGGCCTGAAAGAGGTCCAGATTATACTCTTTGAACGCCTCGTTGGCCGACCGGCCACGGAACCGATCGGCCCACAGCCCCAGCATACGCTCCGCCGAGGGATTGAACGTGGTAATGATCCCTTGCCGGTCTATGGACAGAAGCCCCGCGGCGATCGTATCCACGACGGTTTCGATGTAGGCGCGCCGGCGATCCAATTCGAGATTGGACTGGCGGAGCGACACATTGGCCTCTTCGACCTTTGTCTTACTGCTTTGCAAATCGGCCGTCATGCGATTGAAGGATTCAACCAGGGTACCGATTTCATCCGTCGCCTTGGCTTCGATGCGCACCGACAGATCGCCCTGGGCGATGGCTTCCGTCGCTTCAGCCAGCCGCTGAATCGGAACAGTGATGCCGCGGGCCACGTAGAACCCGAACCAGGTGGCGCTGAACAGGATCATAACGGTGATGACCGCCACAAGCAGATAGGCCCCGGCCTTGATGGGGTTCTTCATCGCTTTCATTTGTTTATACTCGGTATACTGGCGACCGATACTCTCCATCTTGCCGAGCAACGATTCAGGCACATACGCATCCACGACCACCACACCGTCGATCTCCCCTCGGCGAATACTGGAGGCAATGGGAACGCCGGCCCTGACCAAGCGCCCTGTCTGAGCCTCCTGAACGGAGGTGAGCTCCTGCTTGCCGTTGATGACCTGTAACACCAGCTGGCCGATCGGCAGATCCAGCACCACCACCGGCACCTCTGGATCGAGCGACTTGGTCAGCGTTTCCATTTTGAAAGAAAAGACTTCTATCCCGGCCGTCGCATACTCCGCTCGTTTACGGGCGATCGCCGCGACTAACAAGTCCCGTTGTTCGGGCAACAGAAGCTCTTCGCGGAAAATTTCATGACTGATGGCGCGGGCGCTATTGATCGCCAACGACACATGGCCGGCATGGTGCATCCGCGCGACTTCGTACGAATCCTTCATGACATGTTCGATCTGATCGTTGAACCAGACATCGACGGCCTTGTTGACCAACCCGCTGGCGACCAGCGCCAGCAACACGGTGGGAATCAGCGAGAATCCGATGAAGGCGGCGACCAGCTTCGCGCGAAAGCCCGAACCCACGAGCCGGTGCCGTCGCTCGAAATAGGCCTTGATGAGATTGCGCGACAGCAGTAGCGTGAGAACGACGAGGCCGATCAGGTCGAGATTGACCAGCAGGAGGACGAAGGCATACCCGGTGCTGGGCAGAAAGGAATCCGACTCTCCGCTAAGGGGAATGGCCGTTTGGGCATAATAGAAGGTGAGGACCAGGCATGGCAGCAAGAGGATCAACACGATCCAGACCGGCCGGACGTGTCGCTTTCGCCGCTCGCTTTCGGTGGAGGAGGGCGACGAAGTTTTCTGGTCCCGCAAAACGCCCGGCGGAACGAGCTTCGTCATATCCGTCGATTCAGGCATGGACACCGCTCCTGCTCACTTCCTGGTCGATCGATCCAGCCTCACTATAACGAATTTCCGGGAGAGTCTCAAAAGACGCAGGGACCGCCTGGCACCCTCCTCATGAGGAGCGGTCACGGACGAGGAAGAGCTACAAGGGGACAGGCTTAACCAGGGAAAGGAAGGACACCGCGGAGCAAGATGGCACGCAGGCGGATGTCACCAGGCTACGGGGTGTGAATCGTCGGTTTTCCGGAGGTCAAGCTGACAAATTTCATCCTCAACGCGTAGAGCATGTCTTTCATCACGACTTGCTCATCCGACGTCAAATTGCCTCGCGTTTTTTCCTCAAGCATGGAGAGGAGATCGATGATCTCTTTGGCTTGCGGAAGATTCAAAGGCATGGAGGGTTGCTGTGGGTCCAATTGCTCCCCCATGAGCATCAAGGCTGAACTTCCCATGGAAATCACAAAGGAGGAAAAGTTCACCGGAAGATGTCCGGCCGATGTGCGTGGATCGGCGTGCTCGTGATGCGTCTCGGAAGCCTGGGGCGCCGCTGAAGAAGGCGTCGCCTGCGACGGTTGCGGTATATCCTCGCCCC
>JACCYV010000248.1 GCA_013696305.1 Nitrospira sp.
GCATGACGTGGAATCCCCTGGCGCTCTATCGGCCCGCCTCAAGCGCGGTCGGCATGTTCCAGATCACCGATGCGACCTTTCAAGAAGGGAAACGTTACTGCATTCACGACCATCGAGTGGTTCAAGAGGGCTCCTGGCACGACCTGCACTCATGCTGGTTCAACAGCCTCTATAGCCGCGTTCTCCCGAGCCATGCCATCGAGTTGACGGCGGCTTTGCTCGACCATGCCGTGGCCCGTGCCATCGGACCGCGACGAAAGGTTCCTCCGACGTTCCAGCAGCAACAAGATTTGGCCGCAGTGATTCATCTGTGCGGGGCCGGCGCGGGCCACGCCTACGTCGCGCATGGCTTTCGACTGACTCCGCATCAACGTTGCGGGGATCACAGTGCCAGACGCTATCTGGATCGAGTCAATGACATGAAGCGACAGTTCGCCAGACTGGCCGCCGGCGAGAGCTTGCTCCGCTTCGTTCGCCCTCGATAACCCGTCTCACACCCATCTCGGCATGTCGGAGGACCCTGTGATCGCCCCTACTCTGGAGCGATGCATGTTCGGCTGGGATGCCCAAAATGGCCCGACCCCAGGGGAGACGATTTCTGTCTGAGGCATGCGTGATACAGTGGGGCCATGCCGCTGCTCCCGTTCATTCCCCGCCCCGTCACGGGCGGAAATCACATCGGACGTCAAGGTCTTGTCCGAGACCTGCGCAGACGCGTCGCGAACGGCGAATCCGTGGCGGTGATCGGCGGACCGAAGCTCGGGAAAACGTCGCTGGTGCGCAGTGCGCTGGAGGGCCTGGCGGACCGCCGCGTGATCGAGATGAAGCTTCGCGAGGAGCTATCGCCACTGCGTGAAGAGATGTCCGGCGCGATCCTCGTTCTGGACAACTTGGACCATCTGCCCGTCGAGAGGATCGAGGCCCTCCTTGCTCGCGTGTCGACGGCGGAACCCGGGAACGTGATACTCACCGGTGGCGACCGACTGAGGGCGGTGCTGGGCACCACTTCACTGTTGCCGGGAACGAGCATTCGCCTCTATCCGCTCTCCGTATTACTCGATGGAGAACTGCGCCAGTTGGTCGGCGGCATGATGGTCACGTCCATCGCGATGTGGACGGGCAACCATCCCTATCTGGCCAAACTCTTTCTACACTATGGGGAGGCTTTTCTTTCAGCCGGCCGGGAGCAATGGGAACCGCTTATTCGACAGATGGCGGAGGAGATAGGCGAGGGAGCCGAACGACGAGTATTACAGTACCTGATCGATTGTGGAAAGCCGGTGAATCCCGGCAAAGCAGCCATTGACACCGGCATCGAAGAGATCAAGGTCGTCGCGGACCGGCTGGTCTACATGGGGGCCATCAGCCGTTGGATCAGAAACGACGAGGCCACTCTCTTCGCCGGTTGTCGACTGCTCAACAACTTCGTCACCGGCCGCCCGTTTGACTTCGTGAAATAACCCGCACCACGACAGAAGTCTCCCCACCTGTTGCGGCTATCGCGATGAGGAGACTCCAGGCCCTCATTTGAAACGCGGCCCGCGACGGTCTAATTCACCGGGAGGTGCGGACTTTCTCCATGCGGACGATCTGATCATCGAGACCGACCTCAATTTTCACGACGTCGCCCTTGGCCAGCGATTCCCGTTTGATCGCCGTCGGGTCGGCCACCCGCAGGAGCCACAGCCGTCCATCGTTGCTCTTAAAGATCAACAGTTGGTTGCGGACATCGACACTTTCCACCGAACTCATCGGAAAGACCGCCGCCGTCTCAGTCGTCCGAGCCGGCTCCACTGATCCCGTCACCCAGATGAGCATAAGAGCCGCGAGAATTATCCTTTTCATAGCCACCTCGTTATTAGTCTCCACCGGGGAGACGCAACAGGGATACGAGGAACACTGGCCTTCACTGTACGAGTCATCGCCCCGGATGGTCTGTCGACATTTCTATGATTCGCGGGTGGCGGTAATGGCCGCAGAGTGAGGTCGATCCTGCCATGTGCGCCGGCGGTCGAGCGAACAGAGGAGCAGCAAGGGAACAAGTGGGTATCTGAGAAGTCGCCTGCCGGCTGAGGCGGGCTATCAATCGAAACGTGACAAGAAAATCGAAACGAATGACTATTGAGCAAATACCATGAGGCTATTGGCGAGCAGCACGAGAGAGGCCGAATAGTCGAATCCGTGCAACGGCTGACGATCGGCCAGGGCGCGCCCGCCGTTCCCCATCACCGCGGCATTTACCCAGTTCTCGTAAACATCATTGTTGAAGAGTTCGCGCCATTCTCCGCCATCGGGAAAGCCGATGCGATAACCGACGCGCGTAAAATTCGCGAGATGCGCCACGACGATCACGCCATGGCCTTCGTCTTCCACCCAGCGGTGAAAGGCCAAGACGCGATTCTGATCGTGCGCATGTATGACTCGAAATCCCTCTCCACGGAGGCCTGGAGCCGCGCGACGCACGGCTAACAATTCCCGGATACATCGCACGTGATCGAGCATCTGTTTGTCGCCCTGATCCAGCCCGTCCCAATGGAGCAGCAGGTCGTGGTGGGAAACCACGTCATCCGCCCATTGCTTGTCTTCCAAAAACTCCTGCCCCATGAACAGCATCGGGATGCCAGGCGCGGTCAAGCTCAGTCCTGTCGCCACCCGGGCTCGGCTGCGGGCGAACCAGGAGCGAGGATGCTCGGGATCGCCCAACCTGGCAATACGCTGCTCCCGTTCACGATAGACGATGTCATGGTTTTCCGGCCCCTGCACGAAGCGCCACTGTTCGCTGAATCCTTCCGGCCACAGGCTCCGGGCAAGGCCGGTCATGTTGAGCGGCCGCTCATCAGGAGCGCCGACATGTCCGATCACGTCGCGAATGGCGATGCGGAGTCCATCGGTCAGGGTCGTGTCGAACCCCGCGCCGTCCGGCAGCGGCTTGACGATGTAGGGATTCACGCTCCAGTATTCAGCATGGTGGAGGGCCTCCGGCCGATGCGCATGCAGCGTGGGCGTGAGGTCCTGACAGAACTCCCAGCCTTGCGGCGTGCCGTCATGGTCGATGACGCTCACCTGAACGTAGCGAAAGCCATCCACCTGGTATTCGTCGAGAAAAAACCTGGCGTTCTGAATGAGGAAATCGCGCACCTCCGGCTTGGCGAAATCGAACACCAAGCCACCCGCCTGACCCTTGTC
>JACCYV010000344.1 GCA_013696305.1 Nitrospira sp.
GGTCCTTCCATGGAGCCGATTCTCACATTGCTCTTCCTGCAAGGGTGGACGATGGGCCAGGCTCAGCAAGGAGGAACCTGGGAGGAATCGGTCGATGCGAACTACCTGCTCTCCGTGCCGGACGGCCTCCACGGTGAGTGAGGCGGCGCATACCATGGCACCATGACCGATGCCGCCATATTTTCCGATCCTGCCGGCGGGGGCATGAGCAGATCCGTCAGCCTGCCTGCTTCCTCGGGTCTGCCGCATAGCGGCTGTGGAGCTTTACCGGCGCGCCCCGTTTTTTACGCATGCGAATGTTCAGCATCTCCACCGCCACGGAAAACGCCATGGAGAAGTAGATATAGCCTTTGGGGACATGCACATCGAAGCCTTCGGCCATCAGTGTCACGCCGACAAGAATTAAAAACGACAGGGCCAGAATTTTAATCGTGGGATGCGCATCCACAAAATCTCCGATGGACTTGGCCGCTATCATCATCACGACCACGGCCAGGATGATCGCGACGGCCATGATCGACACATGTTCGACCAGGCCGACGGCGGTAATCACGGAATCCAGCGAAAAAACGATGTCCAGCACCGCTACCTGAAAGAGCACCATGCCCAGGCCGGCGCGGGTGACCGCGGCATCACTGTCTTCGGTTCCCTCCAGGCTGTTATGAATTTCGTGCGTCGCTTTCGCCATGAGGAACAACCCGCCTCCGATCAGAATGACATCGCGTCCGGAAATCCCCTGGCCGAAGACCGTCACCCAGGGATCCGTCAGTCGCATCACCCAGGAAATGGAAAACAGCAGCGCCAGGCGCGCGATCATCGCGAGACCCAGTCCCAGCTTGCGTGCTAAGCCGCGCTGCCCTTCCGGCAGCCGGCCCACGAGCACGGAAATAAAGATGATATTGTCGATTCCCAGCACGATTTCCAGCGCGGTCAACGTTCCCAATGCGATCCATATCTCAGGATCGGCCAGCCATTCCAACATCAGCGGCTCCATTCGTAAAAGACAAGACGAGGGATTCGGTCTGTCATGTGTGGGTCTGCAGCATAGGGAGGAGTCCGGGAAAGTCTACCGTTCCAAGCCATCCGGCGCAATCACAACGTCGGGGGAAGGCCGGCGAGAGGGATGCGCGCCCCCGTCGCAGAAGCCATACAGATGAAAGCTGCCGCGCAAGAGCGCCTGTGTTATGAAGGTGATCCGCGTTTTAAAAAATCCGGACGATCGCGGATCGACACCATCTTGACCAGGTCCCGGATCGACAGCACACCAAGCACCTTCTTGTGTTCGGTCACGGCCAGATGACGGACTCGTTGTGCCGCCATGAGATCGCTGGCATCGCGAATGGTCCGATCGATATCGATGTCGATCAGCGGGGAGTTCATCAGGGTGCCGACCCGTACCGTCTCCGGATCGAGCTGATCGGCAAGCAGCTTCCGCACCAGATCGGCTTCGGTCACGATGCCCACCAGTTCCCCGGCTTCCATGACAAACAGCGCCCCGATGTGTTTCTCCGCCATGCGTTGCGCGGCGATCCGGGCGATTTCGTCGCCGGCGATGGTTTCGATGGCGCGGTTCATGAGCACGCTCAAGGGGCGGTAGACATCCGTGAGAGCTTGCACCGGCCCGCCCTCCGCCTCGACGAAGTGCCTGACCAGGTCGCGCACCGAAATGACTCCGAGGACATCGTTGCCCTCGGCGACCGCGAGGTGCCGTATCTTCTTGGTTTCCATCAGGTGACTGGCGTCGAGCATCGGGCGGTTCGGCTCAATGCTGATGAGCGGGCGGCTCATAATGTCCGTCATACTGGTGGAGGAGGGAACGCGACATTGTGCTAATACCTTGCCAACCAGATCGGTTTCCGTGACGATCCCGGCGATCCGGCACTCAGTCTGCGGAAGATCGAAGATTTCGATGAGCACCGAGCCGATGCGTCGCTCTCGCATTCTGCCGGCTACGGCTGGAACCGTGGCGTTCTGCGGCATGACTTCCAATTGCCGGTGCATGTACTCGCTGACCTGCCGGCCCGATCCCGTCGCCATACGCGCTCCTTTTCTTCCATCCGGCCATCCGGGCAAGTTGCTCGTGAGCCGCCTCTCGCCACGAAACTAACACAATCCGGCAAGGCAAGGGACCGTTCAGTTACATGCGCCGGCCGGATGACCAAACCATCTTCCCGGGCTCAACCAGCCCATTGATGCCGCATCCGGGCTTCGCGGGCTGCTGGAAATGATGCCGTGATCCGCTTGAACCTTCGAGCGCCCGGCGACGGATCGAAGAGGCTCAGAGGAAAGGCGTGGCGCGTCATCACCTCATGACGGAGGGCTGATTGCCGGGAAGCGTAGACCGTTTTCGAGTGCGGGGATACAGAACGACTCCGATGATCGCGATCACGCAGAACAGAGCGCCCGTGTAAAATGTGAACGCCGCGCCGAGTCGATCCCACAACCATCCCGCTGTGACGCTGGCGATCAGCATCGCAACGCCGCCGGTAAGACTGAAGCAGCCGTACGCCGTCCCGCGCAGATCGGCTGGTGCCGTATCCGCCACCATGGTGGCGAGCAGCCCTTGCGTCATTCCCATGTGCAGGCCCCACAGCGCCACGCCCGTCGGCACCATGCTCCAATGATCGTTCATGGCCAGCACGAGGTCAGCTGCAATCAGGACAGACAGGCCGAGCATGAGCAATCTCCGGTGGCTGATCCGATCGGAGAGCTTGCCGAACGGATAGGCGGAGGACGCATACACCACATTCATGGCTACCATGACGAGGGGAATGAGTGCGATGGGAATGTCTGCTTGTCGGGCGCGCAGGACGAGAAAGGCTTCGCTGAACCGGGCCAGCGTAAACACGGAACCGATACCGACTACCCACCAATAGGCCGGTCCCAAACGTGCGAAATTGTCCCGGCTGATCGGGTTCGTCCGCCGTGCGGCCGGGCGAGACGCAGGTTCCTGTATGCCGAACAGCAGGAGCGCGACGGCCATCATGCCCGGCACGACGGCCACCCAGAACACCGCGTGAAAGTCATCGGCAAAGAGCAGCATGAGTCCGACCGCCAGCAAGGGACCGACAAAAGCCCCGACCGTATCGAGCGATTGCCGCAAGCCGAATGCTGCGCCACGGAGGTTCGGCGGCGCAATGTCTGCCACCAATGCATCGCGAGGCGCGCCCCGCACGCCTTTTCCCACCCGATCCAACAAGCGGGCGGTCAACAGGATGCCGATATCCGGCGCCATCGCGAAGAGGGGCTTGGTCAGCGCGCTTAAGGTATAGCCGAATAAGGCGAGTCCCTTTCGTTTGCCGAGATAGTCGCTCAGTGTCCCCGAAAAAACTTTGACCACGAGGGCCAGGGACTCGGCCAGCCCCTCAACGATGCCGACTGCGATTGTGCCGGCTCCGAGGGTCGTGACCATGAACAGCGGCAGCAGGCTGTGAATCATTTCCGAGGAGATATCCATCAGCAGGCTGACAAAGCTCAGTACCCAGATGCCGGACGGCATGTGGCGGAGTGAACGGCTTGGAGAGATGAGTGGCATGGAGTTCTGTAAGGATCCTGACAGTCGCTTACATCGTATTGCGAGGAACGTACATGATCACGGCCATGCCTATCAGGCAGATGACGGCTCCGACGAGATCGAATCGGTCCTGCCGCGTCCCGTCCGCGCCCCATCCCCACAACAACGAGAGGACGATGAACATCCCGCCATAGGCCGCGTACACCCGTCCGAAGTGAGCAGCTTGGAAGGTCGGAATAATGCCGTAGAGGACCAATAATATGGCTCCCGCCTCGGCGTATCCGATGGGTTTCCTTCCGGAACCAAATCCAGACGAGGTACCCGCCGCCGATCTCACACAGTCCGGCAATGACGAAAAGACTGATCGAGAGAGGAAATGACATCGCGGCCTCCTCGCAGTGAAGAATCACGTCTCAGGCTCCGGAGGATCGTCGGATGCCCCGTCCTGTCAAGGCGCAACTCATATAGCTGATGGTCTACTATGATGCTCGGCCGGCCTGCAAGCGGCAGGCATGGTCATATCACTGTTGAAGGAGATTGAGAATTCCGAAAAAATTGAGGAAAGACGAAATCGCAGGACCGGCGTGGAATTTACGGCGACAGGTGAAACGGATTACTGAAGTAGTTTTGAGAATGACCGTAGCGACTGATTTCGGCCGAAGTGCTGTTGAATCCTTACAGAAAATGGTGGTTTTCAGTGACCAGATCCAAGTCTCACTGCGGAATCCAAGTCTCATCCAAGTCTCACGACCTTTTGCCGCTTCAAAAGCCATTCAACGCCGTTTCTAGAGCGGCTACTCACGCAGTTGAGAAAAATAGAAATGGCCTGTGAATAGAAAAATCCAAGTCTCACGATTTCAGGGTTGTTCGGAGATGGCGTTTCAACTCCATCAGGAACTGTGCCATCATTTCACCCTTCGCCCCACCTGAGCCGATGCTTCCCACCCTCGGATAGTGCCGATCATCTCGGCGTGATAGCCTGCACTGATTTCGCCCACCACAATCTTCTCTTCAGGGATGCCATACTGTTTCGCAGCCTTCTTCTGAATGGCTCGTTGATAGGTATAGGCTGGCGGGGGTTGCGGAAGGCTCATCGGCCACTGGTAACCCGATCCATCCTCTTTTTTGCACCATGCCCCCTGGCAGGCGGTGACTTCGCCGAGAGTTTTCACCTTTTTCTTGGAGGTTCGGGGTCTGCGCAGTGCCGGGATAAAGCGTGTTTTTTGTGACGCTACAGCCGGAGAGTGTCCGGAGGACGAACAAGAGCGCGATGCGGGGCATTTAAGTCTCCTGGTTTTACCGATGGTATTCTGTACCTAGGATCGCGAGATCATCTTTCCATCGGCGGCAAAGACCGCACTCAAAGCGCGTGACTCTCCACTGACGCCATTCCCGCTACCGGCCACGAAGAGGCCAACGACAGGAATGAATAAGGCAGGATTCATCTGAGCATCTGCATAGGACCAGGTGAGGCTTTCGAGAGTTTTGCCGTCCGTGATGGTGACCGATTGCATGAGTGGTTTACCAAGCGTTTCGAGCAGTTCCGCTTTCGTCATGGTCATCGGCGGCCAATCAGCAGGCCGTTCACGGATTGATTCGCTTCCGTAGGTGGAACAGCCAGACAACCAGAGTGCGATCAGGGGAGCGGCGAGGAGGAAGCGGATGTGCATCATGGGCCTCATGAGCCGTGTATATCTAAGGTGGGGATCACGGCAGTTGGACGACCGACACCGTCCAATCTCCGGTGGCCGTGATGTTTAGACAGTAATGTCCGCCGGCCTCTATATAGGAGGATCAAGATCCAGGTTTGAGTTGCGAGACGGTGGCGACGCCGAGGCCATCCAGATCGTTTTTCGGGTTCGATCGATAGACTGTCACGGAGAGCATACGTTCGGGAACCGTCCAGCGAATTTCCCAATGGTCTTTCACGGTGAAAGGGCGGGTGTTTCGCGAACCATTGGCCGCGAGGGTAAACACAGTCGATTCTTCGGCGGCAGCAGGAAATGGCGATAACAAGGGGAAAAGCATTGAGAGCGCGACCGCAAATCCTCTTCCCATGCGCTTCCTTCTAATCCTCGACAAACACCATTTCGAGAGTGCCATTAGGAGGGCGGAGCATCTTCTTATGCGCCGACTGCGGCGCGCTGTCAATCTGCGTGAGCGAGACAGTTCATCGTTGCTGATTTGTATCTGGCGTGCCTGTCCTAGACACAGGGGTCGTCGGAGAACAGAACGATGGGAGTCTGTGCGTGATGCCCATGAAGAATCACCCCGCCGAACAATCGCGAAAGGAAGGCCGATTCGGTGTGGGAGTGACCGGCGACTTTTTCTCGCACGCTTGCCATCCATGCGTTCATCTCTTGGGGCTGTTCCGACAGGGCATTCGTCACATGCAATAGTCGCCCTTGATGCCAAGCCTGGACCGGGCCATGTTGATCCTTCTCTCCTTTGGTGACCATCGGCCGGGTTATCCCGAGTGCCAGTCGCCCGCCGTTCAAAGCCGTCACGACATCGTCGCGCAGGGCTGAACAATTCAACCGGACGGCCCGGACGCGGTGGAGTGCCTGAAACGCGGCTTCGTCTGCAAGAAACTCCTGATATTCATCCAGCCTCGAAACGGTATAGGTCTGTATATGCAGAGCTCGGCAGGCTTCCGGTGGACACCTGGCAAGGAAGAACATCACGGCAACCAGGGTCAGTCCCGGTAGAAGTAACATGGCCACATGTTGCCGCTTCATATGGTACTCCTATGAGGGGACCATCGCCTGGGATAGTCGTGGTTCGTAAGAACGTGAGACCGACAACGATCGTTGGCTTCAGCGCCACGACGATCAGTGATTCGTTGCCGCAGTCTAAACCGTTATCATCAAATATGGGCAGGGGAGACCGTCCAAATTCTTACCGCTCGGAGCATGGAGGCGTTTTGGAACCTGTCGTGACCATAGGACCCGCATGCCGATCCTGAAGAAATCCGCGCTCGATGCCTATCTCAAGAATAGGTTCGGCCCGACCACGACGCTCGAAGCCTATGGTCCGATCGGCAAGCAGACCAGCGGCGCCCGGTATAAACAATACGGGTATGGCGCGCCGATCCGCTTGACCTTTCGTGTGCAAGGGAAAATCCGCCAGGCAGTATTGGGCACGATGAGTCCCGGTCCATTCGGCCATGAGCACCCGGCCGATCGTGCGCAGGCCATGCTCTCCGACTATGATTCCTATAGCCGCCTGCCCCGGCACATTGCCGCGCTGGATGTGGGTGCCTTTACCGATCAGGGCGAGTTGAGGTCGGTGGCCGAAGCGAAAGAATTCTTTCTGCTCACGCAATGGTCCGAGCGCGCGACCTAACACCACGATCTCGAACGACTGGCCGGTGCGAGCAGGCCCACAGCGTTGGACAGAACGCGGGTTGGCACGCTGGCCGAATATCTGGCGACCATCCACCGGGTGAAGCATAAAGACCCGCAACTCTATCGGCGCCGCCTCCGGGAATTGCTGGGCCATGGGGAATGCATCATGGGCCTGACCGACAGCTAACCTGATCGCTTCGCCTTTATTACAGATGACTTATTGAAAAAGATCGAAGCGGCGTGCAATGAGTGGCGCGGGCGCCTGCGCGGCAAGCACGCGCGTTTGTCGCAGGTGCACGGCGATTTTCATCCCTGGAATGTATTGTTCAGGAGCGGGACCGACTTTTCCGTGCTCGACCGGTCACGCGGCGAGTGGGGGGAGCCGGCCGACGACGTCACCTCGATGTCGATCAACTATCTGTTTTTCTCGCTCTGCCGGCACGGGACCTTGAAGGGGCCGCTGGAAGTGCTGTTTCGTTCGTTCTGGGACAGCTACCTGGCGCGCAGCCACGACCGCGGGGTGCTGAACACGACGGCGCCGTTCTTCGCCTTCCGCGGTCTGGTGCTCGCCAGCCCGCTCTGGTATCCCAAACTGACCGTCGCCGTCCGGCGAAAGATTTTCCGGTTCATCGAAAATGTGCTGGCGGTGGAGCGGTTCGATCCGGCGGATGTGAACCGGTACTGCGAGTGATTGATGCCATGACGCACGCTCCGTTTGCGCTCTGGATCACCGGTCTCCCGGCTTCGGGAAAAAGCTCGATTGTGGCGCGGCTGGTTCCGAGGCTTGAGACCATGGGGATGCCGGTGGAGGTGTTGGAGTCCGACGCCGTTCGTCTCATCCTGACGCCTAACGCCGGCTATGCCACGGAGGAACGGGATTTGTTCTATCGCGCCCTGGCCTTTATGGGATCGCGCCTGTTGGCGCATGGTGTAGACGTCTTCGATGCCACGGCGAGCCGCCGGGTCTATCGGGAATTTGCCCGGACACTCATGCCTCAAATATTGGAAGTGTCGATCGAATGTCCGCTTGAGGTCTGCATGGAACGCGACAAGAAGGGAACCTACCGGCGAGGCCTGGAAGGCACATCTTCCACCGTGCCTGGCATGCAAGTGCCCTATGAAGCGCCGCTCTTGCCTGATCTGGCCATCGATACGACGGTTGTCTTGCCCGATGCGGCAGCCGAACAGATCCAAACGCTGATTCTGTCTCGCCTTCATGCCTGATTTATTTTCCTCGTCGTCTCGCCCGGCTGAATCTGCCCCCATTCTTACCCGCCATCAGCCATCACGGCTTCTCCCCGCCGGCCTTTTGCCCGATTCGACAGCGCGCTATAGGATGACGGACCGCCGCAACCCTAGACCATGGAGGTATCCATGCCCGCCTCACTCGATCACATTCATCCCTCTACTCCCATGGGAGCCAACCTCATTGCCGACGGTGCGACGTTTCGTGTCCGGGCGCCGCACGCCCGTTCCGTATACGCCATCGGCGACTTCAACGATCGGCAACGCACCGATGCCGGCCTGCTTACACGTGACGAGCATGGACATTGGCGTGGCTTCATCCCCGGCGTGAAGGATCGTCAACGTTATATGTTCTATGTGAGCGGGGAGCAGGATCAAGGCCTCAAGCGAGATCCCTATGCCCGTGAGCTCGAGGCGCCGTTTCCCAGCGAGTGCATCATCCGGACAACCGACTTTCCATGGCACGAGCGCGGGT
>JACCYV010000365.1 GCA_013696305.1 Nitrospira sp.
ACGCCGATCGGAAATCTCGTAGTGATCTATGACGAAGACGGTCGGCTGCGAGCCACCGATTGGACGAACTACGACGATCGCATGCGCCGTCTGCTCGCGCGTCATTACGGAACGGACAACGTCACCCTGACGCCGGTCTCACGTTCATCCGGCCCTGCCTTGGCCATCGCCGCGTACTTCGATGGAGATCTCCACGCGATCGATGCCCTGCCGACGGCCACCGAAGGCACCTCATTTCAGAAATGCGTCTGGCAAGCGTTGCGCGACGTCCCCATGGGGCAGACCGTGAGCTATGGAGAACTCGCGAGGCTTATCGGCAAGCCGGCCGCCGTGCGCGCTGTCGGGCTCGCCAACGGCGCCAACCCGGTCGGCATCGTCGTGCCCTGCCATCGAGTGATCGGAGCCGACGGATCGCTCACCGGATACGGCGGGGGCCTGGAACGCAAGCGCTGGCTGCTGAATCACGAGCAACAGGCTACGCGCGGCTCCTCCCTCCTCTCTGCTCGAACACGAGACAGGCAGGGAGGAATGATAAGATGAGCCAATATTTTCATTAGGAGGTCACAGCCATGAAAGTTCCATTCACCCTGGGCCAGGTCTGGCACTTCGGGCTCGCTGTCCGTGATCCGCGCGCGAGCGCGGAATGGTTCATGCGAATTCTGGGATTGCGTAAGCAGTTCGAGTACGAAGGCGGTGTCGGCATTGGGAACGACAATGTCATGATCGTCCTCTCGAAGGGCAAGCCGTCGCCGAAAACGATGGGACATATCTCTTTTCATCTGCCGAACATGGCGGCGCTTAAAAAGGCCCTGGCGCATCTCCAGAAAAATAGGGTGAAGCTAGAGGATCCGGGCGACGAGATCGGCCCTGTGGCTTCCGGCTCCCGCAGCATGGGTCTCTGGTTCTCCGATCCCGACGGCTATCGCTGGGAACTCTCCGTCCAAAGCAAGAAGTAGCGGGCGGGCGCCGCCGTCCCCCAGGGGCTTTCTAAAAATCCACCTCACCGACTCCGCAGCTGCGCTGTGCCCTTTGCGTCACGTCTCCTGCCCTGTGTATAAAGAGAACGATGGAAGGATATTCGTGTCGAGAGGTATGTGGTCTCCTGACCGACCTGTGCACGGCTGCTCCACGGCGGTCGAGTCGGTCCGGTCACGTCCCTCCCGCCTCGACCCCAGCCATCGGTATGCTGCTGATCCTGCTGACATTCTGCGGGCCGGTATCAGACGTACCGGCTCAACCCTCGACCGATCGCACCGCGGCATCCTCTCATCCCGTTATCTTGCGCTTTGTCTCGTGGAAGCCTGATCATCAGCGCGTATGGGACGAGGCCATCGCCGGATTTACCAAGACTCATCCTCACATCTCGGTCGTGCGGGAACTCGCGCCACATTCGTCGACGGCTTACCACGACCTCCTGACACAGAAGCTGAAGAACCGGGATACGACGGTCGACGTTTTTTTCATGGATGTGATTTGGGTGCCGGAGTTTGCCGCAGCCGGCTGGGCTCGTCCGCTCGACGGTCGCTTTTCACCGACCATGCGAGAGGAATTTCTTCCGGCCACCGTGGCAGTCGGTCGATACGGCGAACATGTGTACGGTGTCCCGAGTCGAATCGATGCCGGCCTGCTCTACTATCGCCAGGACCTCCTCACAAAATACAGCTTCACTGCGCCGGCCACCTGGGAAGAACTCATTCATCAAGCCGAACGGATCGTGGCCGGTGAACAATCGGGCAATCCGACCCTGCGCGGCTATTCGGCGCCGTTCAAACAATATGAAGGCCTGGTCTGTCATATGCTGGAGTTCATCGCCGGACATGGCGGCAGTCTGCTGACGCCCGACGGGACCACGTCGACTTTGGCCACACCAGAAGCCCTTGCGGCGGTACAGTTCGTCCGCGATCGGGTGATCGGCCGGCTCGCATCGCGGGCGGCCCTGACCTATCAGGAACCGGAATCCCTCTCTGTCTTTCTCCAAGGCCACGCGGTCTTTCATCGGAATTGGCCCTATGCCTGGGAACTCGCCACCAACCAGACTCGCTCGACTATTGCCGGAAAGGTCGGCGTCGCGTCACTGCCCGGCTTTGCTGCCGGGGAGCATGCTGCAACGCTCGGCGGCTGGCTCTACGGCATCAGCGCCTATTCGCAACACCCGGACGAAGCCTGGGCGCTCATCGAGTTTCTGTCCAGCCAGGCAACGCAAAAGAAGTTCGCGCAAGAGGCCGGCATCGCCCCCTCGCGCCAGGCGCTGTTTTCCGATCCCGACTTGCTGGCGACGATGCCCCAGCTCAGCAACCACTTCGCCGTCTTGCAGTCGGCGACCGCTCGCCCGCGCTCGCCGGTCTATCCGGCTATCTCACATCTGCTGCAACGTTATTTCAGCCGCGTGCTGGCAATCGATGGTATCGACCTGGCGCAAGAAGCGGCGATTACCGACGCCCACATCGATCGACTGCTCGCGCTCACGAGGACAGCACCATGAGTTTTCTTGGGTCTATCGCTCGTCATCGCGAAAGCCTGGCGGCCTGGACGATGGTCGCCCCGGCGCTGCTCGTCACACTCGTCTTTGCCTTGTACCCCGTACTGGATTCGTTCTGGCTCAGCCTGCACCACATCTTCGTCGGCATTCCGTCGCTCGGCCGTTCGTTCATCGGCCTTGAGAATTATTTCAACCTCCTACACGATCCGGTCGCGCACCAAGCGTTGCTCGTCACGCTCGCTTTCGTGGTGCTCTCAACGATGCTGGAATTGGCCTGCGGTCTGGTGATCGCGTTGGTGATTCATGAGCGATTTCGCGGACGAGGTCTCGTGCGGGCCGCCATCCTGATCCCCTGGGCGATTCCCACGGTGGTGGCCTCGCAGTTGTGGCGGTACATCTTCAACGACCAGTACGGATTTGCGAATCTCGTGTTGTTCGGAGATCGAGTCACGGAATATATCCCCTGGCTGGCCTATCCGGGTGTCGCCTTCATGATCATCGTTCTCGCCGACGTCTGGAAGACGTCCTGCTTTGCCGCACTGCTTATTTTGGCCGGACTCCAGGTCATTTCCGACGATCTCTACGATGCCGCCAAGGTGGATGGCGCCGGTGCCTGGCAGCGGTTTTGGCATATCACCTTGCCACTGTTAAAACCGGCGCTGCTGCTGGCGCTGTTGTTTCGCACCATGGACGCCTTTCGTGTGTTCGACCTCGTCTTCGTCATGACGCAGGGCGGGCCGGGCGACGCAACCCAGGTGCTGCAGTTCTACGGCTACCAAACCCTCTTTACCGAAGGCCGCCTCGGGTATGGCTCCGCTGTTTCGGTGGCTGTGTTCCTCATGATCTTGAGTCTCTCATTGATCTATCTTCGCGCGATCGGATCGAACCTGTTGGAGCGCAGACGCACATGAACCGACGCCTCTTCCTCGCGCTTGGCATTGTCAGCACAGTCGGCCTCAGTCTCTGGCCCTTCCTGTGGTTTCTGCTCACTTCATTTAAGTCCCAGGCCGAAATCGAAGCCTCGCCGCCCACCTGGTGGCCATCGGGTAGCCTGAGTTTTTATCGTGCGGTGCTCTTCGATCATCATCTATTCGACTATGTGGCCAACAGCGTCGTGGTGGCCGGCTCGACGACCCTGCTGGCTTTGCTGATTGCGATCCCGGCCGCCTATGCGCTGGCGCGGCTCACTATCCCTGGCAAGCAAGGCATTCTGGCGGTGCTGTTGTGCGTCTCGATGTTTCCCCAAATGGCCATCGCCGGCCCCGTCTGGCGCTTGCTCGATGCCCTCGGCGGGCTCAACCACCGTTGGGGCGTTGTCCTCCCCTATGTGGCGTTGACGCTGCCGTTAGCGATTTGGATTCTGGCCAGTTTCTTCAAGGAGCTGCCGCCCGAACTGGAAGACGCTGCGCGCGTCGATGGCTGCGGTCCATGGACGACGTTGTTACGCATTACCCTCCCGCTGGCGGCACCGGGCATTTTTACCGCCGCGATTCTGATTCTGATCTATGCCTGGAATGAATTCTTCTTCGCTCTGCTGATCCTGACCCAACCGGAGCGACAGACGCTTCCGGTGGGAATCGCGCTATTCCAGGGCGAGTTCACCATGCCCTGGGGCGAATTGGCTGCGGCCTCGGTCGTAGCGACGCTCCCGCTGATTGTGGTCGTGTTATTGTGCCAACGCTGGATCGTCAGCGGGCTGTCCGCCGGCGCGGTGAAGGGCTAAGGCAATGGCGGAACTGGAATTACGTGGGCTCTCAAAATCGTATCGCGATCAGATCATCCTGCGCGACATTTCGCTTCAGGTCTCTGATGGGAGTTTCACGATTTTACTCGGGCCATCGGGCTGCGGTAAGTCGACGCTGCTGCGCATCATTGCCGGCCTCGATGCCCAGACATCCGGCCAGGTGCTCATCGACGGCGTCGTAGTCGATCATCTCCCGCCTGCGGAGCGCGACATTGCGATGGTCTTTCAGCAATACGCGCTCTATCCGCACCTCTCGGTCCGAGAAAACCTGGCTTTTGCCCTCACCATCCGGCGCACCCCGCGCAGCGTAATCGACGCCCGGATTGCCGAAGCCGCGCAACTATTGGACATTCATTCCCTGCTGGACCGGAAACCCAAAGACTTGTCCGGCGGTCAGCGACAGCGTGTCGCAATGGGACGGGCTATCGTACGGAAGCCCAAACTGTTTTTGTTCGATGAGCCTCTGTCCAATCTGGATGCTCAGCTCCGCACGTCGATGCGAATCGAGTTGAAGAAATTGCAGCAGCGGCTGCAGGCCACCATCATCTATGTCACCCACGATC
>JACCYV010000001.1 GCA_013696305.1 Nitrospira sp.
ACGACAAACAAGAGAGCATACCAAGTTTGAAAAGGGACACTCAAGAAAAGATTCAGCCGTCACGAGATCGGACGAAATGGGGTTGTTTAGAAGGGAGGCTCCTTGTAAAGTCTACTGAGTTCCGTCAGGAGATTCGGTCTCCCCATTTTCCAGGACTGATACGTTTATGAGTGTCCCCACTCGAATCGAAGATTACGCCCTCATCGGCGACACCCACACGGCCGCGCTCGTGTCACGCGAGGGCTCGCTGGATTGGCTCTGTGTACCGCGGTTCGACTCGCCAGCCTGTTTCGCTGCTCTCCTGGGGAATGCCGAACATGGCCGATGGCTGATCACGGCGAGCGGCGATATCTCGACCATCCGACGCCGCTATCGAGGCGAGACGCTGGTGCTGGAGACGGAGTATGTCACCGAGACAGGCACCGCCACGGTCCTGGACTTTATGCCTCCTCGCGATCGAGACATCAATGTGGTGCGGATTGTCGTCGGGATCAAGGGAACGGTGCGGATGAGGATGGAGATGACCATCCGGTTTGACTATGGATCGATCGTGCCATGGGTCACCCACGAGAGACGTGGGCTCAAGGCCGTGGCGGGACCGGATGCCTTATATCTGCGGACCGAGGTGGAATTGCGCGGAAAGGGATTTTCGACCGTCGCTGATTTCACGGTCTCAGAGGGCCGGGAGATTCCTTTTACCCTCACGTGGCGAGCCTCCCACGATACTCCGCCGCGGCCGGTGATTACCGAACGGGCGCTGTCCGAGACCGAGCATTGGTGGAAAAAATGGTCCACCAGGTGCACCTATCAAGGCCCCTGGCGGGATGCGGTCGTCCGTTCGTTGATCACTCTGAAAGCCCTGACCTACGCTCCGACCGGAGGCATTGTGGCCGCTCCCACCACGTCGCTCCCCGAACTCATCGGAGGGGTACGCAATTGGGACTATCGGTATTGCTGGATTCGAGACGCCACCTTCACCCTGTATGCGTTATTAGTGGCCGGGTACCAAAGTGAAGCCAAAGCGTGGCGTGAGTGGCTCCTGCGCGCCGTGGCCGGAAAGCCCTCCGACCTGCAAATCATGTATGGCATCGGCGGGGAACGCCGCCTGACCGAACGGGAACTGACGTGGTTGCCCGGCTATGAACAATCCGCGCCCGTTCGCATCGGCAATGCCGCCTCCCAACAATTTCAACTCGATGTCTACGGCGAAATCATGGACACGTTGCACCAGGCCAGGCTGTTGGGTCTGGCGTCCGATGAGGATTCGTGGCGCGTGCAGCATGCCCTGATGGAGTTTCTCGAGTCCGCCTGGGATCGGCCGGACGAAGGGATCTGGGAGGTGCGGGGACCACGGCGGCATTTCACCCATTCCAAGGTGATGGCATGGGTGGCGGTCGATCGGGCCGTGAAGGCGATCGAGCGCTGCGGGGTCGAGGGACCGTTGGAAAAGTGGACCGCTCTCCGTGCCACGATTCACGACCAGGTATGCCGCGAGGGGTATGATGCGAGCCGCGGGACCTTCGTGCAATATTACGGATCCACGTCGCTGGACGGCAGTCTATTGATGATTCCGCTGGTCGGATTTCTCCCTGCCTCCGATCCGCGCGTCCGTGGCACGCTGCAGGCCATTGAACGTGAATTGAAAGTGGATGGGCTCGTGATGCGGTATCGCCCGTCTGAAGAAGTGGATGGGCTCCCCGGGGGCGAAGGCGTGTTCCTGCCCTGTTCATTCTGGCTGGTAGACAATTTGATCTTAGCGGGACGTCAAGAGGAAGCCCGCGAACTGTACGATCGTCTGGTCGGGCTCAGCAATGATGTGGGACTGCTCTCGGAGGAGTATGATCTCAAGAATAAGCGGCTGGTGGGGAATTTCCCCCAGGCCTTTTCTCACGTGTCGTTGATCGATTCAGCCTACGGGTTCTCGCGCATTGAGAGCCCGTCTGAGCTCCGTCAGCGCAGTTGATCCCAAGGTGTCCACCCCGGCTCGATCGTGAGGATGACGGATGAGTCTCAAAGCGCTAATCGCGTTCGGTGCGATCCTCTCGGCATCCGTGGCCGGGAATCACGAGGGGGTTTTCGCCGGCGCGGCCGACGGTGCTTCCCTCCCGGAGGCCGCAACGGATCGCCGGTCTCCTAACAAATCGCCCCTCGTCGCCGAAGGGGTGATCGAACGGTACATGCTGGACCCGCGTGGGGAAGTGGAAGGATTGCTCCTCGTGGACGGCTCTCATATGTATGTGACCTCCCGTGCGGCGACACAGTTGCTCCGCGCACTCCTCCCCGGTGATCAGGTGAGAGTGTATGGCAGGCGTAAACCGGATGAACGCCTGGTTCAAGCCGATGTGATCAAGAATCTCTCAAGAGGAACGACCTTTACTGTCCCCATGCGTCTGGATCTGCCGATGCAGGAACAAGAGCATCACCTGTCGGTGACCGAAATGAATGCCACCGGGACGATTCGTATCCTGCTGTCTCATCCTTTGAAGGGAATCGTTCAGGGAATGGTCTTGTCGGATGACACTCAAATCCGGTTGCCGCCCGACACCAGCGAGGAATTGCGGCGGTCACTGCATGTCGGGGAATCGGTGACCGTCAAGGGGAACGGTACGAAGAACCGGTTCGGCCGGGCGATTGAAGCGGTGGCCATAGGCAGAGCGAATGCTCCCCTCGTCCCGCTGGATGCGTCAATTCGCAGTTTGCCGTGATAGAAGCCTGCCTTATCGTGCCTGCTTCACCCTCGGTGAAACCTGCTCGACCCTCCAGATCGGTCCCTTTTGATACAAGCTCCCTTCAAAACGCACGAAAGCCGGTACATCCTTCTTGATGAGCCAGAAATGGTAATCCGACGGCATTTTTCCGAAAATGGCGGCCAAGGTGCCGAGCCACCATCCCAGTTTCGGTTTCAGCACGTAATGGGCGGCAGTGGCTTTGAGTTCCTTCCGGTTGGTATTGCGTGTTTCTTCGTCATCGAGAAGCGTCAAGTCGACTTGATACAATTTCGGTTCCGGCCCGAAGACGACCATATGAACTGAGGCGCCGGTTTTTCCGCGGAGGTTCTTGAGGAGCGTAATGGTCAAGCCGTTATATACATCAGCCGGAAGATCTAAATGACCGGATACCACTGGATCGTCGCCTTTGTCGTGCTGACGGACCTGGTATTGCCCGGTTTCTCCGTTCAGTGAAATGGTGAGGGATTCGGGAAACGCCGGCCCTCGTTGAGTCAATTGGTAGCTCAGCAGCCTCAGGTGCTTACGTTGTGAATACGTCACGGTTTCATCGTACAGTGACCCGTCTATGAAACGGAACGTGAGGCGACTGGCCAGCCTGTCGGCTCCCGTGGTGACTTGACTGAGTTCTCCATCCGCGAGTTTCTTTCCCTCCAAGGTGGTGAGAGCCACGAATCCTTCGCTGACGCCTTCCGGGAATAGCACTTCAATGGGCGCCGCAAAAAGCTGGGCCGGCACGGCAATGCACAGGCCGGCCAACAGAACTCCCGGGAGGCATACTCCGGGCCTGAGAAAGAAGATTTTCATAGACTGTTGAGACTGAATTTGTAAAAGTGCATGCACCACAACTTACACATGAAGTCGGCACATCGGTACTGGTGATGAGCCTAGGCGCCGGGATTTGATCGGACATAAAACGGATCAGCAACAGAATCCTCCGGCCTTGTTCCTGACCAACCAGGTGACTCGAGATGGCGCCGCCTAGGGGGATGGCTAGGGGTATGGCATGCAATTCTTGTTTTATAAACATACGCAACCGTAGGAAGGCAAAGAATTCCTTAAGAAAAGGGGCGCATATAAAGACTATGGGTGTGACGCAGGGTGGACGACTCGTCGAGTACGGTTTCCGCATCGTCAAATGCCTGGTGCTCATTGGTCCTATGATGTGGGCGGTGGGGGATCGGCCGGCACAGGCGGAGGAGACGACTCCGATCGCGGGGGAACCCTTTCGGACGACTCTGTTCGGAGAAGAAATTTATGTGCCGCCACGCGATCGGAAAAGTGTCACCGCCGCGAGTTTCGGGATTCAGGCCATTCCGAATGGACCGAGCCAGATGGAAGTGCTCCCGTTCGGAGCGCTCTATGTATGGCGTAACTGGGACGACGATAACCGCCGATTGCGCGGCACCTTCGCCGGGGTCGTGAACGATGTTGACTACACCATCGGTCTTAGAGAATACCCGAACTGGTCACTCGTTTTGACCTGGGACAATTTCATCCTTCCCTTCGGCCGGTCAGAATATGTTCAAGGCCAGCGGATCCGAACATCGGAAATAGAATGGAGTTATGCGTTTGCCGGCGCCGGATTGGGCTATCGATTGCCGATCCATCCGTTCAGTCAGGATAGCGCGGTGAATATGACGTTGACCTATGAAGCGGGGTACCGGTGGTTCAAGGGCACCGGCCACACCGCCACACAATATGGCGTCCCCAAAGACACGTACGAAGGGCGGATCCATTTTCGCGTGCGCGCCGATTCGTTAAAACGCAATCTGATGGAATTGGCTCACGAAGGTTTTACCATGGGGGGCGATGTGATCCATGGCCGCCGCGCAAAGTGGGATCAGTGGGGAGGCGCGCCGTTTGACACCCCTGACTTCAAAAACGAACGGACCTACCTTCAAGCCTCGGCGTACGCCCTGGTGGCCACCGGCTTACCGTTCATCGAGAGCGACAAACACCGCCTTCTCACCAGCATCCATGGAGGCGTCGGGAAGGATTTGGATCGATTCTCTGCCTTTCGTCTGCCGGGGCGGCCGACCGGCTATGAATGGGAAGCCATTTCGCTTCCCATGATCCACGGGGTGGCCTTCAACGAATTGTTTCCGACACGCTACGCCGTGGCCAACCTGCAATATCGCTATGAAGCGCTCTTTTTTCTGTATCCCTATCTCGAAGGGACCTGGGGAGTGGTGGAGCGCCCCCTCTTCCAGACCAATGGAGGAATTAAGAATATTACGGATTCGATGCCGACCCTGGGGGGCGGTGTGGTAACCGGGGCACCCTTTAAGTCTCAAGTTGAACTGAATTACACATATAACTTCGGCATTTACCGGGATCCGGGGGGTGCGCCGCCGTCCAAGGGCGGGCATGGGCTGATTTTATTCTGGTCGAAGGAATTATGACCCGGTACGCCGTGAGAGAGTGCGATCGCGAGGTGGCAGTATCGCCCCTTCAAGACCCCCTCGCTATCCGGAAGAAAGGAGTGGTAGGATTCGCCCTGCGAGACCAGGTGCCACCACCATTTTTCGAAGGTTGGGAGCAGAAGCATGAAGCCGAGAGTTCTCATCGCTGATGACCATACCCTCGTTGCCGAGGGCGTCGAAAAACTCCTGGAGCACGAATTTCAATTGTGCGGCAGGGTGGCCGATGGTCGGGCACTGGTCCGAGCCGTGGAGAAAGACAAGCCGGATATCGCTCTGGTGGACATTGCCCTTCCCTTGCTCAACGGTCTCGACGCCTGTCGCCAAATCAGGAAAACATCCCCCGAGGTCAAGCTTCTCATTCTGACCATGCACGGAGAACAGTATTTTGTGACCGAGGCGTTTCGCGCCGGCGTCTCAGGGTATGTTCTGAAACAGTCTGTCGCGGAGGAGCTGGTTTTTGCCATTAAAGAAGTGCTGAAAGGCCGACTCTACGTCTCCCCAAGGGTCGCGGAGAATCTAGTGGAACAGGCGCTCAACCCCGGAGAAGTCCGGCCTGCAGGTCTTCAGGGATCCTCGGACAAATTGAGCGCGCGCCAGCGTGAAGTGTTGCAATTGATCGCTGAAGGACAATCGACGAAGGAAATTGCTTCGACGCTGAACGTGTCGATCAAGACGATTGAGTTTCACAAAACCCGCATCATGAAACAACTCGGTGTGCATAGTACCGCGGAACTCACCAAACACGCCATTTCTATCGGTCTCATTGCCATGCCGCAGCAACCCACCATGCCGGGCCCTCAGTAATAAGCCTAGGCGCCTTCCTCTGGTACTAAACGCGGGTCGTACTCGCCGCGGAACGGCGCAGCAAACCCTCCGACACGCGTCTGAGGTGAAGGATGCGATGAAGAGGGGGGATGGGAGTAGGAAATCTGCGCGCCAGGCGATGCCGCAGAAAGTTTCTAGGCCCGCCGTCAGGGATGGTGCTCATCCAGTTTCGTCAGCCCTTGCGACAGAGCGAATCGTGTCAATTCCGCGGTCGTGCGAATACCCAGCCGGCGTGTAATGTTCCCTTTGTGAAACTCCACGGCCTTGGTGGACACCTGCATGCTGTCCGCGATCTCCTTCGTCGAAAGCCCCTTCGTCAATAACTGCAGCACCTCCAATTGGCGGGGTGTGAGTTTCGATGAAAATCCCTCCGGCTTGACCCAGGGAGTTTCGATGGCATCTTGCACCTCCAGCGATAATTGCGGCGACACGTAGCGTTGATTTTTCAACGCCGCCGACAACGCGCTCAAAAGTTCGGTGGAGGCCGATTGTTTTAAGACGTAGGCGGATGCGCCCATGGCAAAGGCCTGTGAAATATAAAAGGGCTCGCTCATCATGGTCACAAAAATCAGTTTCGCGTGAGGGACCGCCGCCTTCAACTGCCGGGTCACATCCAGACCATTCAGCATCGGCATTGAAATATCCAGGAGGATGACATCCGGAGAAAGCTTGGGCGCAATCTCCAAGAGCTCTTGCCCGTTGGAGGCGGTGCCGACCACGGTATACTCAGGCTCCAAAAGTTGTCGGTAGGCCTCCAACACAATGCTATGGTCGTCGGCAATCACAAGTCGTGCTTTGGACACGTGGCTCCTTTGATTTCGATCGGCCCCTTCAGCAGTAAAAGGGGGATTGTTCATACGGCTTCAGTCTAGCGTAACAGGGTCAGTTCAGCTTTCATAGGCTCATGATGAGATCTCGATGAAATTGCATTGCTTATTTCCCTACCATAAATTCATGGTCGTGCGCCTAGAAAGATCCCCAGAATCATAAAGCCCAGGGCTTCGCCTAGTAGGGAGGAGGGGCGTCCTCTGATAGCGTCAGAGGTCCTTAGCCACTCAGACAAGAGGAAGGGGACCGCACCATGAAGGCATCAGAGATCTACAGGGTGAGATCCTATGATCTGTATGGATTATCGGGAATCTCCGATCAGACCTTGCAGGTGCACTTTGGACTGTATGAAGGATACGTGAAGGCCACCAATAGTCTTCGGGCCCTGATCAGCGAGTTTTTGCGTGATGGGAAAGTCGATCAGGAAGAAATGCCGGCCTACTCCGAGCTGACGCGGCGGGTAGGGTTCGAATACAACGGTATGGTACTGCATGAATATTATTTTGGTAACCTGCGGCGAGGTGGGAGCGATCGCCCGACAGCCGCTGGTGGTTTCGGTCAAGCCATTGAACAGAGTTTTGGGACGTTTGACAGATGGAAAGCAGACTTTTGCAGTGTCGGCATGATGCGGGGAGTCGGATGGGCGATTTGTAACGTCGATCCTTCAAGCGGTCGCATCTCCAACCACTGGATCACCCTTCATGAGCACGGCAATGTCGCCGGTTTCGTGCCGGTGTTGGTGATGGATGTGTGGGAGCACGCCTACCTTCTGGATTATAAACCCGCCGAACGAAAGCAATACATCGAGGCGTTCTTCTCCAACATTGACTGGACGATTGCCGAAGAGCGGCTGCAGATCGCGGTATCGGCAGGGACAACAATTCCTCGCGGAGGGGTGGTGACATCATGATCCCCCAGGCTCCTGGCTGCTTTGCTCCCGATCCGTTACATCCGAATCCGGATCCGGATCCATTCCCTATGCCGGAACCCGGTCCTACCCCTCCGGAGCCATTTCCGTCTCCGATTCCCCCACAACCGACGAGGCCACCGATTCCTCAACTTCGAAATGAGAGAGCTGCCGCCTCATGAAATCGACGCGGGCGAAACCCGCAGTCTCATGCCCTGCACCCCATTCCAGAATCTTTTTTGCCCGCTCATCCTGCGACTAGAGATTTCACTAGTTGGCGGATCGTGGGCCCTCTGCAATGATTCGGCCTTCGGATACTCAAGTCGCGTCCAGTTATCGTAAGCGGCATTTCGTGAGGCAGTTTATGGAATCATCGGAGAAGAGAGACATTATTCGTCAGTGGATGGATCCCGAGGAGCGGATCACCGTCGATTTTGCGGATGAAAGAAATCTCAATGCGGAAATCATTGAATGTGACGGGCAAACGGTCACGTTATTGATGGAGACAGCGTTTCCGCATTATAAGCAACATCTCACTCTCCCTCTCAGCGTGATCTCGATCGGCGAAGATAAAGGCCGCTATACGAGGAATCCTGAGAAACCATTGCGCTATGGCCGCCTCCGCGTCACCGTGCATGAAAATCGTCCTCAGACGGTATAGTCGGGTAGATACTAGGGCTCTCCCTAGTTCGTATCCCGAACTTGCTCCACTAGCTTGGAAGTGATGCCAAGAGACGAATCCAAAGGAGCGGCCACCATGCCGTCGTGCGCAACTACAAAACGGATCGGGTTGTTTCTATCGATTCACACCTGTGCCGTGGCCGTATGCGCGAAGTCGAAAGTCCTCATCAACCGTTCCTCAAGACCGTTCACGCGGAGGCTCATGTGAATTAGGCGTGGGAATCTGCTTGGTCTCACCTCCGACAGGACCTTGCCGCCGGGAGCCGGTGATCCAGAGTCATCGTCGAAGACATTCACTGACGCCATCCGAGCAATTTGAAGGGAGTGCCGATGAAAAACGAGAAAGCCCAGGCTTCCGTTATTAAAGATGTGCAAATGATCAGGGAGCGAGCCCGGCAAAATATCGAAGGTGGTGCCCTCACCGCGGATTATCGGGGTGATGCTAAGGTCGTGGTGAAATTGCTCAACGAAGCACTGGCCACCGAGATCGTGTGCGTGTTGCGATACAAACGCCATTATTTCATGGCGCAAGGGATGAACGCGGAAAGTGTCAAAGCCGAATTCCTGGAACATGCCAATGAAGAACAGGCGCATGCGGATCAATTGGCGGAACGGATCGTTCAGCTGGGTGGCGAACCGAACCTGTCCCCGGATGGATTGTCCTCCAGGAGTCATTCCGAATATGTCGAAGGTGAAAACCTCCCCGATATGATCAAGGAAGATCTCGTGGCCGAACGGATCGCGATCGAAAGTTATCGCGATATGGTCGCGTTCGTGGGAAGCGATGACCCGACGACACGTCGGCTGCTCGAGAATATCCTGATGAAGGAAGAGGAGCATGCCGAAGACCTGGTGAGTTTATTAAAATCTTAAGCCTGAGCCATCGAGATGATGGCTTACTGGTTCATCGGTGGGTCTTCTCATTCGAGACGATATGGCCATGAAGACATGGCCGGGCCGGCCCCTATCCGCTCGGGGCGACGTGGGACGGAGGGGGGTCCGGCTTCGGGACGCCCCCTGCTTTGGGTATCTGCAAGAATTAAGGTGGTACGCCATTCCGGCCGTTCGCGAACGGCATGTTCGTCAACCCATCCTTCTCACCCCTTTTGAAGGTGTCGGACAGTACGAGATCCAAGCCCGCTCCATGGTCAAGTTCCGCCGAGAACCCATCGCTGGCCTATCCCTGCTTTGGTGTCTCCATGCCGCGCTCTACGCGACCAAATTCCCCGCGCAATTTTCCGTTCCACTTTGGGAACATACGTAGACACACTGTGTCAGTGGCACTCCCAGGTGTGGGTGAAAACTGAACTAGGGATATATCCAGTCCCGTCGGTTCGGCGGCAAGGCTATAACAAAAGTGTGGCGTGAACCAGATAGGAGCGCTGATGAAATCCGAAAGACTGCATTCGAGAAAACGAACGATTGTCCAGTCGGTGTGGCAGGACGATCCCCAAAAAGAGATGCCGCTCTATCGGAAGGGAAAATTGGGGCTGGCTTTTCGCTCGCCGGCGC
>JACCYV010000029.1 GCA_013696305.1 Nitrospira sp.
ACCATCGCGGCCACCTTCTGCTCTTCGACGACTTTCCAATCGATGAATTCTTCGATATCGGGATGGTCGAGGTCCAGGCAGACCATCTTGGCGGCGCGCCGCGTCGTTCCGCCGGACTTGATGGCCCCGGCAGCGCGATCGCCGATCTTCAGGAACGACATGAGGCCGGAGGACCTGCCGCCGCCGGACAGGGATTCTCCATCGCCGCGCAACCGCGAGAAATTGGTACCGGTACCGGATCCATATTTGAAGAGCCGCGCTTCACGGACCCAGAGGTCCATGATACCGTTCTCGTTGACCAGATCATCTTCAATGGACTGGATGAAGCAGGCGTGCGGCTGCGGATGCTCGAAGGCGTTCGTGGCCCTGACGACTTCCCCCAGCTTGGGATCGACATAAAAGTGGCCCTGCGCCGGCCCCGACAGCCCATAGGCATAGTGCAACCCGGTGTTAAACCACTGGGGACTATTGGGGGCGGCCATTTGATAGGCCAGCATGTAGCACATTTCGTCATGGAAGGCGGTCGCATCTTCCGCCGTCTTGAAATAGCCGTGATTTTTGCCCCAGAACGTCCAACAACCAGCCAACCGCCCGAACACTTGCCGGGCATCGCGCTCACTGCCTAGGACCTGCTTGCCGGCGGCATCCACTACCGGCGTTCCGTCCTCATGCACCTGTGGGACCCCGGCTTTCCGGAAATACTTTTGGGCGAGGATATCGATCGCCAATTGGGTCCAATGCTCCGGCACATCGATATGGTCTAATTTGAATACGGTCGATCCGTCGGGATTCCGGATCTCCGAGGAACGTTGTACGAACGTAAGACCCTCATAAGGGCTCTGCCCACGCTTGGTGAATCTTCGTTCAATCCTCACTGGTTCCTCCTTCAGCAGGTGCCCAACAAATGATGCGAGTGGCGGCTGACCGTGACGAGCCTGGATATGACCGGAAAAGAGGGCACTCTCTGGCGATCAATCTCCTGATCAAATTTCTCGTGTACCGTACATGCCTACTAGATATAGCGATCACTTTTTTTTGTCAAACAAAATGTTGTGGTGCACCTGTGACTAATGGGGATAAGCTGGTGATAGCTCATCCCCTAGATTTGAAGCTGGTTTTGGTCGGTTTTCCACCCGCTTATCCACAGCAAAACAGGCTTTTTGCAGGGGATATATTTACAGCCTGGCGAGAAATTTTATGGCCCCGGCTAAAATGCGAGCCGACCGACCTTCAATGTCGCCTCTTCGACCCCCCGCAACGGAAGGAATTGCCCTGCCACACCCAGCACCAGGACCGGCTGATCCAACACGTTCGTTTCATACAGACTCAGCAGGCCCCAATTGCTCCTCGTCGTCTTGGGCCGGACGATTCCTTCGACGAGTTTACTGCCTTGGGCGCGAAAGAGTCCTTTGATCAGATCACGTTCCGGCCGCGGAGCGGATTGATCCATCTTGTCGATCTCAGCCGCAAGTCGCGCCTTGACGAAACGCACATACCCGTCCATCGTCGGATTGGACGCCGCCAACCCGACCGCGATCACCAGGCCTGCCGCCAAACCAGCCAACTTCAGCGTGCTCATTGCTCACCTGAATCAAAACGACTCCGCTCGGATCGATGTGCAACGCACGTCCGGCGGTTTGACAAATACCCTCAGCCTGTTTAGCTTACGCCCGATTTCGCGGAATTAAAACCCCAAGTGTTGGGCCTGGACGGCTAGTCGCTCAGCGGAAGGAGACGCTATGTTCGTGTGGAGCAAACGCCTGGTTGCCGGACTCCTGGGAGCCTTCGTGCTCCTGATCGGAATTTTTTATATCCAGGGCGAGCCGGAAACGATCAGCGGCTTGAAGATTCACACCACTCGTTGGATGGCTGCGAACTATATCGGCCTGCTCATATGGATCTTCATCTGGATGTTCGACCAGGCCCGCGTGCGGGGGAAAAACGTCCTGCTCTGGCTCGTGCCGTTTGTGCTGGCTCCGCTACCCACCCTCATGTTGTTCATTGTGTTTCTGCAGAAGAAGGTGAAGTCGTAGGAGGCAATAGCGCATGCCTGGCATGGCCACACAATCACTGAGGCACGACTTCTTCCCCGGCCTTGGCGGAGCACGCACTCAATGTCACTTTGAGTCATGATGCCCACCTCAGATCAAGCTTCTTCTGACGCAGCGCGCAATCTCGCAAATACAAATTGATGAGATTCTGGTATGGCATGCCGAGTTCGTCGGCTAACCCCTTGAAATAGGCCACGGTCGCTTTATCCAATCGAATCGTGATGGGTTGCTTCAGCCGCCCGCGGTACGGATTGCGCTGTCCCTTCATCGTGGAGAAATCATACTGTGCTCTCATAGGTCACCTCCCATAGTACACGCGCTCCTGTCGAGTCGCTTTTCTGGCTGAAATGATGCGGATGACGGCGTCTGGTTCTCGGTAGCAGTGGCACACAACCAGAATGCGTAGCGTGAAACTCAGGCCCAGCATGAGAAAGCGATCCTCATCCTCCGAGTGATCCGGGTCGTAGAATCGCATCGCATGGTCGTCGAGGAACACCGACTGCGCCTCCTCGAACGAGACACCGTGCTTTCGAATATTCTGTCGATTTTTCTTCTCATCCCACTCAAACCGAATATCATCCATGCGTACAGTGTACATATATTCATAGCCTGGTTCAATCCGTGCCCCGCCTGTCAGCAAGCAGCCAACAGAGACACAAGGAGCCCGGACAGGAGCTACAGCGCGTGAGCAGTCAAAATGGAGCGCGCAGGAGTCTTCTGTGGGATGAGCGGTGAGGAGAGCGGTCCCAATCGTACGTCTTGTGATCCGGCCATGCGCCAACACAAGACCTGCGCCTCTTGCTTCGTGACGGTCGGAGGGAGCGACGAATTCCGTGCCGAGGTCGTGGCGACAAACAACGGCTCCCGCCCCGTTATTCACCGCCTGCTGGAAACCACCAGGCGGTGACGAGAAGACATCCTGAGGTAGGCCATCGACATGACCCCGTGGACAACGGTTACGGCAGGCCGCACTCTACCACTGGGCTCGAACTGGATATTGGGTAATCAAAGGATCAGGAGTGAGCAGAAGACAGTCATGTTCAATGGCTTGGCAGATGAGCATGCGATCAAATGGGTCCCGGTGCAATCGCGGGAGCTTGTGAAGGTGCAGAACTGCACCCTCGTCAAGGGGAAGCACTGAGATGCCATGGCGCTCTCGCTGTTCCACGAGAAACCGGTCCATTGGACTCGGCAAAGGCAACTTTCCCAACGCGTGTTTGATCGAGAGTTCCCAGATAGACACCACGCTGAGCAACATCTCGTTGCCCGGGTTGGTAAACCGCTCTTTCGCGGCCGGCGACAGCTCCTTGGCCCCCACGATGATCCACAAAAAGGTACAGGTATCGAGCAAACACCTCACTCGTGTGTTCCCTCAAACGCCTCAAGAAGCGCATCCGGGAGAGGCTCAAAAAAGCTGGGTGGGACGGAGAAGCGGCCTTTCGCCAGGCCGATGGGCCGAGCGTGAGTCGAGGGTTCCGGCAACGCCGTGATTTCGGCAATGGGCTGATTCCGCTTGCACAACAGAATCCGCTCTCCAGCCTTAAGCTTAGCTAAGTACTTGGAGAGATGTGTTTTGGCCTCATGTACATTGAGCTTAATCATAGTCATACACTAGACTAACTTTAAAACCCTGTCAAACAACTCACACCTGTGGAGGCTGGGAGCGCTGTGAAAGGATCCCGACCTTTTAATCTCTTTCATTCGGTGTTCGGCGAGGCCCGTGGGTCACAGAAAGTGGGGTCAGGTCTTGCAATCACACATCTTACATCTCGGGATGCTTGCCCGATCGCCAGTCCGAACACCTCAACAAGACACACTCACTTCGCTCCTGCCTTCGCTCAGCTCCACATGCTGCGTCACCGGTTTGCGAAGTACCCACAAGAGCCAGAGTCCCGGCAGCGCGGCGAGAAAGGTGACGAAGAAGAAGGGCCCCCATCCTGCCAGCCCCACGAGCTTGGCGGCAGGCCAGCCAAGAAACACACGCCCGAGGGCCTCAACGGAGGAGAGCAAGGCAAACTGAGTCGCGGTATAGCGGTGATTACAGAGCGACATGACCAACGCCACGAACGCCGCCGTGCCCATGCCGCCGGTGAGATTTTCGAATCCGACGGCGAACGCCATGACAGCGTAACTCTTTCCCGCCCAGGCCAGCCATAAAAACGACAGGTTCGAGAGCGCCTGCAGCACCCCGAACACGAACAGCGAGCGGAAGAGCCCCAATTGTGGCATGAGGCCACCGCCGATGAAGGCGCCCAGGATGGTCGCACCGATCCCGAACGCCCGGACCACCCCGATATCTTCCGACGAAAATTCCATCCCGCGGAGTAGAAACGAGGTCGTCAACGCCCCGGCAAACGCGTCGCCCAGTTTATAGAGGACGATCAACCCCAGCAGCGCCCCAGCCATCGGACGCGAGAGAAATTCAGACAGAGGCCCCCACACCGCCTCCGTCATCGACTGCGGCGCGGCCCGCGCCGTCGCAGGCTCTGGCCCCATCAAGATGGTCGCAATGCCCAATAGCATCAACCCTGCCATGCAGAGATAGGCCACGGACCATCCCATGCGAGCCGCCACAATCAACGCCAGCGAGCCGGATGCAATCATCGCGATGCGATAGCCCATCACCCAGGTGGCGGCGCCCAGTCCACGCTCATCCGGTTTCAGCAGATCGGTCCGATAGGCGTCGAAGACGATATCCTGCGAGGCGGAGAGAAAGGCGACACCCAAGGCCAGCGCGGCAAAGACGTGCGCTCCGGCCGAGGGGCCGATGACTGCCATCATCGCCAAGGCCAGAGCGAGACCGGCCTGGGTCACGATCATCCACCCCCGGCGACGGCCGAGCCAGGGCGGCACGATCCGGTCCATCACTGGCGCCCACAAAAATTTCAACGTATAGGGAAGGCCGACATAGGCAAAGAGCCCGATGGTCGTCAGATCCAAACCCGCTTCCGTCAGCCAGGCCTGCAGGGTCCCACCGGTGAGAGCCAACGGCAAACCTGAGGCAAACCCCAAGGGCAGCATGATGCCGAGTCGCGGGGTCAGGACGGCGCGCAGGGTTGAACGATTCATCAGATCAAAAGAGACAGGAGCATGACGAGGTGCAGCTTACCATTGCGGCATGCCGCCTGCGCATGAGAATCGTGAATCCGGTGCGGATGAAATCCGGACAACGATGCCATGCGTGTCCGCCGTCTCATGGCCGTCCTTGAGATCTGTAATGACAGAATCTTTCTCATGATCTCCATGTGGCGCACCGGCTCAAGCATGGCACCCCTGCGATCATTGCTAGAAGGTAATGTCGTCTATTATGATAACGCTCCGTCTCGTGGCGCTGCAGGAATGAAACGCCGCACGTCAAAAGGATCAGCCGTTCATGCGACTCACGGTTAAAATTGTTCTAGGTCTTGCAGTCGTCGGCGGCCTCGTCTACCTGTACTATACGGAAGTCAAACCGGTCGTTATCTTCGGGCTTCGCTCGGATTATGCCCATGCCATTCCGCTTCAGAAGGTGCCGGAAGGACTGACCAGCCTGAAAGCGGAGTCCTGCGGCCAATGCCACCGGGAAATCTATGACGAGTGGAAAACCAGCATCCATGCACAGGCCTACACTGATCCCTTCTTCCAGGCCTATTGGAATAAAGACAAGCACGTCTGGGTCTGCCTCAACTGCCACACGCCGCTCGAAAATCAACAGGCGACGCTTATCAAGGACATTCCCCGTGGTCGGGTTGAAAAGGCGCCGCAAGAGCCGAACCCCCACTATGACGCCGCGTACCAAAAAGAAGGTGTGACCTGTGCGGCCTGTCACGTACGTGACGGAGTCGTGCTTGGGCCATTTGATGACTCGGCAGCCCCCCATCCCACGAAATTCGACCCCTCATTTCGGACCGCCCAGGTATGCTCCCGGTGCCACAATGTGGTTTCAGGCCCCGCGCAGTTTTACAACGTGGGCCCCTGCGGGACCTATACGGAATATGAAGGCAAGTTTTTTATGAAGGAACGGGGTTTTATCTGCCAGAGTTGCCATATGCCGGACATCGATCGGCCGGTGGCGGAAGGCAGTCCGATCCGGCGCGGACGGCAACACCTCTGGCGGGGTGGGCATGATCCCGATATGGTCAAGCGGGCGATGGCGGTGCAAGTGGTGGCGAATCCGTCACAGCCCAAGCCGGGCGAGAAGATCCAGGTCACGCTCACGGTGATCAACGCCGGTGCCGGGCATAAACTTCCCACCGGTGATCCGGATCGCCATTTCACGGTGGAGTTCGAGGTGCTGGATCGGAACAATAAGGTGGTCGAACAACAGCAGGACAACATGGGACGCTGGATTATGTGGCAGCCGGCCATCGTAGAGCTGTATGACAATCGGCTTCTGCCTTTGGCCAGCCGGGACTACACCTTTACCTACCGTATACCCCAGAACGTCGACGGGTTAAAACTCAAAGCCCGCGTCCGCTACCACATTCAAACAGAAGGGCAGCATCAGATGCTGGTCAAGCAGTACGGCTTGACGGCGAACGATCCCTACAATTTTGTGGTCTATGAACGAGAGGTGCCGCTCATCGCCGACCTTGCTCAGGCATTCGACGATGGTCCGGACCCTCGATTGGGATGTGCGGTGCCTCAGCAGAGCGACGGCAAGGACCAACAGCGGCACCCTGGCTGATTCCATCTCCAGATAGCGGGATTATCACCTGGTGGTTCATCAAGCCGCTAGAATCTCTCCTTCACAATTTACAACGTCTGCAAGAACAACGTTCCTCGCTGCCCTCTTACCCCCTTGATGCGCTCGCTGGATGCCGGTGCGCTTGACGAGATGCTTTACGTATCGACGTCAGCACAGGCCCACATGCGCACGAAGCTTGTTATAGTCGAAAGCGGCCACACCCGTACGAAGGAGGCCCAGATCGGTTCGTTCCATTTCGTCGATGAGCGTCGCAACCTGAATGCGTCCCGCCGGGGTTGTCATCACGTGGCGAGGAGTTTCGCCGCCCAACGTGGGGGTCGCACGATCCGCCCACTCGAGATACACGGTTTCGAGAAAAGCGCTGACCAGCGTCCGATCTTCTTCCTCCGTCACCAACAAGATCAGCGGCTCATGGGTAGACAATTCCTTCTGGGTCACCTGACGAGTCGGAGGTTGCGTCGCCTCGCCGCGGAAGTGCAATGAGAATCCGAATGTAGCCGCCAGACTATGCTTGATCTCATCGAGACGGTCCCGCGAGTCACATTCCAGGAACAATTGCGTCGCGGTCAGGGTTACTCTCCCGGCGGGAACTTCGGGTAGCGCCCCGTTTGTGAGGCGCTGAACGAATCGACGGATTTTTTTCGAACCCACAGGTTGTTTCAATCCCACCGGGGCCTCTTCCCAGCCTTCGAGGTCGCTCATGCTCCCCGCGACATGCGAAAATTCCTGATGGTCGTAGAGTGCCATGACGTAGAAGCAAGGCTGTCCCTCTGTCGTCCTATACCGGATTTCATTCACGGCCTCCAGCAACGCCGCCAGACGCATCCGGGAAAAATTTAGCAATAGCAGATGCCCGAATCGTTTGACAAATTCCGGCCAGTCTCCCAGTTCGAACGATCCGTCCCTCACTTCCATCTCACGGCGCTCTTGTGTAGTGGTCGCATACAAGGCCGAGGCATCTTCCGCCGACAGCACCAGCAATGGTCCCGCAATCACGGCCAGACTGCTTTCAGGATCACCCGGTTCCCGAACGAGGCGTGTCAACCACACCTCTCCCGCCTGCTCGTCCCGAATCTCACTTTGAATAGCTATTTCATAGAGCCGTCCGTTTCCGATCGATCGCACGCTTCGACGCGCGGCCCCGCTCTCCTGCGGCAAGAGTGCGACCAGATCCATGTAGGAGTGCTTGAGTGGATCGAGCCAGACCCGTTCTGCTTCGGAGAGGTGCTCGGTAATGACGTCGCGAAGTTGCTCGATGAGAGGCAGCTGCCCGTCTTCCGGATGGAAGTCGGCATATAGCAGCAAATCTGCGAGTGTGACTTCTTCCGGCAGAGGCGACAAAGGTGCCTGAGGCCCGAGTTCGACATACACTTGCAAGGCTCGCCCGAAAGCGAGCCGGCGTTGCGCGGCAAAGCCGGCCGCCATTGAGAGTCGGTCCAGTCTTATCTGGACGACGTCCAGGTCCTTCGCGATCGGCACCGTTCGCCCGGCTGTCCCCTCACTCGCGAGCTTCATCGGGGTGCTCCCTGACCATCACTTCACGAAGCCCTTCACCGCTGCTGTAGCTCCTGCTGACTCAGGTTATGACGGCTTCATATCAAGGACGCGGTGACTATTATCCAGACTGATGCCCCTGGAAATCATAGTTGTGATTTGTTTAAGCTCTTAAGGCGATAAGAAAATCCGGACTGACACATGGGATCACGGACTGTTCTTCAGGTCAGCATCAGCGATTCCGGGGTATCGCTCAATGGAATTTTGAGTCTCCCCGAACATCCCCAGGGCGTTATTATTTTTGCCCATGGCAGCGGCAGCGGGCGCTTCAGCCCCCGGAACCAATTCGTTGCCCGTCACCTGGAGGCGGGAGGATTTGCGACATTGCTGCTGGATCTTCTCGCCCCCGATGAAGCAGACGATCGTCGAAACGTGTTCGACATCGACCTCCTCGCAGACCGGGTTCTACTCGCTCAGGATTGGTTAAGCAAGCATCCTCGAACCCTGGGACTAGGGATAGGCTATTTCGGCGCCAGCACGGGAGCCGGCGCGGCGCTGCAAGCGGCGGCGCGCAACCCTCAAGCTGTGGGAGCGGTGGTGTCACGCGGCGGGCGGCCTGATCTCGCAGGGACGTATTTGAGCCGCGTGCCGGCACCGACATTACTGATCGTCGGAGGAGATGACGGACCGGTCATTGACATGAATCGTGAAGCCCTAACGCATCTCACCTGCCCCAAGAAACTGGTGATTGTACCGGGAGCCAGTCATCTATTCGAAGAACCGGGAACCCTTGAGCAGGTCGCAGAACAGGCGCTCGGTTGGTTTCAACAGTATCTCCCGCCAGAAATGAGCGAAGGGAAGTAATACACGAAAGAAACCTCTTGAAACAAACGAGAGTGCTTTACGGGATATGAACCGCGGATGGAAGCCTTGTCGGAAAGCGGTCGGTCTCAGCAGGGCTGCCCGTTGAAGACGCAGGGTTTATAACGCGCCACGTCGAACTCGATGTCCTCCTGATACACCCGTTCGTTGCCGTTTACGCCGTCCTGATCCGGGTCGTTAAACATCGTATGGTTCCACCAATAGAATAACGGATACTGCTCGGTGTAGTAGACCGGATTGCCGTAGTTGCTCCTTGTATAGTCCTGCACCAGACGGCCGGTAATGTAATCGACGTTCCCGTCGCCCTTCAGTGAATAGAGCATGATGAACAAGCGGGCCTCATGGTCGTACAATTCGTCGAGGCGGCTGCCTAAATCAGGTTCGATCGGCAGGGCCTCCTTCGACCAACCGGCGGAGGCCGGAAACAAAAGCAGAAGACTGAAGAGAAGACTGGCAAGCAAGCGATGGTTCGTCATGGCGCGGTACGTCAGACTCCATGTCTCGGGCAATTTCGTTCATGCTACCATCCACCTATACGTCGATCAAGACGGTGCCGCATCTTTCTGTCGCGATCACCTTGCCGAGCGAGCATGCGCGCTCTTATAATCGCGCACGATGTCGATCAACACGCCACGCGCGTCACTCCATACCTTGGGCTGCCGCCTCAGCCAGTCAGAGACCTCCATGTTGGCCGATACCCTGAAGAGCCGGGGTTACCGGCTGGTGAAGTTTGGAGAAGAGACGGACCTATTGGTGTTGAATACCTGCTCCGTCACGGAGAACGCCGAAAAAGACTGCCGGTACGCCGTGCGCAAAACCTTGCGCCATTCGCCCCATGCCTTTGTCGCGGTCACCGGCTGTTACGCCCAAACCGGTGCGACGCAGCTACAATCCGTGCCAGGGATCGACCTGATTGTGGGCACGCAATTCAAAATGAATCTGCCGGACTATCTGCCGGCCCCGACCAAGCTCCAGAAACAGCCGGAACCGGAACTCCGTCACAGCCGCACGATTGATCGCGAAGACTTCGTCCTGCCCGGCACGGCCTATTCGGACTCCACCCGCGCCCTCTTGAAGATTCAAGACGGCTGCGACTTCATGTGCAGTTTTTGCCTCATTCCCTTCGCTCGTGGACGGGAACGCAGCCGCACGCTTGACGATGTGCTGCGGGAAGCCCGTGACCTCGCCACCCATGGCTATCGAGAACTCGTCCTCACCGGCGTGAACATCGGCCAGTACTCCTATAAGGGAGCGGCCCTGGTCGATTTGCTGCGGGAACTTGAAGCGATTCCAGATGTGACCCGCATCAGGATTTCCTCAATCGAGCCGACGACGGTTCCCACGGCATTGCTTGAGCTCATGGCAAGGTCAACGAAAGTCTGTCATTACCTGCATCTTCCTTTACAGAGCGGCGACGACGGAATCTTACAGGCGATGAACCGCCGATATGCTGTGCGTGAGTATGAGGAACTGGTCGAGCAGGCCCGAACCCTAATGCCGGATCTCGGCTTGGGCACGGATCTCATGGTGGGATTTCCCGGTGAAGACGAGCAGGCATTTGCCAATACGCTCGCCGTGGGGGAACGGCTCCCCTTTTCCTATTTCCACGTGTTCAGCTATTCGTCCCGACCGGGCACGGCGGCGACTCGTCTGAACAATCAGCTCGCAATTCCCGTCATTCGGCAGCGCAGCAAGCAGCTGGCAAACCTGTCACGGAGCAAAACGCTCGCGTTTTATCAGGGTCAGATCGGCCGCACCGTCCAGGTCCTGTTCGAACAGGGGGACCACGACGGATTTCGCACCGGAACCACGGCCAACTTCACCCGTGTCGCTGTTGCCGCCGATGCGGTCGTCGCCGGCGCCATTCACCATGTCACCATTACCGGGATCATGGACGGCTTAGCCTATGGCACCCCTGTCGCCACCGTCCTCGCGGCTTCTCATCGGTCACTGCTATGAAACAACCCGACAAGCCCCATCAGGTCCATATTGAAACCTTCGGTTGCCAGATGAACGAGTACGACTCGGAACTCGTTCGATCTTTGCTCCGCAAAGCGGGGTTCGAGTTGACCGAAGACCGTGAACGCGCCGATGTCGTGCTCATGAACACCTGCGCGATCCGCGAAAATGCCCACAATAAAGTCTATGGTCACCTCGCGGAACTCAAAGCCGTCAAGGACCAACGCCCGCTGGTCGTCGGCGTGCTCGGATGCATGGCGCAAAACCTCAAGGAAGAGTTGACCGAAAAACAACCGCTCGTGGATGTCCTCGTGGGCCCCGACGGATACCGGCAATTACCCGGACTGCTGACAAAGGCCCTGCATGCCGGCGAGCAGGGACTCGCGCAAGGCGGATTGGCCGTGGATCTATCGGAATATGAAACCTACGACGATATCCTTCCGGAGCGCGACGGCGGCATCAATGCCTGGATCGCCATCATGCGCGGATGCGACAATTTCTGCAGCTTTTGCGTAGTGCCCTACACGCGGGGACGAGAGCGTTCACGCGATCCCGAAGGCGTGCTCCGAGAGGTCGAGGCCGCAGTGGAGGCGGGCCACACACAGATTACCCTGCTCGGACAGAACGTCAACTCCTACCGATCCGATGATTGGGACTTTGCTCGCCTGATTCTGGCCGTGGCCGAGGTGCCGGGAGTCCAACGAGTCCGCTTTACCTCCCCGCACCCGAAAGACTTTCCTGCTGCGTTGTTCGATGCCGTCGCCGGCCATCCGAACATCTGCAAGCACATCCATCTGCCCTTGCAGTCCGGCAATGACCGTATCCTCGAACTGATGAACCGCACCTATAGTCGGAAAGAATACCTCGACCTGGCCGCACACGTTCGCAGCCGGCATCCCGGCATCGCCCTGACTACCGATATTATTTGCGGATTTGGCTCAGAAACCGAGGCAGATTTTCTGGACACTTACCGGCTCGTGCAGGAGGTGCGCTATCACTCGGCCTTTGTCTTCAAGTATTCCGAGCGGAAGAATACCATCGCGGCCCGCAAGTTTCCCGACGATATTCCGGAAGAGGTGAAGGGGGAACGGGTCAGCCGGCTGGTTGATTTACAGCGACCTATTACGGCCGGCCTCAATCGAGACCTGATCGGACAAACGCTTCCGGTTATGGTCGAAGGCGACTCGAAGCGATCCCCCGATCAATGGATGGGACGCACCGACACCAACATTACCGTCATCTGGAACAAGAGCGACGCCCCGGCATCACTCGGCAGCATTCAACCCGTCACCATCCTCGACGCAAGCGCCGCCGTACTCATGGGACGGCGGCATTCCACCGCTACCTTGTCGTGAACCATTCCGGTTACCCGTGCGCTTGGTACCCGCTCGCCTCCAAAAGATAGGCACGTCCAGCGCGGCGTGACCGTAGCACGCCGAAGATCGCGTGCCGTTGCGGACCTCGTTGCCCACTCCTGAACAACAATTGCCAATTTTCAGACGACCGCCCTTGTCAGACTGACAGCCGATAAAGGACTTCCATTTCGTCCCGCTTCCTCTATCATCAGTCCCGCCTTTGACGCGTCATCATCTACCATTCTGCGGAGCGACCCATGTGTTTTAAACATCAATAGCTTAGACCACGGCCTTCGTCAGGATTTTTCCCGCAGCGTACAGGGTCGCTACCGTTCTTTCTGCTTCCAGGGAAAGTCGAATCTCCTTCCGTAAGTCCATGGAAACAGGGCATAGCCTTTGCTTGGTCCATCCTCGCCACCACAGAAAACCCGGTTTCATCAACCATAGACCTTGCTCCCAGAGGACCGCCCATCATGAAGAAAGACATTGTTCAGAGTTGCGCAGAAGAGGCCCCGCGGGGCATGAGCCTCGAAACCATCATCGCCGTAGGCGTGTTCGGATGGATGGCGCTCGGAGTAGTCATGATGGGCTTGGGCATCTGGTAACACCCATTCTGTCTCCCCGCACCTTCAGCATGAAGCTGCGCCGACCCTGTTTGTGCCGATCAATCAGCCGAGAAGGAAATCTGCCATGCGAACTTACGGCTCCCATAATCCCCTCACACAGACCCTGACAGCCGGGTTACTCGGGTTGACCCTGTTGGGAGCTATGGTCGCAGGCTGTTCATCTACCTCAGCCAGAGTTCAGCAGTCAGCCGCAACGCAACCGACCGGTTCCGTCCGGCTCGAAGAAGTCGCCGATTGGGAATTCGAGGCCACACACCCCAGCGCTATCGATGCCACAACCCTCAATTCCCTGTTACGCGGCATTAGGATCTCCGAGACCCATCTGGATTTGTCCAATCTGCCCGTGGATGGCAGCAAGCCGATGAGAGTATTCAGCGATGAGGACGTTCGATATCTTGCTCCCCTGCTAGCCCAAGCGTTGTCTCAAGCGCAACCCGAATATGTGGTCGCTTTCCGTCTGTCCTCATCGGCAGGGTCAGGCTCTGAACCCACCGCGGGCACCCTTTACGTTCGGAATGAAAGGCTCTATCTCACCCTGAGCGAACACCACGGCACGCTTTCAAAAATCGAATCATCATGGTTCGGCGGCGGGCGACCCGCCCGCGTTGTCACGATCGCCCCGGAATCGGCGGGACAGATCGAGCAAGCGTTGCCCTCGATCGGCAAAGGCCGGCAAGATCTCAAATCCCTGGCCATCCACTACAGCGTTTTTGCCAAGCAGCCGGAACCGGGTTTAACGATGACGGCGGGAATGACGGCGCCCGCGCCTCAACCGGTCCAGTCCATGCCTGCGCGGATTGTCGTCGCCTCTGCGGCAGAAGAGCAGCTTCCCCAATATGCACCGTCGCTACAACGGCAAGCGTCAGAGATGCCGGTGGTGTTGTCGTCCCCTTCCGATGACGATCGATTGAACGACATGCTGCAGGAATTGCAGGACGCACGGCAAGCCATGACCCGTAAAGATGCCAAGATCAATGCGCTGCGGAGAGATCTGGAGTCGATGCGCACGCAGCTGGAAACGAGGGACAAGGAACTTCGAGCCGTGAAAACCAACAAGCAGACTCAGCCCAAACGCGATAAGCGCAATAACGCCGAACTCATTATCCGCTGACCGGGTCGCCGCTCCTGGTTAACCCACATCGATCAATTCAGGTTTCAGCAGCACCACGTCTCTTGAAATCGGCTGCCGAAAATTCATACGGCAATAGCAGCCATAGGTCACATAGGTATCTTGTAAACAATACAGGGCGATCTCTTTGCCCTGCCCGTCGGTCCACATCTGCGCCACCTGAGAACCGCTCCCCGATTTACTCTCCACATTGAGCGCCCGCGCGAGGACATCCAGCTTGACCCACCCGCGATTGTCCCAGTTACTCCAAATGGCCATCGTGTCATAGACCGGCTCTGCCCGAAACTTGGCAAGATTGATCTCCATGGTCGGCTTCACTTGGTGAATGATCGAGCGCTTCTTGATAAACGGTAGATCGAAACCAAGCCCATTGTGGGTGATAAACAGCGACGGGCGAAGTTGCCCGAGATGGGACCAGAATGCGAGCAACAATTCATGTTCATTTCCACCGTACCAGGACGTCGCGCCCCGCGGGTCCAGGTTGTCGGAGAACTCCAGGAGACCGATACAGATAATTTTGCTGAAGGTCCCGTCGAACGAAGATTTTTCGTAATGCTCTTCATCAAGACGATGTTGCTCTTCAGCCTGCCCAACCGCGAACAAATCTCCTTCTGTTTCGGAAAACACTGCCTCTCCTGATACAAGTCGGCGCCCAGCCACACGGGCCCATTCTTCCCTCGGCGCCTGCACCGTTTCTATGTCAAGAACGACTTTCATGCCCCCTTACAGCTTCCCCTGCTGAAGCGCCGTAATAATGGCCTGGTCGGCCGGAGGAAACTCGAACGCGGCCATCTCATGAGGATAGACCCATCGAAGCTTCGCACAATCTTGCGCGATCGCCTCGCCTGACTCGATCCGGCAGCGGAAGAAATGCAATTCCACAATTTTCTCGGGATATTCATGCCGTATGATCTGAAAGGGAATAGGAACATCGATGCACACGTTCAGCTCTTCCCGCAACTCCCGATGCAGACATTCCTCCAGTGTTTCGTCCGCTTCACGCTTTCCGCCCGGAAACTCCCAGTAACCTCCGAGATGCACACCTGCCTTCCGCCGAGCGATGAGATAGCGTCCTTCATGAACGATCAACCCTGCCGCCACCTCGATGACTTTCATAGTGAACCGCGTCTGGGAAAAGAGCGTATGGCGTATGGCACATAGCTCGATACTGAAAAGCGGGCATGTCTCGGTTCCGAACCATATGCCATTAGCAATACGCCATATGCTCCTAGTCCGCTACCTGGCCGGCTCGAACGGATACGTTTTGCAGAATGTTTTCATCGGACACAGGAGGCAATAGGGATCTCGAGCTGCGCAGACGGTGGCGCCGAAGTCCATGATGGCCTGATTGAAATCATATCCCTTGCCGCGTGGAATCAAGGCCTCGGATAGCTCCCACAAGGCGGCCTTCTGCGTTTTGGGATCACCCGTCGCGATGAACACGCGATGTAGCACACGGATCACATTGGTGTCGAGGATGGGTGCGTCTTCATTGAACGCGAAGGAACGAATCGCCCCGGCGGTATAGCGTCCGATGCCTTTGAACGACAATAATTCAACCTGGTCGCTGGGCAATTTGCCGCCGTATCGGATCACCGTTTCACACGCGATGCTGTGCAACCGTTCGGGACGAATGTTGTAACCCAGGGGATACCATGTCTGTTTCACCTCAGCGACCGGCGCGCCGGCCAGTTCTTCGAAGGATGGATACCGCTCTAAGAATTCATGATACTTGGGAATCACCCGGTCAACCTGCGTCTGCTGCAACATCACTTCCGACACCAGGATGTGATAAGGATCGGATGTCCGCCGCCAGGGCAAATCGCGCCCGTGCTTCTTGTACCATTTCAACAGGCGTTGTTGAAAACGCAGCTTCTGACCGCGTGCAAGCGAGACGGCGTGCTTGGACGGTTGTTTCGTGCGACGTAACATTTTTTGAACGCGAGACTTCGTAGGCATAACCGATCGTGATGGGTAACGGCATTCTAAAAGGCGGAGGGCTGAAAATCAAACAGCGCGAGAGGGAGCCCCAGGGCACTGCGCCCCGATCTTAAATCCATCGAATCTTGGCGATGCCCCGGGACCTCTCGCCGTCATCCATCCACTGAACCCATTCTTCTATTGCGGCAAAGGGTGGACTTTCGTTGACTCCTTCGTCGGCTGATCCATGTTGGGATCTTGCTCTTTCGGCTGAACCGCAGCGCCGGAATTCTCCAGGAGCCGCTTGTC
>JACCYV010000064.1 GCA_013696305.1 Nitrospira sp.
GTACGCGACGCGATGGGCGGAGGCCAGGTTGTCGCGTCGGCCGATGGGGCGTGAGCGGCTGAAGGCCGAACTGCTCCTGCGCGGGTTTGAGGAAAGCGTGACGGAGCGGGCCTTGCGGAAGGCCTACCATTCGGTTTCCGAACAAGAGTTAGCCTGTCAAGCGCTCGAAGGACGCGTCAACCGCACGCGTCCCTTGCAATGGGTCCGCTTCCTGCGACAACGTGGGTTCGATGACGATACGATTCAGCAAGTTACGCACATAGATTTGGAGACGGGGTTGGACGAGTTATGAGCGAGAATGTGAACGATTTGCGGCGAGCCTTCACGCAGTACTTTGAACAGCAGGGCCATCGGGCCGTGCCGAGTGCTCCGTTGATTCCTCAGGCCGACCCGACGCTGCTCTTTACGAATGCCGGCATGAATCAGTTCAAGCGTGTGTTCCTGGGCGAGGAAACGCGCGCCTACCACCGCGCCGTCACGGTACAAAAGTGCCTGAGGGCCGGCGGCAAACATAACGATTTGGAAAATGTGGGGTACACGAGACGGCACCACACCTTTTTCGAAATGCTGGGCAATTTCTCCTTCGGCGATTATTTCAAGGACGAGGCCATCCGGTTCGGGTGGGAATTTCTGACGTCCGTCGTCGGCCTGGCGAAAGAGCGGATGTGGATCACCATCTTTCGCGAGGATGACGAAGCCGATCGCCTGTGGAGAAAGATCGGGGTGTCGCCGAGTCGCATCGTGCGTTGTGGCGAGAAGGATAATTTCTGGCAGATGGCCGACACGGGCCCTTGCGGTCCTTGTTCCGAACTCCATTTCGATCAAGGACCGGCGGTACCCGGCGATGCAACACCGAACGGAGAAGGTGACCGGGTCATCGAGATTTGGAACCTGGTCTTCATGCAGTTCAATCGTGATAGTGCGGGCACCCTGAATCCGCTGCCCAAGCCGAGCATCGACACCGGCATGGGACTGGAACGGTTAACGGCGGTGGCGCAGGGGAAACTCAGCAACTATGACAGCGATTTGTTCGCGCCGCTTCTGGCGGCCATCGGAGGCCGAGCCGGTGCGCAGTACGGCGAAAAAGAGCAGGCGGACCGTTCCATGCGTGTCATCGCAGACCACCTGCGGGCCATCACCTTTCTCATGGCCGATGGGGTCTTGCCGTCGAACGAAGGCCGCGGATATGTGCTCCGCCGCATTCTTCGGCGCGCGGCCCGTCACGGCCGCCTGCTGGGAATCACCGAACCCTTTCTCCATGGCCTGACGGCGACGGTCGTTGACCGGATAGGCGAAGCCTATCACGAGTTGCGGGCGGCGGCCGGCACGGTGGAAGAAGCGACTCGGGGCGAAGAAGAGCGGTTCATTGCGACGCTCGACCAGGGGCTACCGATCCTCATCGACATGCTGATGAAGGTGCGAGCGGCGGGAGGCGACATTCTCTCGGGCACGGACATCTTTAAATTGTATGACACCTACGGCTTTCCGATAGACCTGATCGCGGAAGCCTGCCGTGAGCAGGAGATCCGGCTCGACGAGGCTGGATTTGAAGCGGCGATTGAGGAGCAACGGACTCGCGCCAGAAAGACCGGCGGCTTCGAGACTGAAACCGCCCGCCCGGCCTTTCGCGAGCTGTCGGCTCGTGTGGGAACCACCGCATTCGTCGGGTATGACCAGCTGGATTCACAAGGGGTCGTGCAGGCGCTTCTCAAGGGCGATCAGCTCGTCAAGGAGGCTCACGAAGGGGACGACATCGAGATCGTGCTGGACGTCACGCCGTTCTACGCGGAGGGCGGTGGGCAGTCCGGTGATCAAGGTAGTTTGACCGGCCTCGAAGGGCGCGTCGACATCCGTGAAACGACGAGGCCGGTGCCGACGATGATCGTCCATAAAGGCATAGTCCGTTCCGGGTCGATTCGCGAAGGAGAACGGCTGCAATTGTCGGTGAACCGTCGCACGAGACAGGATGCGGCCCGCAACCATACGGCCACCCATTTGGTCCACGCGGCGTTGCGCGATCTTCTGGGCCCGCACGTCAAACAGTATGGCTCGCTGGTGGCGCCGAATCGTCTGCGGTTCGACTTTGCCCACTTTCGACCGCTCGCGTCACGCGACATCGATGAGATCGAGTCTATCGTGAACGAGCAGGTGCGCT
>JACCYV010000283.1 GCA_013696305.1 Nitrospira sp.
GGCCCTAATCCGGGGGGAGCTTATGTGTTAACACTCGAAGACCGGATAATGGAAGTTCGACAATTTGTGATGGGTCGAAAAACACTGGGACAAATTGCCGGAGAGTTCGGGCTTTTTGGATATGAAAAAGACCGTCCAAATGCTCCGGAGTCAGAGAATGCTATTCGAGCTATGCGGGGATCCATCAAGGTTGATCCCACAAAAGATAAGCTGTTTATCACTTTGTCATTCTTTAATGAAGATCCGATTATTGCTAGAGACGTCACTTCGAGGCTCAGTGATCTATTCATTGAGGAGGCCTTGAAGGATCGGGAGCGAGGAGTTGAAGCCGCTGAAGATTTTCTGGGGCTGGAGCTTAAACATGCGAAGGCCGAGCTTGAGGTCAAAGAAAAGATCATTTCAGAGTTCAGACAACAACATTTAGGTGAGCTTCCCCAACAAATCGATGCTAATCTGCGCAAATTAGACCGGCTTCAGGATGACATGAGGTCGCAAAGCGAACAGGCCCAGAACTTGGCCAACCGTCTAAGCCAAATCGACAAATCTATAAAGGATTATGAAGAGACTGGGGAGGTCAGTGACTCTCCCGCCGGGGGATCCACCAAACGGAATAAAGATCCTCGCCTCGGAAGAATTAAGGAGTTGGAACGGCGGTTGGTGGAACTCTCCTCGATGTACAAGGAAACGTATCCTGATCTTGTACAAGTTAAGGAGGAGATTAAGAAACTACGAGAGATGACCTCGGCACAATACCGGGACTTGTTGCCGGATAGTGAGGGAACCGAGGAGCCATCTGGCGCAAAAAGGTTCAAGCGGAAGGCGATTGATCCTTACCACGCTGAGCTGCTGAAACAGAGAGAAGACATTGTTCTTGAACTTGATGCAGTGAAGCGCCACCAAGCGCATATTTCGGTAGAAATCTCCCAATATGAGAGACGAGTGGAGCATACCCCTGAACGAGAGCAAAGGCTGAAAACCCTGGAACGAGACTATGAAAATCTTCAGAAAAACTATCAATCGCTATTAGACAAAAAGCTCAGCGCAGGCATGCAGAAAAGTTTGGCCCAGGGCCGTAAAGGTGCCAAATTCAGCATCGTAGATCCCGCATATACTCCAGTTGTTCCTGTTGTTCCAAATATTCCGCTCATCATGTTGGGGGGGGTTGTCCTGGGCTGTGCCTTAGGTTTTGGGGGAGCGGTAGGACTCGAACTCATGGGGCGAGGATTCCGGTCCGCTGAGGAAGTTGAGATAACATTAGGCCTTCCCGTTATTGCTTCTATTCCGTTATATGAAAGTGCGTTCGGTGGAACAATGCAGACTGTGCGAGCGCTTTCAGGCCAAAATCGTACGTCAACGTTATTGCTGTCGGGGCATGGAAAGCAAGACGAAGATCTTAAGATAGCGGGGGGGCTGCCTACTGCAACGGCCGGAAAACACAGAATGCAGAATGGTCAACTACATAACCCAGCTCCCGGTCTTGAATTGGTTTCGATGTGGAGACCACTTTCCTTTGTGGCGGAGCAATATCGTGTAGCGGCTACTCGACTCGAATTGATGACCGGAGATCGAAAGAGCACAGCCATTGTTGTGACAAGTGCCGTAATGGGAGAAGGAAAGTCCTCCACGGCTCTCAATCTGGCCTATGTTCTAGCTAAAGACCTTGATCGCAGAACCATAGTTATCGATTGTGATTTCAAACGGCCTATGCAACATATCTATGCTGGAGTATGGCAGCAGCCAGGATTGGCGGAAGTACTTCGGGGTACTAAGGTTATTGAAGATTGCCTGCAGCGATTGGGTGACGCAGGACCTTGGATTCTAACCGCAGGGGGAGTTGGTGACAACCCCTTGGCCTTGTCGAAGATGCATCAGTTGGCCGACTTGATCATCGAACTGAAGGAAAAATTTGACTATGTGATCATCGATGCTCCCCCTGTGCTACCGCTCGCAGACATGCAAGTGTTGGCGAGTATGGCCGATCTTCTCGCATATGTAGTGAAGGCAAGCATGACCGGTCGAGATGTAGTCCAGAAAGCATTGAAGGCTATCGGCGATACTGCCAATGTTGGAATCATATTGAATGGCTTAGATGCTCATACCACGCCCTATTATATGCAGCAGGAGTATTACCGCGAAGCTCACCATGAACAGCTCAAGTAAGCCTGGACAGGAAATCGGCATAGAGACTGTAGCTACCCAGCAACCTCTGGTATCAGTTTCGGTGAGTTTTCCTAAACTAACACGACGTGTATTGATTCTCGGAGTTGGGCCTCTCGCCCGAGATCTTTGCCAGACCCTGCTGTCGAAACGAACTGGTTTTACAGAAGTCGTCGGGTTTCTTGATAAGGATGCGAGTCGTGTCGGCGAACGTTTAGTAAATCCCAGTATTATTGGCACATATGACCAACTGTTTGAGATTGCAGAGCGGTATCAAGTTCACACTGTCGCGGTGTGTCTAGAAGATCGGCGCGCCGTGTTGCCCGTCCAAACTCTCTTGGACATGAAAGCTATGGGCCGAGATGTAGTAGATGGACACTACCTATATGAAGAAGAATCTGGGCGTCTTTCGATCGATCATCTCAAGCCGAGTGCGCTCATTTTTTCGACCGGCTTTCGTCGTCGATTAATCACCATGCTTTTGAAACGTTTTCTGGATGTTCTGATTGCGGTTGTCGGCATAATCGCGCTCTTGCCGCTGGTATTCTTTCTGGCCATTCTCATCAAGCTCGACTCATCCGGTCCTGTTTTCTACAGACAAATGCGAGTCGGATTGCGTGGTCGTCCATATATGATTTGGAAGTTCAGATCTATGCGTCAGGATGCGGAACAAAGCGGCGCGAGGTGGGCCTCGCGTGAGGATCCGCGTGTAAGCAGAGTGGGTCGATGGATTCGAAAGTGGAGATTGGATGAACTCCCTCAACTGATCAATGTTATGAAGGGCGAAATGAGTTTGGTCGGTCCCAGGCCGGAACGCCCCGTGTTTGTGCAGGAGTTGAGAAATACCATACCATACTATGATCTACGGCATACAGTCCGGCCTGGAATCACAGGTTGGGCACAAACGCGTTTTAGGTACGGCGCATCGAAAGAAGACTCCCATGTCAAGCTTCAGTATGATCTGTTCTATGTGAAGAATTTGTCATTGATTCTGGATTTACGAATCGTCCTTCACACGGTGAAGGTCATGCTATTGGGCCAAGGTGCCCGTTAGGAAAAGCACATGACTGGGATGAGTCCGAGACATTGTCTGTCATTCGACGTCGAAGAGCATTTTCAGGTGTCGGCTTTTGAGTCTCCCATGCGCAGGAGGCATTGGGAACAGTTCGAGAGTCGTGTAGAAGTCAATATTGATAGACTGCTTGGCATGCTGGCCACAAGCGAAGTGCGAGCGACGTTCTTTGTTCTCGGATGGGTTGCAGAGCGATATCCCGCATTGGTCCGTCGAATTGCAACGGGTGGACATGAAATCGCCTCGCATGGCTACGGACATGAACTGATTACGGGTCAAACCCCCATTGCCTTTCGAGAAGACATTCGGCGGGCCAAAGGCATTTTAGAGAACATTCTCTCGCAACCGGTACTGGGCTATCGCGCTCCTAGCTTTTCCATCACCAAGGATACGATGTGGGCGACTCAGATCCTTGTTGAAGAAGGTCATATATACGATTCCAGTATTTTCCCGGTGCTTCATGATCGTTATGGCGTGCCTTCTGCAAATCCGGAAGTGCATCAGCTTTTGACCTCTTCAGGTCTTTTATGGGAAGTGCCTCCCTCCACCGTTAAATACATGGGTGTGCGATTACCCGTTGCGGGGGGAGGATATTTTCGGTTCTATCCGTACTCGATTTTGCGCGCACTCCTTCGCAAGCTAGAAGGTGAAGGTTCTCCGTTAGTGATGTATATGCATCCGTGGGAATTCGATCCAGATCAACCAAGAATGGAAGGACCCCTGATTTCACGGATGCGACATTATTTAAATTTAGACAAAACGGCAAGCCGACTGCGGACCCTTTTGCAAGATTTTGCCTTTGCGCCTATTCGAGAAGTATTTCCTCCAATTAAACAGATCTATAAGGAACGATTGCAGTCTGGGGCTCTTGCAGGACAGTCGCTTTCTTCTACGAGTACAGTCTCATTTTTTAATTGATGGCGCACCGGCAGTATGTCCGTCCGGAGTTGAAGCTGCCATGGATTCCAGCGACATGAACGCGCATCAGGCGCTCATGACCTAAGGAATGGTTATCATGTTGATCTGGGGTAGTGGCCGTCAGCTCAGTGAGGACGGTGCTCCATGAGGCTAGGTAGCTAGTGTGGTGTCTCAATAACGGCTTTACCATGCTTGGTCTTCTCCAGAATCTCTTCGACTGTTTTGGTCCATACGAACGGTTTGGGGTTCCGGTTGTTGAGCCGAATGAACTCTTCGATCGCCGC
>JACCYV010000204.1 GCA_013696305.1 Nitrospira sp.
CTCGTCGCATTGACGTTTTTTTTGCGACAGTACGAATATTCCCGTTTGGTGCTGCTGTATTTCTGGCTGTTGAATCTCGTCACGCTGGGATTTTCGCGCGTCCTATTCAGAGAAGCGCTCCGATTCCTCCGCCGCCAAGGGTACAACCAGCGCCATGGATTGGTGATCGGCGCGAGTCGATTGGGACGTCGGGTGGTGGATGCGCTGGAGAATCATCCTGAGCTGGGTGTCCGTGTGCAGGGGTTTCTAAGCGCTGATCCTCGGAAGGTGGGCGAGCGCATCCATAATGTGCCGGTCCTGGGCGGGTATGACGACCTCCAAGAACTGGTGCAGTCCGGCATCGATCTCGTGTTTGTCTGTCTCCCACCTGAGGATGAACGGTGGGTCGAGAAAATGTTTGCCATCCTGTCCACCACCATGGTTGAGGTGAAGGTTTTGCCGGCCATGTGTGAGTTCATGAGTTTGCGGGCAGAAGCCGAAATGTTTGATGGGCTTCCGCTCATCACGCTCCAGGGATCGCCACTGCATGGTTGGAACCTGGTGATCAAGCGCGTCTTGGATGTAATCGGCGCCTCGGCGGCTCTGGTGCTGTTCGCCCCGGTATTGTGCGTCGTGTCTGTCTTGGTGAAACTGACCTCCCCTGGTCCGGTTTTTTTCCGCCAGCTTCGTATGGGATTAGACGGGCGGGCGTTTGAAATGTTGAAGTTCCGATCCATGATACCGGATGCGGAGTCGGCAACGGGTCCGGTGTGGACGCAACCTAACGACGACCGTCGAACTCCCATCGGGGCGTTTTTGCGACGAACGAGCTTGGATGAGCTGCCGCAATTCTGGAACGTCTTGCGCGGGGAGATGAGCATTGTCGGTCCGAGGCCCGAACGGCCGGAATTCATCGCTCGGTTTCGCGAAACCCTTCCGCAGTACATGCTCCGGCATAAGATGAAGGCCGGGATCACCGGCTGGGCGCAAATCAATGGCTGGCGCGGCAATACCTCGCTGGAAAAGCGGATCGAGCACGATCTGTACTACATTGAACATTGGTCGATCTGGTTCGACCTTAAAATCATGTTGCTCACCGTCTGGCGCGGCTTTATCCACCGTCATGCCTACTAATGGTCCTTCCGACGCCCATGATCAATTCGACCTGCCGCGATAGTCGCTGAGTCCCCCGACCTGGGCGAGTTTTCTTGAGTTTTGAGCCATGGCTTGTTAACATCGGCCCCAGCCGAAAGCGTCCGCATGCCCAGCACAGGTCGTCGAAAAAAAACTCTCCCCGCACCTCGCGTGTCTTTGCAAGGGGCCCTTCGTCGTATTCGATTGTTCGCGACCGATGTCGACGGGGTACTGACCGATGCCGGAATGTATTACTCTGAATCCGGCGACGAATGGAAAAAGTTCAATACCCGCGACGGGATGGGGATCAAGCTCTTGCAGCGAGCCGGCATTCTGACCGCGATCATTACGCAAGAGTCCACAAAAATTGTGATGCGTCGCGCTCAAAAGCTGACCATTCCAGAAGTGCATCAAGGCGCCTTCGATAAATTGGCTGTATTAACAGATCTCATTGCGCGTCACGGGCTCACGATGGAGCAGGTGGCCTATATGGGGGACGATGTCAACGACGTGCAGGCTCTTGGCGCGGTCGGATTTTCGGCCGCTCCTGCCGATGGGATGCCGTCTGTGCTGAAGACGGTCCGATACGTGTGTAAACAAAAGGGTGGTGAGGGCGCGGTGCGGGAAGTGGCGGATCTGATTCTCTCAGCCCGGCAGACTCGATGAGCCACATACCATTATTCGTGAAGGTGAGTCACCTGTCATGATTGTGAAAGAACATCTCTATCCGGTTATTTTGGCGGGCGGCAGTGGAACGCGGTTCTGGCCGTTGAGCCGGCACCTCTATCCGAAGCAGCTGCTGCGGATCATCGGTGATGAGACGCTCATTCAGCAGACCATGCGGCGGGTACTCTCCTGTGCCAAGCCGGAGCAGGTCATCATCTCCACGAACCCCGGGCAGGCCGATTCCATTCGCGTGCAGCTGGGAGAGTGGAAGTCCGAATTAAAAGACAATTATGTGGTCGAGCCCGTAGGCCGAAATACGGCTCCGGCCATCGCGTTGGTTGCAGGGGAGCTCGTTCGGCGCGATCCGGAGGCGATGATGCTGGTCCTGCCGGCGGATCATGTGGTGACGGGCGAGAAGGCGTTTCAGGCGGCGGTGGCCTTGGGCATTCAACTGGCGGACAAGGGACATTTGGTGACGTTCGGAATCAAGCCGACCAGGCCGGAGACCGGGTACGGCTACATTCAGCCGAATCGACGAACCTCGCTGGCCAAGAGGGGGCGGCTGACCGGTTACGCCGTTGCGCGATTTGTCGAGAAACCGAATCGGACCAAAGCGGCGCAGTATCTGAAGAATGGGAATTACTTTTGGAACAGCGGCATGTTTCTGTGGAAGGCTGCGACCATCCTGGAGGAAATTCTCCGGCACCAGCCGTTGCTGGCCCAGGCCATGCAGCGGGTCCATGCGCTGGTCCTCTCTGGCGCTGAGCCGAGCCTCATTGAGGAGGCCTACAAGAAAGTTCCTTCGGTATCGGTCGATAACGGGGTCATGGAGCAGTCGGCCAACGCGGCGATGATTCCCGTGGGGTTCGGTTGGTCGGATGTCGGAAACTGGAGCAGTCTCGAAGAAGTATCGCCGCGAGACAAGTCCGGCAACGTAATCAGCGGCCGGGTCATCGACCTCGACAGTACCAACTCCGTTCTCTACGCCGATCGCCGGGTGGTGGCCACTATCGGGCTCACGGACATGGTGGTGGTGGATACGCCGGACGCGACCTTGGTCTGTCCCAAGTCCCGATCGCAGGACGTGAAGAGGATGGTCGAGATTCTGAAGCAGCAGGGCGCTCCGGAGCATCTGGAACACCTGACGGTCTTCAGGCCGTGGGGATCCTACACCGTGCTGGAAGAGGGGCATGGATATAAGGTCAAACGCGTGACGGTGAGCCCCGGGGGGCGCTTGTCTCTCCAGCTCCATCATAAACGCAGCGAACATTGGGTTGTCATTGCAGGGACTGCCCGGGTGACGAGAGGGGATGCGCTGCTGAATCTTCAGGTCGGAGAAAGCACGGCGATTCCTGTTGAAACGCCGCATCGTCTTGAAAATCTCGGCACCGAGACCTTGCATATTATCGAGGTGCAGAACGGTCCCTATCTTGGGGAGGATGACATTGTGCGCTTTCAGGATGACTACGGGCGGCTGAGCCGGGGACGTTAGCTAGGATGCTGAAACAGGCCGCCAGCATTGTTCTCGCGTCGCTCCGAGGCTCCACGGACCGCCATGGGAAGAGAGCCTGTCTCAGCAGGCGTGGGGTGGGTGGGTAAGAATGTGACGCGTCGCCTCTTTGCTCGCTGCGGCCTCGCTGGACGCCTGTTTGAGCATCCTGCAAGCCATTCTGGCGCTGGCACTCTGCTGAAGCCGCTGGCTGGTTGAGTGCAACCTGTGTTTTTCCGCAGTGCTTAGGAGATCGAGATGGCGTTGTTTCGCGAATATGATTTGAGAGGCATTGTCGGAGAAGAACTCACGGAGGAAATTGCCGAGCAAGTGGGGCGGGCCTATGCCACCATGGCACGGGAACAGGGCGCTGCCCGGATCAGCCTCGGGCGAGACGGGCGGCTGAGCTCGCCTGCATTACAGGAGGCGTTGCTCCGAGGTCTGTTGGCGGGTGGACTGGATGTGGTCGATCTGGGGCTCTGCGCCTCGCCGCTCCTCTATTTTTCGTTGTTTACCTTGCCGGTGCAAGGCGGGATCATGATTACGGGCAGCCACAATGCAGCCGAGTACAACGGGTTTAAAATCTGCATCGGGAAAGACGCCATTCACGGCGAGGACATACAACGGTTGCGACAGGTGATGGAAGCCGGTCGATTCGTATCGGGGGCCGGGCAGCTCTCCTCCCACGCCATCATTCCGGACTATTTACAGCATCTCAAAACCGATTTTTCCGGCGTACGCGCGGACCATCTGCATGTGGTCATCGATTGCGGGAACGGCGCGGCGTCGCTGGTGGCCAAGCAAGCCTTGGAGCAACTGGGCTGCCGCGTCACCGGCCTCTATGACGAACTGGACGGGCGATTCCCCAACCATCACCCCGATCCCACCGTGGTGGAGAATCTGCAGGATCTCATCGCGACCGTGAAAGAGCAGAAGGCGGATGTCGGCATCGGTTACGACGGGGATGCCGACCGCATCGGGGCGATCGACGAGCGGGGCGAGATCCTGTGGGGCGATCGCTTGATGGTCGTCTATGCGCGGGATATTCTCGCGCAGAGGCCGGGGACCACCTTTATTTCCGAGGTGAAGGCCTCGCAGTGCTTGTATGATGATATTGCCGCGCGCGGTGGTCGCCCCATCATGTGGAAGACCGGACACTCGCTGATGAAGGCGAAACTGAAAGAGGAGTCGGCGGTCCTGGCGGGTGAAATGTCCGGCCACATGTTTTTTGCCGATCGATATTTCGGCTTCGACGACGCCATCTATGCCTCCTGCCGGTTGGTGGAAATTCTGGCCAAGACGAAACAGTCGCTCTCCAGTCTGGTCGCGGATCTTCCGCAGACGACGGTGACCCCGGAAATTCGTGTCGATTGTCCGGATGCGCTGAAGTTTCAACTGGTCGATCAAGTGAAAACGCAACTCACCGCCTGTCTGAATGGCAACCAGCCCGTCGGCGCTTCGACCCTTCGTGTGCGTGAATTGGTCACGATCGACGGCGTGCGCGTGATTTTTGAAGATGGATGGGGGCTCATTCGAGCGTCCAACACTCAACCGGCACTCGTCTTGCGCTTCGAGGCGCCCTCGCCGGCCCGTTTGGATGTGATTCGCGCCACCATCGAAACGGAACTTGCGCAGGCACGACGTGTCCTGTCGAGCTAGAAGATGGTTCACTCACGGTTCCCTCCGTTCGACCCTCCTGCTTGTCACGACGATCTTGATCGGCACCTTTCTCCCGCACAACTCGCTCTCCGAGCCCATGCAGGCCGAGCATCCGCCGACTCCTACCCCCCTGCCGTTTCAGGCCGGTGAACGACTGTCTTATGACGTCACCTGGCTTGGGATGCGCGCAGGGATTGCGACCATGGTTGTCCAGGAAGGCCAGGGCGAGGGTGGTCGGCAGCAGCTTACGCTTGGGATGACCGCTCGATCCAGCCCTGTCGTGACCAAGTTCTATCCGGTCGACAATCACGGGGTGTCCATTGTCGATCTCGAATCGTTTTTGCCTAGGCGCATGACCTTTTCTCGGCGGGAGGGAAAACGGTTCAACGATTTTGAGTATACCTTTCGGCATGGCGAAGGCCTGGTCACCGCCGTGAAGGATGGGAAAACCGACGAGCTGGCAATTCCCGCCGATGCGCAGGATGCCATGTCGTGCTTATATTATGTACGCAAAGTCCTACCGTTCGTGCCCGGGGCATCCCTGTCGATGACGGTTCACCACGACAAGAAGAATTACAAGATGGACGTGCGAGTCGAAGCCCTTGAGACATTGACGGGCTCATGGGGAAAACGACAGACAGCCCGTGTCGTGGTC
>JACCYV010000267.1 GCA_013696305.1 Nitrospira sp.
CATCGGCTATGCGCAACGCTATCCCGAATTCGAACACGTCATTCTTCGATTTTTCAATGCCTACGGACCCTATCAAGCGGCGCAATTCGTGTTGCCGAAGTTCATTCAGAACGCGATGACGGGCAAAACGATAGTGATCAACGGCAGTGGCGATCAAATCCGTTCCTATTGTTACAGCGAAGATACGGCGCGAGGTGTGGTGGACGCGCTGCTCAGGCCGGAGGCCGGCGGACAGGTCATCAACCTCGGTAATAGCGACCGGCCGATTTCACTCAAGGAGCTGGCTGACCTCGTCGTCAAGGCCTGCGGCAATCCATCGGTGGACATCAAGTATGCCGGCGATTTTCAGGGCACGGACCGGCTTGCGAGCCGCGAAATCCATCGCCGCTACTGTTCCGGCGAGAAGGCGAAACGGCTGCTGGGTTTCGAATCGCTGGTGTCGTTGGAAGACGGGATCCGGCGTATCATTGAGATGAACAGCATTTTTGAAAAATGGGAAAGCACCGAGTTGCCCTATCTCGTCGATGAAATGACCTAGCAGGGGAGATCGTCGAACGTCTGCACGCCTTCATGATGCACGGTAATTGGAAAACACCCCTCAAGCTATTACTCTCCCGATCCCGCTTGCTTCCCGCCGCCCGCACCATTCGCTACCGCCTTCGGTGGCTGGCCGATCGCAAATTTCGCCAGCAGGAGTTCCTGCTCGATCAAGAATTTCGGCGGTTCGCCCGTGAGCATGCTGCGGCGTTCCGCCATCCCCCGTCCGCGGAGCTCGGAGAGGGCAAGCGCGTCCTCATCGTCAGCTCGGGATCACTTGGCCTGCTCGTCGAGATTGCGTTGGTCAAGGCCTTCCAATTGGCCGGTTATCGACCCCTGGTCTTGACAGATTATGACCGTTGGATGGAGAACTATTATCGCGAGGTAGGAGTTCGGGACATCTTGCATTGGGATGAGTATGCCTGTCCCCTGTCCCACCAGGAGACCGCCCGGATACTGGCGGACGTCAGTTCGTTTGAAGACTTCATCAATTTACACTATGGCAGCGCCCGCGTGGGAAAATATGCCGCCTCCACGGCATTACGCCATTTGCGGGTCGGCCGTCTCAATCTCGCGGACCCGGCGATCCGTGACGCGCTCCTTCCGTTTCTGCACCGTGCCATGACCTACACCCAGGCGGCGCACGAGATTGTGAAGACCCTGCGACCGCAGTTGGTACTGTCGGTTGATCCGGGGTACAGCCCGCGAGGGGAGCTCTTCGACGTGTGCCTGGCGGCCGGCATCGACACCATCACCTGGAACGCCGCTCACAAGAACAACCAGCTCATGCTCAAACGATACAGCCAGGCGAACCGTGATGTGCACCCGGCTTCCCTGTCATCGAAAACCTGGAATGCGCTGGCAGCCGGATCCTGGACTGAACCGGACCGGAAGCGGCTTCGCAGCGAGGTGGTCGGGAGTTATCTCAGTGGCGAATGGTACAGCGAAGTCGGGACGCAGTTTCACACGACGCTGCAGGAGGCTGAGGAGACACGGCGAACCTTGAATCTCGACGATCGGAAGAAGACGGCCGTCATCTTTTCGCATATCTTCTGGGACGGCACGTTCTTCTATGGGACGGATCTTTTTGGAAGTTATGAGGAATGGTTCATTGAGACCATGAAGGCCGCATGCGCGAATCCCCATGTCAATTGGGTCGTCAAAGTCCATCCCGCCAATATCGTCAAAAATGTTCGTGATGGGGTCGAATCCGAGCCGTCGGAATTGACGGCCATCCGGTCACTCGGCGGAGATCTGCCGCCGCATGTACGGATCATTCAGCCTGACAGTCGCATGAGCACGCTGTCGCTCTATGCGGTGATGGACTACTGTGTGACGGTGCGCGGCACTGTCGGGATCGAGGCGGCCAGTTTTGGAATCCCCGTGCTGACGGCCGGCACAGGGCGATATGACCGACTGGGATTCACCATCGACTCCGACTCGAAGGCGCAGTATCTGGACCGTCTCACGCGCATTCAGGAGGTTCCTCCGCTTTCAGCCGAGCAGCGGGATCTCGCCGAACGGTTTGCGCATGGAGTGTTTGTTCTACGGCCCTTTAGTTTGCGCACAGTCACGTTGGAGTATCAGCGCGATGCCAAAGCAAGCTTGCACACTAGAGTCTGCCTGCCACAGGGACAGGATCTGAGGTCTGCGATGGACCTCCGGTCCCTGGCCGACTGGATCCACAGTGGAACAGAAGATTTCCTCGCGCCGCGCACCTGATGCCGTGCAACGTAGTTGCCTCCACACTCATTCCGTGAGGTCGTCTTCATGTGTGGCATAACCGGGATGGTGGGCCCAAACGCAGCGGAGCGGGTGCGGGCGATGACCGTCGCCCTAATCCATCGCGGCCCGGATGACGGGGGATACTATGACGATCCACGGTCCGATATATGCCTCGGCATGCGGCGGCTCAGCATCCTCGATCTTGATCATGGCCGGCAGCCCATGGGGAATGGGGACCAATCCGTCTGGATCGTCTATAACGGCGAGATTTTCAACTCGCCGGATTTGAGGCGGCAACTGGAGCAGCGTCACCATCGGTTTGTCACGGCGAACTCCGATACGGAAACCCTGCTTCAGCTCTACGACGAGAAGCAGGAGGACATGCTGGCCGACCTCAACGGCATGTTCGCCTTTGTGCTGTATGACAAGAAACGCAATGTGCTGTTCGGCGCGCGTGACCGGCTCGGCATCAAGCCGTTGTATTATGCCAGGACCGAGGCGGCCTTCGTCTTCGCGTCGGAGTTGAAAAGTCTGCTGACGCTGTCGGACATTCGGCGCGAGCTCAACCCCACCAGCCTCTATCACTATCTGACGTTGCGGTTCGTTCCGGGGACATCCTCCATGATAAAGGGGGTCTCCCGCCTTGCGCCGGGGCACTGGTTTCGCTACCACCTGGGCACGGCACGGTTCGAAACCCATTCGTATTGGCGGCCCTCCTTTTCGCCGCAGGAAGGTCATTCGGCTGCGGAATGGAGCGAGATCGTTCGGGAGGAGTTGCGGGCCGCCGTGCGGCGCTGGAGCCTCAGTGATGTGCCGATCGGCTGTTCCTTGTCCGGCGGGCTGGACTCCTCCAGCATCGTCGGGCTGCTCGCAGATGCCGGTCATCGGCAACTCAAGACCTATTCGCTGGGTTTTGTCGGTGAAGGCGCCGCCGCGCTCGATGAATTGCCCTTGGCGCGGAAGGTGGCGGAGCGCTGGGAGACCGACCATCATGAGCTGGTCCTGCAGCCTCACGATCTGCTCCGTGACTTGCTCAAAATGGTGTGGTACCTGGATGAGCCGTACGGGGGAGGGTTGCCGTCCTGGTATGTCTTTCAGTTCATGCACCAGGATGTCAAAGTCGGCATGACGGGAACCGGTGGCGACGAATTATTCGGAGACTATGGACGCTACAGAGGATTGGAGCGACAGACCTCCGGCCGACAGGCCGGAGCGCCCACGGTTCCGGCCTGGATCGAGCGCGGCTGGCCGCTGGTTGCGTCGCTCGTCGATCGTCTTCCGCATGGAGTCGGCGGGTTGCGATTGAGAGAACGGTGGCGGAACTGGCCCATGGTCGGACGCGATCCGTTCACGTGGGACTATGTGCATGCGTTTTATTATTTCTCCGATGACATGAAGCGCAACACGGTGTTGATGGAGCCGGCCGATGGGGCACCGTTCCCGGACACAGCCGAACTGTTGCGAGATGTGTACCGCCAGTCGAACAGCGCGCAGCCACGGGATGCGCTGATGCATGTGGCCATGCGCACCCAGTTACCGGAAGAATTTCTCTCTATGACCGATCGGTTTTCCATGGCGCATTCGCTGGAAGCGCGTGTGCCGTTTCTGGATCATGCGTTCGTCGAGCTGGTGATGCGCATTCCGTCCCGGATTCGTACCAAGCCGGAGGATCCCAAGTACTTACTGCGCCAGGCGGTTCGGGATTTACTCCCGGAGGAGTTGCTTCAGGCGCCCAAGCGCGGATTCGTGATTCCGACGGCACAATGGCTGCGCGGGCCTCTGCGTCCTCTGGCGGAGCGGTTACTGGCGCCGAAGCGACTCGCTGATCAGGGACTCTTCCGGCCTGAGTTTTATGCGCAATTCGTCCGGCCTCATGTGGAGGGACAGGCGGATTATCATCCCCAGATTTGGACTGCCCTGATGTTTCAGATCTGGCATAGTCTCTATATCGAACGGGCCCTCACGGATTGTCCGAATTTTTCTTGGCAGGAGTTGTGTTAAGCCTACTGCGAGATGCCGTAGATAAGGGGTGTCGGTGTCGGCTGTGTATTGGATGTAGAAGGGAGCGTTGAAGCACGATGCGTCGGGAGCACATCGCGGAATTAGTCTGCGCGAGTGGACAACATAAGTTGAATTTGCAGGTCGGCGCCCTCGAGGAACAGGGGGAGATCAAAGAGGGACTGTTGGCCTGCTCGGAGGAATGTCCGCCGGTGCCGATTCGCGGATGTGTGCCTCGGTTTGTTCCGAACAGCGGCTATTCCGAAAGTTTCGGCGAACAGTGGAATCGTTTTCGCCGGACGCAAATCGATAAATATAATGGAACGACGTTGTCGAAAGAGCGGTTCTATAGCGGGACGGGGTGGTCGCCCGCCGAACTCAAAGGCGCCAGGATCCTGGAGGCCGGCTGCGGTGCCGGGCGGTTTACTCAGATTATGCTGGATGCCGGGGCCCATGTGTACTCGGTCGATCTCAGCTCCGCCGTGGATGCGTGCTTCGCGAATCACGGTCCTCATGAGAATCTCTGTGTAGTGCAGGCCGATCTGTACCGGATTCCCTTTCGCCGCCACTCATTCGACAAAGTCTTTTGTTATGGGGTCTTGCAGCACACGCCGGATCCGCGCGGCTCCTTCATGAGCCTGGCGCCGTTTTTGAAGCCCGGCGGTGAACTCGCGATGGATGTGTACCTGAAGGGCTGGGCGTTGGAGCCCTATAAAAGTAAATATCTGTATCGCCCCCTCACGACGCGAATGCCTCGTGATCTCCTTTTTCGATTTCTCCGGTGGTACATCCCGAAATGGCTCCCGATTGATACCTTTATCAAGCGTCTTCCAGTGATGGGTCAGGTGCTGGGTATGGTAATTCCCTGCTGGAACTACCATTACCTGCCCTTATCCCGCCAGCAAAAGACTGAATGGGGCATCCTCGACACCTTTGATGCCTTGGCTCCCGCCTATGATGACCCGCAGACTCCCGAGTCGGTGACCGAATGGTTTACGAGTGCCGGGTTGGCCGGCATCCGGGTACGATTGGGCGGCAATGGAGTGTTGGGAAACGGGAAGGCACCCCTGACACGCTAGTGGACTGGCATGAACATCCTACATCTCAGCACCGAATACAACCTGGGCGGGTCCGGCCGGGCTGCCTACCGCATTCATTCCAGCCTCATTCAGCGGGGGCATGCCTCGCGGATGCTCGTGTCCGGTCAGGTGCAGGGAACGCTCGACGCAGAACCGATCTGGGGCACGCTGCCATGGCGGGCGGCGGATTGGCTCGCTCGCCGGGCCACCGATGCGTTAAGCCTCCAGTATCTTTTCTTGCCTTCTTCCTGGAGGTTGCTGGGACACCCCTGGTTTCTCGCGGCGGACGTGGTCCAGCTCTACAATACGCACGGAGGATATTTCAGCCACTCTGTGCTGGGAGTCGCCAGCCGACGCAAGCCGTTCGTCTGGCGATTGTCCGACATGTGGCCCTTCACGGGCCATTGCTGTTATTCGTATGACTGCGACCGGTGGATGGCCGGTTGTGGTTCGTGCCCGTTGCTGGCTGATGATCCGGCCTTGAAGACGGACCGGACGGCGCTGCTGTGGCGAACCAAGCGACGCATTTATGCTCGCGCGAACGTCACCCTGGTCGCACCCTCGCGATGGATCGCCGGTCTTGCCAAACAGAGTCCGCTCGTAGGCCATTGGCCGGTGACGGTGATTCCGAACGGCCTGGACTTACGTGTGTTTCGGCCCATCAGCCGCGCGGCGGCGCGCGACGTGTTGGGCCTGCCGCAGGATGAAGATCTCGTATTATTCAGTTCGGTGGACACTCAGGCCTTTCGAAAAGGTGGAACATTCGTGACTGAGGCCGTGAAAGCGCTCAAGGGAAAGACGCGCAAGCCCTTCCGGCTCCTGGTGGTCGGGAACCGTGCGGGAGAATGGGAGGCGGCTGTCGATGTCCCCGTGACGGCCATCGATATCGTGAAGGACGATCATCTACTGGCCGCCGTGTATGCGGCTGCGGATGTATTTGTTCATCCCGCGCTGGCCGATAATTTGCCGAACGGCGTGCTGGAAAGCCTGGCTTGCGGAACCCCGGTGGTGGCGTTCGATGTGGGCGGGGTGGCCGAAGCCGTCCGACCCATGGAGACGGGGTATCTCACACAGTGCAAGGATGCGCGCGATCTTGCCCAGGGGATCGCCTGCCTGCTGGACGACCCGGACCTCCGGCGGCGGTTGGGTGCTCGCTGCCGCGAGGTTGCCGAGGCCGAATATGACATTGGCCTGCAGGCGCAGCGGTTCGAGGACCTGTACCAGAGCCTGATTCATGCCAGATAACCTTTCATTCGACGAGCAGGTGATGGTTGAGAAGGCGCCGGCTGTGAGTTTTCTGGAGACCTCGTATGGGATCGTGAAGCGGCTGGAGACCATCGACGCCTGGACGTCTGCGGTCGCGAAGCGTCTGAGGAAACCGTCGCTCTCGATTCTCGACTACGGCTGTGGAACCGGCGACCATGTGACCTATCCCTTGGCCTGCCGGGGCCATCAGATCCTGGGCGTGGACATGCACGAGCCGTCCATTCAGGAAGCTCAACAACGATATCGGTTGCCGAACTTACTGTTTCGAACGGCCCATATAGAATCGCTGCTCCAGGAACGTCTTCGTTTTGATCTCGTGGTCTGTTCGGAAGTTCTGGAACATCTTCATCACCCGTTGGACGGTCTTCGTATCATGCGCCAACTCCTGAAGCCCGGCGGGGCGCTCATCATTACCACACCCAACGGCTATGGGTCGTATGAACTCTGTTGCCGGTTGCAGCGGGGGTTGACCAGGATCGGGGTCGATCAGATTGTCCGTCGCTTCGTCCATGCACGACGCCGTTTCAACGCCCGGTCCATGCCCGGCGAGGTCGCGGCGGCGGCAACCTCATCCACCGACGGCGAGGCGGGTTTTTTGAATTTCGAGTCCGGCCATGTGCAATTCTTCCGCGTGCGTCGTCTGATGCACCTCTTC
>JACCYV010000289.1 GCA_013696305.1 Nitrospira sp.
GCTATAAGCTGCATGTGCGGGTGCTGCTCAGCCGCTACCGCAGTCCAGCCATCTGCCCGACCTGTCATGGCAGCCGCCTGAAACCGGCCGCCCGGTACGTGAAGCTGGCCGGATGCGACTATGTGCAACTCAATGAACTCACCATTGAGGCAGCGGCCGCCTGGTTTCAGCGCCTGGCCCTGGCCGCATTCGACGCCGAAATCGCCAAGGACATTCTTCGCCAGCTGCAGGCGAAGCTGAACTTCCTGCTGCGCGTCGGGCTGAGCTACCTGACGCTTTCGCGCCAAACCAAAACGCTATCAGGCGGAGAAGCGCAACGCATTGCCCTGGCCAACCAACTCGGCTCCCGTTTGGTGGGCACTTTGTACGTGCTAGATGAGCCGACGATCGGGCTGCATGCGCGCGACACCGCCACCCTCGCCGGTATTCTTCGCGACCTGGCCGACCATGGCAACACCGTCGTCGTGGTAGAACACGATCCCATGATGATTCGAACCGCCGACTACATCGTCGAACTGGGTCCCGGCTCAGGGGGACAGGGCGGCCATATCGTATGCGCAGCGCCGCGCGATCTATTCCTCGCCGATCCAAAAGCGCTCACCGCCCGTTACCTGCGAGGCGAGGAAGTGATTCCGCTCCCGAAGACCCGCCGCTCCGGCAACGGCACGATGCTCAGCATTGCCGGCGCCGCGGAACATAATTTGAAAAACCTGGTGGTCAGGATTCCGCTTCACATGCTGGTTTGCGTGACCGGCGTGTCCGGGTCGGGGAAAAGCACGCTCATCGAGGAGACGTTGTACCGGGCCGCAGCCCGCGCCTTTCGCGTGGAATCATTACCGATGGGAAAATTTCAGGCCATCAAGGGACTCGAACATGTCAAAGGCGTGCGGCTCATCGACCAGCAACCGATCGGCCGGACGCCGCGCTCGAACCCTATTACGTATCTCAAAGCGTTCGACGAAATTCGCGCCCTGTTCGCCTCTGAACGGGACGCCCTGCGGCAGGGTCTGACGCCGGGGCATTTTTCCTTCAACTCTGCCGGGGGGCGCTGCGAACGTTGCGAGGGGAACGGCTATGAAAAATTGGAAATGTATTTCTTTGAAGACATCTATGCCACGTGCGAACAGTGCAACGGACGGCGCTTCAAGCCGGAGGTCCTCGGCATCCGGTATCGCGGCAAGACCATCCATGATGTGCTGACCCTGACGGTGACGGAAGCCCAGGCGTTTTTTTCCGGGTCGCCCAAGCTGACTGAAAAGCTGTACCTGCTGTCCTCGATCGGACTGGGCTATCTGCGCCTGGGCCAGGCCGCCACGACCCTGTCCGGCGGAGAAGCGCAGCGGTTGAAGATCGCCGCCGAATTGAAAGATCCGTCGGCGCACCATCTGCTCTATATTCTGGATGAGCCGACCACCGGACTGCACCTCGACGACATCAAGAAGCTGCTGACCGTCCTGCACAAACTCGTGGACGCCGGTAACACCCTCATCGTCGTCGAACACAATCTGGATGTCATCAAAACGGCCGATTGGGTGATCGACCTCGGACCGGATGGAGGCGAAGCAGGCGGGCACATCATCGCTGAAGGACGCCCCGAACAGGTGGCGAAGGTCGCGCAGTCCCATACCGGACGATTCCTCGCGAAAGTGCTGGAAGATACGCGACGGCCTGGTGAAGCGTGAAGCGTCCCCGCAAGCGCAGAACGTCTTTCCGTCATACGAGATACGAACGACGAGATACGAGCGATGGTCAGAGCCCGCTAGTTGAAGGAGGGATCGAACGGCATGTCCGCATAATGTCTGGAGGTATCGCCGAGGGAGAGGAAGATATCCGACCAGATTCGCGCCGGCTCCTTCTCGAAGACCACACTCGGATCGGCAGGCAGGGTGATCCATGAGCCCGTTTGCATTTCGGATTCCAGCTGCCCAGGTCCCCACCCCGAATACCCCAGATAGGCGCGAAACGATTCCGTCCCGGGTTGCTGCGTGAGGATCCGCTCCATGATGTCCAAATCACCACCGAGACAGACACCGTCGAACACCTGGTGCGAATTCTCAGGGGTCTGACTGATCCGATAGAGCATCATCACCTGGTTGGTTTGAACCGGTCCGCCCGCATACAGCACATGCAGTTGTCCCTCCAGGATCGGCACTTGGGGCAGTGCCTCGGAGATGGACATTCCGGTCGGCCGGTTGACGATGACCCCCAACGCGCCTTCCGGTCCATGCTCACACAACAGCACCACCGCCTGCCGGAAGTTCGGATCGTTCAACGCCGGCGCGGCCACCAGAAGAATACCTTTTCCGAGGGGAGTCGTCATGACTCATCCTACCGTGCGCCCGCGAGTGACGCAAGATGAGTCAGGAAAAGGAGAGGGCCGGGAGTTAGGCGCCATACAAGGCCGGGCGGCGGTCGCGTAGCAGTTCGTTGTACGCATTGAGCGCCTTCGTCCTGGCCTCTTTCGGGTCGATCTCCACAATCGTCAGGTCGTCGCATTCACCAGGGGCGCGATGCAGAATCCGCCCGCGTGGGCTCACGACTTCACTCATCCCGATAAAGGTCAGCCGATCCTTTCCGCCGCGTGCTTCACTGCCGATCCGATTCGCTGTGACGCTGAACACCCCGTTTTCCAAACAACGCGTCACCATTGAATCCGGGCAATGTGGCAGAACGAGGTTCGAGGGATGGGCAATGATATCCGCGCCCTGCAACGCCAGCGTGCGGGCCGATTCCGGATACAACCAGTCGAAACAGATCATGATGCCTACTTTGGCAAGGCCGATATCCCACACCTGAAAGCCGCTATCACCCGGGGCAAAAAAGAGCGTCTCTTCAAAGAAAAGATGGGTTTTGCGGTAGCAGCCGATGAATCCCTTCGGCCCGACGACGACCGCCGAATTGTAACAAGACGCGCCGGCTGATTCCGGCAACCCTGCCACGATCGTGACTCCGCGACGTCGGGCGATATCAGCCAACCGTTTCGTCGTCTCTCCATCCGGAACCGGTTCCGCAAGCCGCCGCGTTTCTTCCTTCGACACGAACTGATAGCCGGTTGCAAATAGTTCCGGTAACACGATGAGGTCGGCGTCCACCTGTTCCAACCGGGCCGTCACCAGATCGAGATTGTGTGCGACCTCGCCGAAGACCGGATCAAATTGGAAATAGCCGACTCGCATGAGGCCGCCTTTCTGAATATAAAAAAACGGGCAGGGACTTCCCTGCCCGTCTCACGTTGGACACCGTTGCCGCGCAAGAGATGCTTACATGCCCTCTGACAAATGGGGCAAGGCATTTTCGATGGCTTTAGTCGCCACATCGGCGTGGCCGGCCTTACCATGTTCAATGCCATCCTTCAGGCCCTTGATGCCCTCGCTGACGTGGGGACTCTTGGTTTCACCCATTGCGCTCTCGGCATGCTTCAGGGCAATTTCCGCATGCTTGACCAACTCCTCCGCATGGCCTTTTTTTTCCATAGGTCACTGCTTGCTTGGCATGCTCCATGGCTTCCGCCTGCTGTTTATTCCCTGCAGCGAACGCCACGCCGGCGACCATCGGCGCTCCGACAAGCGCCATCATAACACCGGCCGCCACCACTCTCCGCCACTTAGCAGTCTGCATGACACGCCTCCTCTGTAAGTATATGCACCGCATCACTTGCTATTCAGCATAAAGAGGGGTCAGCACCCTGTCAAGACGGCCGCATGCCTGACGGGGCTGTAGCTTCCGACAGGCCTAAAAGTTTCTGCAGGGCGAGCAGATCTTTTTCCACCGGGCAGGCGAAATCCCGGCTCCACTCCCACCAGGATCCGGGATAATTGCGCACATGTTCATACCCGGCCAGCCGCAAAATGAAATACAGCCATCCCGATCGGACGCCGCCCGTGCAGTAACACACCGTCTCATGCGTGGTATTGAGTCCCTTCATGTCCAACTGCGCGGTGATCGTCGCCAATTCCTTCACCGTGGCATCGGCATTGAGAAATCCGTTCCAGGCCACATGCAGGGCTCCGGGAATATGGCCGGGGCGTGGAATGCCGGACACTTCTTTCCCAAGGTATTCTTCAAGACTGCGGGCGTCTACAATCGTCGTCGTCGGATGGGGCTTTCGCACGATTCCCTTCAACTCTTCTTTCATGATGATCGCCGATTCGACCGCGGCCACCGTGAAATTTCCAGGTACCGATCGCACCGCTCCATGTTCAAACGGCCGGCGTTCATTGATCCACTTCACCCAGCCCCCATCCAGCACCCTCAGCTGTTTGTGACCTAAGTACTCCAACATCCAAAACATGCGGCCTTCATCGCCCCAGTTGTCGAAGGGATTCGAATAGATCACCACCTCGCTGTCCTGGTTGATACCGAGCGCCTGCATGCTTTTCTCGATCCGCTTGAGATCGGGATCCAAAATACCCTTGGCGACGGCATCGGGGTCGCTGTGCTCATGCCAGGTGGAATGCACCGCACCGGGAATATGGCCGCCGAACTCGTATGCGGCTCGTCCCCGCACATCGAGAATGACAAGCCCGGATTGTCCCAAGCGTTGTTGGAGCGTTTCACTGTCGATCAATAATGGGTGTTGCATAAGTTCCTCGATCTCGGTCGGTGAATGCTTTTTATGGAGATTGTTTTATGAGGCAACTGCGGCGCCATTCTTCTCACGCGTTCGATCAATGCCCGCCCCCACTCTTCCTTTCAATGGCACCTCAGATCTATTGAGCACGGTGGTACCCGACCGGCATCGTCAGCGTCAACCCTCACGGCCTCCGCATTCCATAGGCGAATGCATACTGACTGGCCGGCCATCAATATCCAGAAGGCCTGCCATGGGATACTCAGACATCCATCAGCGCTTGTATATGCCGCTCGACCGACGCCGCCAGGGCCGTCAGGTTATAGCCCCCTTCGAGTGACGACAACAGGCGCCTCTGGCCATGCCGCTTGGCAATGCCGGCCACGATCGCGGTCAGGTCGGAGTAGCCTTGTTCGGTCAGTCCCATACTAGCCAATGGATCGTCCCGGTGGGCATCGAAGCCGGCAGAGATAATCACAAAGTCCGGCTTGAAGGCATCAGCAGCCGGTACCAACACTTTTTGAAACACCGCTCGATACTCGTCATCGCCTTCACCCGCTTCCATCGGCACATTGATCGTAAGGCCTTCCGCAGAACCGCTACCGCGTTCGGTGGCACGTCCGCTTCCCGGGTAATGCGGATATTGATGCGTGCTGAAGAACAGCACCGACGGGTCCGCGTCAAAACTGTGCTGCGTGCCGTTGCCGTGGTGGACATCCCAATCGACGATCAGCACTCGCGGCAATCCATAACGCCTCCGGACATAACACGCGGCGATCGCCACATTGTTAAACAGGCAAAAGCCCATCGCCCGTCCGGCTTCCGCATGGTGACCCGGCGGACGGACGGCGCAAAACACATGCTCAACCTGTCCGGCCATAATCGCATCCACCCCGGCCAACGCCCCGCCGGCTGCGAGATAGGCGGCGGTCAGCGATCCCGGCGACAGAGACGTATCGGCATCGAGCGCAACATAGCCACTCGCGGGCGCCTGCCGGTTGAGTGTCGCGACATAAGCGGGCTCATGCACCAGCGTCACCCACTCGTCTTCAGCTTTGCGGGGTTCGATCCTGGTTAGCCTGGCAGCCACACCGCTCTGTTCGAGCCGCTGCATGATCGCACGGAGCCGGTTGGGCGACTCCGGATGTCCGGCACCCATATCATGCTCAAGGTAGCGTTGATCGTAGATAAGACCGGTCTTGCCCATGTCCAAGTCCGTAAAGCGTCGTTCGTATCCAAAGCGAAGCAAGAGCAAATGGCTGATAGCCTATAGCGTATGGTCCGAAGCGTATGGTCCGAACGGAGGTGGGTACAGGTTTTCCGACTTCAAGCTATACGCCATCAGCCATACGCTCAGATCCTTTAAGAGACGATCTGCTTGGTCAGACTAGCACGCAGGAATCGCCATAGACAATGATCGGAAACGCGTGCTACGGTCGGCCTTCATCTTGCCGACTTACCATGGAGACATTGATGCCGAACCCGAGAATCGAACCGCTGAAAAAGGTGCTGACGATCGACCCAAACGACGAGGTGGCCTGGTTCGGCTTGGGGAAGGCCCACATGGAGGATAGCAACTGGCAGGAAGCAGTAACGGCGCTTCAGAGCTGCATTCAGGTCAAGCCCACCTACTCGGCGGCCTTCTATGCATTGGCACAGTCCCTGCTGAAGCTGAACCGCTTAGATGAGTGCCGGCAGGTGTCCGATCAGGGCATCGCCGTCTCCACCAAAAACGGCGACGCGATGGTGACGAAGAACCTGGAAGCCCTCAAGGCCACGCTCCCTGCCTGACGCACCCCGATTCTTCCTCAGCCGATCGTTTATAGGGCGGTGCGCTCTGGTCGGTCCGCTACGACCATATTCAAAGAGGATATCGAATGCCCCAAAATTACGTGTGCCCGGTCTCGAAGCTCCGACCCTTCACGCCGAGGCGGCGCCCGCTTCGTCATCATCGCCGGCTATCGCCTGCCCTTCACGCCGCTGCTCAAGAGTGGTCGCCACTTCATCGAGCCATCGGCCGGCCCCATCCAGCACCTCACGCACCAGCGGTTCCGGGTGGCCGGTACGTGTCATGGTCCACTGGCACAGATAGCCCAGGAGATTTTCCCGCTCGAAGCGGCGGGTGGATTGCGTCGACAACACCGACAATTCCGACAGGCCCGTCCGGAGAATCTCTGACACGGTGTCCCGCCCGTAGGACGTGGCGGCCGTCACATATTGAATCGCGCGGTTGATTTCTTGTTCAGTCATGACCTCACCTTGCGGCGGATTGTACCATTCAAACGGGACCTGTCAACGGTGACAGTCGTGTTTCCTTGCCGTCGAAAAATCTACAAACCCACCGCCTTCGGCGATGGTATGATCCCTGACCTCGTTCACCCTTATTTCCGGAGCCTCGATTATGGCCGTTTCGCGCAAGACCCTGTCCCCCACTCCCACACGTCGTGTGTCTTCTACTCGCGAGTTTGCCGATCATTGGGAACTGTCCGACCTGGTCACCGACCCGGTGAAACAGTTCGACCGCTATCTGAAAGACCTGAGTGCGAAAGTCTCGCGGATTGAATCGGCTCGAGCAGACCTGTCCGCCACGATGCCCGAACGGGATTTTCAGAACCTTCTGACGTTATCGGAACAGATCGCCAGGGATTCGGGCCGGCTCGGGGCCTACGCGTATCTGTGGTTTTCTGAAGACACCAAACAGCTGCAGGCTCGATCGTTCAAGAACAAAGTCGAGGAGCACCTCACCGCCCTCCATAACCATCTTCTATTCTTCGATCTGTGGTGGCAAGGGGTGGATGAGCCGAATGCGGAACGATTGATGGCGAACAGCGGGGACTTCCGATATCACCTGGAGACCATCCGGCGCTTCAAGCCGCATACCCTCTCGGAAGCGGAAGAGAAGATCATCAACATCAAGAACATCACCGGCCAGAGCGCCGTCCACCAGCTCTACGATGTCGTCACCAACGGCTTCACCTTCACGATGCGCGTCGGAGGAAAGAAAAAGACGATGAATCGCGAGGCCTTGACGGCCTTCCTGCGCAGCCCGAAAGCCGCCATGCGCGAGGCCGCCTATCGGGAGATGTACCGCGTCTATGAATCTCAACAGGATCTTCTCGGCGAACTGTATACAACGCTGGTCAGCGATTGGAAAGCGGAGAACCTCCAGCTACGTCATTTTGCCACGCCGATGGCCACCCGGAACCTCAGTAACGATATCCCGGATCAAGCCGTGGCGGCGCTCCTGTCCGTCTGCATGAAAAATGCCCCGATTTTCCAACGGTACTTTGCCTTAAAAGCCCGACTCTGCAAGATCAAAACGATGAACCGGTATCATATTTATGCGCCGCACCGGGCCGAACAGAAAACCTATCGCTATGCGGATGCAGTCCGGATGGTGCTGGATGCGTACCATGGCTTTTCGCCGCGTCTCGCCGAATTGGCCCAACGCGTCTTCGCCGACCGCCACATCGATGCGCGCACGAAGCCGGGAAAATTGGGCGGAGCGTACTGTTACAGCGTGACCCCCGGGATGACGCCATACGTGATGCTGAATTTCACCGGCGAAGCCCGCGACATCGCCACCATGGCCCATGAGTTAGGCCATGCCGTCCATGGCATGATGGCCGAGGAGCACAATGTCTTCACGTTTCATTCGACCTTGCCGCTGGCGGAAACGGCGTCAGTATTCGGCGAACGAATTCTTTCGGACGCGCTGATGGCCTCGGAAACCAGCAAGCCGGTGAAGCAGAGCCTGCTCGTCAACCAATTGGACGACATTTACGCCACGATCATGCGGCAGGCCTATTTTGTCGCCTTCGAACGCTCCGCCCACGATATGGTGGCGAAAGGCGCCACCACCCATGATCTTGCACAGACCTATCTCGCACTGCTCCGGCAGCAATTCGGAAAATCGCTGCGGGTACCGCAGGAGTTTCAATGGGAATGGCTGACCATCCCGCACATCTACGCGAGTCCGTTTTATTGTTACGCCTATAGTTTCGGCAACCTGCTTGTGCTGGCGCTCTATCGCATGTACCAGGAGCAAGGCAGCGGGTTTGTCCCGAAATATTTAGAGCTGCTGGCGGCCGGCGGCTCAAAGGCTCCGCAGGAGATCCTTGCGCAGGTGGGCGTCGATATGAACTCCGAGGCCTTCTGGCAGTCCGGATTTGATGCGATTTCAGGGATGGTCGACCAGCTGGAACAGACGATGACATAACGAATGGAGGCCGCCCCGGTCCACATGAACCAGTCGAGGGCGGACGCCGAACGTTAAATACGTGTGGAAGTTTTATCAGAAGTGGGGGTATGTCCCAGGATTTCTCGCTCCGCTTCCACCCAGTCATGCAGATGGTATCCGTCCAAACAGCCACGTTGGACATAGAGCTCATGAGCGCGCGCCGCAATTCGGATCTGAATGTCCTGAACCGGCCCAGGACTCTTGGCGGGGGGTGACGGTTCGGTGGCCCGTTTCGCCGGACGCGCGGGTGCCTTCGTCGGCGGCGTTTTTTTCTTCATGCGTTCTCCCTCAATATCTGGTTCCATCGCTGCATCCGAAGTCTCACCGGACCATTCATACGCGACTCCTGGCCCTACCCATAACATAACCGGAGCGATCTCGATAAGGTGGCACGACCCCTTGCCATCCCTTTTTTCTGACAGTCGCTCTCCGACCAACATGTCTCCTCAGGGGATATGCCTGACACCCTCTTCGTATCGTAAACGGAAGGCCTTCAGAGGTAGAGAGCTGTATGAAAGGAGCACAGCAGACTATTCAACGGGAGGGGTCAACAGACGGGCACATCACACGCCCACGAACAGGCCTTAGCACTGCAGAAGCTAGGGCAACGATTGAGAACTATGAGCGGAAAGGATGTGTTACCGAACGCAGTACAAACCTATCCTCGAAACGAGGACTCGTGAAGACTCAGGATGAAACGACATTCCACAGAGCTGAGGTCGACCGACGATGAGAATCATATTTAACTGACGAGGCCCCAGGTGCTCCAGAGCGCGACGGCCGCCACTGCCAACATCACCCACGCTAATTCTCGATCTCCGACTTTCTTCATCATCTGTACCATGACTTTGCTCCTTTTCCTTCTGCGTTCACCGCTTGAATGCCATGTACCTTAGCAAGGCATATGAGCAAGGCACATGCCATTACGATTGAGCCGAAAGCCGCGGTTTTTTCTTGCCAGATAAAAGGAATCGAGCGAATTCGCACAGGGCGCACCGTGCGAAATCATCACTCCGCTCGCGTCATAACAAAAGAATGATGGATCGAAGCCTAATCGGAGAAGATGCATGAACAGGCATCAATGGCGGAATTCTGCAACGCGGGCGCCCCTCGGGAGGCTTTTCTTCGACAGCCCTGGCTCTAGTGAGGTCGGCGCACAGGATGACGCCACGGCGTTCCAAGCTGCCGATGAACGATGATGCTCGCTGCTGTCTCGCACAACTTTCTGAATGCGATACTGGCTGGTTGTTGATCGTCCGATATCGCGCTAATGCCGCCCATTGCTCAACGCACGCCTGCCCTCGTCCATTTCAAAGCCTGATCTGAGTCGTGAGGGACTGCGTCCGGCTTCAGGCCCCAACGATCCCGAGCCGGGGCCGATTGAAGGAGTGAGAGGAGCCGTCGCGGATCCCAGACCGGGACTTCTTCGCGGAACGAATGAGCTCGGCATTCGATCGCGGCGTGTACGCAGGCGGTCGAGGTTCGGCGACACCCGTCCTTCGGTCGGTGTTCTCACGTCGCCTTTCTTCGGAGCCACCCGCTCGATCTCGTCCTCTTCTTCTTCGAACAAGGAGTCGCCCGATTCTCCGCTGTTTCGCGTCACCAAGTTGCTCGCCATTACCTCTTTCGCCATGGATTCCGCGGTAGGCAATTCGTCGGCGTAGACACCGGTCTCATATTCAGCCGTGGATGGCGTGGCGAGAGACGTCCAGACGGATTGCCCGGACTCGGAGATGTTAATGCTCGTCGAGGTCGAAAGGCCAGGCCTGATCGGATGTTCCCGGAGTTCATCCGCCGGTAAGGCGATACGTACCGGCACACGCTCGACGATATGGATGAAGTTCCCCGTAGAATTATCCGGAGGGAGCAGGGCGAAGGCGCTTCCACTGCCGGGTACCACACCCTCGACAGTGCCATGAAAGGTTTGCTTCGATCCGTAGAGGCTGACATTCACTAATGCCGGCTGTCCGGGACGTACGTGCTGCAGTTCGGTTTCGCGCAAGTTCGCCTCCACCCACAGATGGTCCAGCGGAACGATCGTCATGAGCGGAGCACCCGGGTGGACACGATCGCCCACTTGCGCCTTTCGTTTCGCGATATAACCTGATATCGGCGCCCGATCTGTTGGCGGGAATACTCCAGGTGCGCTTCGATGAGCTGGTGCTTGGCCAAATCGACGGCGGGATGCGCCATGACGGTCGTTCCCCCGATCTGCGCATCGAGCGAATCGAGTTCCGCCTGCGTCTCCCGCGCTTCCGCTTCTAAGCTCAGAATTCTATCCACCGTATTCTGCAGCCTTTGTTTTGAGATCGCGCCGCTCGGAGAAAGCTCGTTGATACCGTTCCATGTCATGCTCGGCCGAATCCAACCGGGCGGTGCGCGACCGCAATTTTTCCGCCAATTGTTTCCTATTAATAAACAGTGCGGCAATACGCCTTACTTCCTCGCCTAAACGTCCTCGGGCCCTCCCTAACGCGGCCTAGGCTTGATGCTCATCAAGGCGAATCATCAAATCGCCTCGGTTTACAAACCGCGTTTCTTCGGCCAGGACCTGCGTCACAATACCGGAAGCTTGCGCCGCCACCGGAACAAGGTTCCCCGTGACATAGGCGTTATCGGTTCGTACCCAAACCCGATCATGGGTCCACCAGTAAATCAGATAGCCGATCGTGGCGACCAAGACCAGGCCGGCCACTACCAGCAGCCGGCGATTCCGGCGCGCGCGAATGGCCTTCGGATGAATGCGATACGGACCTGCCGGTTGGAGCCCACCAGAGGATGGTGGAGCCTGGGACATGTCTGAGGTTGTGGTCGTCATAAGTTTGCTCGAGTGTTATTTCGGTCGTTTTTCACGAAACAGCACAATACCTTGGAACGTGATTCCGAATGCGCCGGCGGCCCAACCAGTAAAAGGCCCAGGCAAACCCCAGACTGTTCAGACAAATCAGCCAGCGCGCATCGATGTACTTGCAGACAATGTGCATGACCGCGATGGCCGGAGCACCCAGCAATACCAGCGGCAGCAGCGCCATCCTGCCAACTTCGACGAATATCCGAGAATGAGCTGAATCTGCACGATCAGGAGCGACAACAACCCTTGAATTGAGAAGAATCCGGCGGTCAGGCTGATAAGTCCGATCACAACATTGCGATGCAGAAACAGCCGGAGATCCAAGGTCGGCCATGCTCGAATCCTTGAGAGAAGAACAGCAACGTCGGTCCCCAGATCGCGAGTATTTTTCCAGAAAAGGACGTGGACATAAAGGCTGCGACGACCGCCAGGCTGACCATCCAGTTACAGAGCATCCCTTTGGTGAAGACCGCGAGGAGGCCGGCGGAGCCGTGCGACGCATAGTAGTTGGTCTTCGCCTCGGCAATGGCAATGAGCTTGGTACCGACCGCATTGATCTGCGCATCTCCGGCGGTGGTCAGGGCAATCGCGAAAACCGCGAGCAGTTCCTTATCTGCTGTCTCGATGCCAAGCACGCCATCATCGGCGTCAACGTCGTCTCGATCGGCTCGCTCACCCTCAGCATCGTTCATCCCCGCGAGGTTTTTAAACCGGCCATCCTTCTCAATTCCTGCGGAATCATCGCCGCCCACAATCACCCTTCCGGCGATCCATCGCCAAGCCCCGAGGATCGTACTCTCACCGCGCGGCTCAGGCAGGCCGGAGAATTGATCGGCATCGCTCTCCTCGACCACATCGTTCTTAGCGACGATCGCATCTATAGCTTTGCAGATCAAGGCTGGGCGTGTTGAACGCCAGCCTCCGTTTCAACAGGCCGCGTGCCGGCGTCCACCTAAAACTCTTGCAAGACAGGCTGAAAACGGCAATCATCTAGCGCTTTCTTTTCTCTAACCCGGATAGGGCAAACATGCCTGACAAAGCAAACGTGGTTGTGCTGCCCCCAGTAATTTTTGTAGTGGCTCTGTTGTTGGGCCTGCTGATTGATTTTGTGGTCCCGATCCAAGTTCTACCTCGGACACCAGCGTTATGGTTGGGCGCTTTATTTATACTGATTTCTATCCCAATCGTCGTATCGGCCATGCGTGAGTTGGATAAGGCAAAAACGGCCATCGATGTTCGCAAGCCAACGTCCGCTCTCGTGCGTACCGGTGCATTTCAATTCAGTCGAAATCCTATTTATGTAGCAATGGTCATGCTCTACCTGGGGATCGCTTCGCTTATCAATTCGCTATGGATATGTCTTCTCGTTGTGCCAGCCGTAACCATATTACAGCTTGGCGTTATTCGGCGCGAAGAAGGCTACCTCGAACAAAAGTTCGGAGAGGACTACCGGCGCTACAAAGCACAAGTTCACCGCTGGCTCTAACGCGCCTTACGATGGCCGCTGATTCAAACTGACCCACACCTTATTTCTCGATGAAATCGGCGACCTGGACCCCGTCATGCAAGCCAAACTGCTCAGGGTATTGCAAGAGCGAACCTTTCGGCGCTTGGGGGGCACGGAAGACCTCTCCGTCGATTTCCGTTTG
>JACCYV010000290.1 GCA_013696305.1 Nitrospira sp.
TCAGCTGGATCTTCGCGATACCGATCCCGGCGGCGCGAAGTGCGGCGAGCACCTCATCCGGATCCTCAAATTCCACCGCAGCATGGCACGTATCCAGGCATAGACCAAGGTGGCGGCGCAGCGCTTCCTCTGCCCGTAGCGCAGATAGCCCCGTCAGTTTTGAAAACTCGGCGACCGCCGAAGACGAGAACAGATGATGTGTGAAGAAAGCCATCGTTTCAGAGATCGTTTCAAGCAGACAGCACGGTTCCGGTTCGAGCGCGCAGACCAGGCGTCGGCCTGTCGTTTCGTGCAAGCTGTGTAAAGTCACCGCGTGTCGGAGGAGCTGGGATGCAATCCGTGAAATGTCCTGCGAAGATCGCACGCGAGCCTTGAATGCGCCCGGAACGGTGCTGATACTACCATCGACATCGGGACAATCGTGTAGGAGTGCAGTGAGAATCCTCGCCAACAGATCGGCATAGCGCAGCCGATCCTCGTCAAGCCAATCCGGCAAGTATACCATTTCTTTGATTCGCGTCCCGTGGAAAATTCCGTGCGGGAATCCGTTAAGTGTGAAGACGTAAAGATTGTGGTTGTGAAGGAAATCGCGAAACTCATCCAGCATTGCCGGCTCGGCCAGTGTGTGAGCCGCCTGGGCCGAGAGCCGCAATCCGACCCCATATGCGCAATCCGGGGCAATCCGTTCACGAACCTTCAGGACATACTGCTCCAGGTTGCAGCGGACCTCAGGCCAGGTTTCGCCCGGGTGAATGTTCGTGCAATACGTCAGGTGCGGATGGCCGGCTATGTCGAGGCGCATCGGCTCGAATGTCGTTTCTTGAGCAGTCCAAGTGCTCGGATGACTATTTGAGTCCTCACGGTGTCTGTTTCAACACCCTGACCGATTCCCTTCAATAGTGTCAGGGTGAGCTTCCCACCGATGTGCTCTTGAAATTCTTCCAACCCCTGTAAAATGTCCAATCGGCCTCCAACTCCAACCCTCTCTAAGGCTGTGTGCCATGTCCGGAGCCCTAACCCTTCGATAAGCGAAAGTGCTCTAAGTAATTCATGACGACTAAGTAATCCAATTTCAGCCGAGTATTGAGAGTCAATGGCCATTCCTATTGCTACCGCTTCACCATGGTGCACCCGATAGGACGTAAGTGACTCGAGTTTGTGGGCGGCCCAATGTCCAAAATCGAGTGGTCGCGAACACCCGGATTCAAAGGGGTCCCCACAAAGCGCTATGTGTTGAAGATGGATGCTCGCAGACTTTCTTATCAGCTCATGTAATTGAGTACTCTTGTGCTCTCGAAGTGGGATGGCATTCCGCTCAACCCATTCAAAAAAGTCCTTGTCGCGAATGAGAGCAACCTTGACTGCTTCGGCCATGCCCGAAGTCAAGTGTCGTGAGGGAAGTGAAGCGAGAAGATCAAAATCGTTCACGACCGCGAATGGCGCCGTAAACGTCCCAATGAAATTCTTTACACCAAAGCCATTCACCCCTGTCTTGACCCCCAGACCACCATCAGCCTGTGAGAGAAGAGTTGTAGGCAATCGGATGTTCCTGACGCCTCTATGAGTGGTTGCCGCGGCAAATCCACTCATGTCAAGAACAGCTCCTCCTCCAATTGTCAGGACAAAAGAATGACGATCAATATGATACTTGTGAAGTTCTCGCTGAACCATCCGAATACCAATAGTTCGTGTTTTTTAGTTTCTCTCCTCCTGGAACAATGAGAATTGGTCCGGCAAGACCGATAGTTTTCTTGCGAGTCTCGAAGTATTGAAGGAGTTCGTTGGAAAGATCCGGCACCGCTCCGGCCAGTCCTCCATCAAGTATCGCAAATACTCTCCGGACAGACTGCGTGTTCCTGTGGCAGATGGCTTTTTCCAAGCACGAATTCGATGGATTCAAAACATTTCTAGTGAAATAGACGGTATATTCGACGGGGACATTGAACCTCTGAATCATCAGAGAATCTACACCGTTTGTTGGCTTTCGGCTCACTTCGTTCTCCAGCACATCCCACAGACTGTTCAAGCCTGGCCAAACTCCGACATTGCCTAAAGCTGAGACAGTTAAGATTCACAGAACATTGTACATCGACGGGCGTGGAATTTCTCCACGGCCAATGACGGTTCGCCCTTTGAGGACACTATAACCTCTGATCGAACCACATGATTGGTCCTGGGTCAGCAACGACTTCTACGCCATGAAGTAATGGCAAATTTATGAATCTGGAAGCGGCAATTTCAGAACCTTTTTTTCATTATCATGATCGGGGACGGACTCGATCAGCAGGGTCATCAAGTATCTTTTGGATCCTCATAACGCTTGACCTCCTGAATGGTAAAAGTAGGTTCTTCAGAAAGAAGGTCGGACAGACTCAGCCGAAGGCAAATTTTTGACGGCAATTGTAAAAAGAGGCGCCGATAAAATCATCTGTTGCCTTGAGCCAATATGACCTTTGAGCATCCCATTAGCAACGCGTAGCCAGGGCTGTTTGTCAAATTACCTCTGACTGAACGCTACAAGCCAAAACAACGAACTGTGATAGTTCCCTTTAGCGCCCCTTGGTTCTCTCGATACAAGACCAAGACCACTCGACAAGTTCCATTGGCTCCAGATGTCACAATGACACTGCAGCGATTCGCTACACGCGGCCTTGCGACAAGGCACGTTTTCCCGTATAAGTGTCGACCGCTTCAACAAGTCACTCGATCTTTCAAGCCTGCACTCACTGAGGCCGGAATTACCAGGCTTTCGGTTCCACAACCTACACCACTGCGCTTCCACAAATCTTCGAAGGGCAGGGGTCGACACAGCAACGGCCATGAAGATGGTAGGCCATAACTTAGGAGAAGAAGTGGAAGCGGTACAATGCCATCGAGGAACGAGACTTGACTCAGGCCGCCCAAAAGGTTCACAGATATCTCCAGCAGAACACGCCGGGAACACTAGGCGAAGGTGTTGGTGAGTATTCATCCAGTAAGTAATTGAAAACTTAGGGGCGCCCGTAGCTCAGTCGGATAGAGCATCAGCCTTCTAAGCTGACCAAAGGGGGTTGCTCAAGTCATTGAAGACTTGGGCAATCCCGCCACCACAGCGACGTGAGGCAGGTTAGCCTTCCATTTCTATTAGCCGCCCGTTGTTCCTATTCCATTCGTTTTGTTTCTATTTCTAACACTAGGCTAACACCTCCCCCGTCATCGGTTCACCCCCCCATGCCTTCGGCTTGGTACCATATTGGGTCATGTTCCGATATAACAAAGGCGCGGTGGCTACATC
>JACCYV010000371.1 GCA_013696305.1 Nitrospira sp.
GATCCGAAGTATGCGACCCCGGATGTCGTCGGCACCCTGGCTCGAGGAGCCCACGCTCCAGGCAACCTCTATCCGCAGGCCATACCGTTCGAAGAAGCCATGGAACATGTGCGAGGACACTACCGCATTGATCTCAACGACACCGGCAACCCCGATACCGGTTCGATCGGATTCGCCGACGACTCCGGGGTGCGCAGCAAACAATACCGCCGCATTTTTTGAGCCGCGGTCTCCAAACGGCCCGTCCAGCCTGCCTCCGCTATCCCCAGGCAAATTTATCTGCGATAAATGTCCCTAGGGGTTTTCATCTCCTACAGCATCTAGTAGGTCAAGATGGCAACCACCCCAATGCCTAAAACTTGTGCAGGCCGCTGAAGGACGGTCTAGTGAAGGCCTGAGGTGTAGGGAAGGCCCGATATGCACATGCTTATCCACAGATTCTGTGCGCGAAAAGCCGGCGTTATACGATGATCAGAGGAAGAGATCAGCAAGTTAGGAAGATAGGCCGGTGACTTTCTTGATCTCGGTGCGCAGCACATTTTGTTCAGCTTGGAGCCATAACTCCAACTGAGTAAAGTACTGTGCCCACGGTCCCGTGAACGGTGGAAGCATGACATCGCCGCGCTCCTTCAACATGCCTTCCGCCTCCGCAATCCGAAGTTTCTGGTCACCGATCTTGCGGGATAGAAATTTGTTTAACATGAGCTGCTGGCCGGGGCTACCGGTGACGCTTCCCAGCAGCTTCTCTTTCACATACTCCAACTCTTCCGCCAATGCGATTTTTACCCGAACGGCGTGGGTCGCCGCCCAGGTGGCCCGCTGAATGGAATAGTCATAAGACAACACGGGTTCGCGCGGTTCGCGAAAGGGCCCGGTAACTTCAGAAATCACTAATTGGTCGTTTAACATCTATGTCTTCCTTGACCTCCGGACTGCATCACCGTTCCGGGCGTCATGCCATGGCGGTTTGCAAATAACGAAGTGTCCGTGTCGCCGCCTCGGTACCGTCCCGGATGCAATCGGGAATACCGACCCCCCGGTAGCCTGCTCCCGTGATCGCGAGGCCACCGAATCGTGAGAGCGCCGCCTCCAACCGCGCGAGCCGGTCGAGATGCCCGATCGTATACTGCGGCATGGCCCGATGCCAGCGATTTACCTCCACATAATGGGGCGTGGCCTGCAGCCCCACGATGGAGGCCAATTCCTCCCGGACACAATGCGCCAAGGCCTCATCGTCGCGCTGCAAAATTTTTTCCCGCCCCACTCCGCCGAGATAACAACGCACGGACACCTCCTCCGAAGGCGCACGATGAGGCCATTTGCGAGACGTCCAGGTCGCCGCAATCAGGTCGCGGCCCTCGATTCGTGGAACTAAGAAGCCGAATCCTTGCACCCGATTGCCCACGGCGTCAGCCGGATACACGAGGGAAACGGTAGCGGTCGAGGCATAGGGAATCATGTCCATCAATCCAGCCGCCTGAGGAGTCAACGGCCGAACCAGTTCGGCGCTCACATACGCCGGCGTCGCCAGCACCAGCGCCTCCGCCGATAGGGCGCTGCCGTCGGTGCAGATGACGTCGTACATCCAACGGCCGGCTTGGTGTGACCGCACCCGGAGCGCTTCTACCTGAACTCCGGGCTTCAAGATTCCTCCGGCTTTCTGAATGTGACTCGTCAGCGCCGTCACTAAATCACCAAGGCCGTTTCGCAGGGTCACGAACATGGTGTGCGGAGGACGCCTGCTTGAATCCTGCCGCCCCCGTGCACGGCGTGCCGCCATCATCCCGCGAATAATGCTGCCATGTGCTTGCTCCAGCTCATAAAAACGCGGAAAAGTCGCACGCAAGCTCATCTGTTCGGCATCACCCGCATAGATGCCCGCCATGAGCGGTTCCATCACCCGATCGCAGGCGTGTCGTCCGAATCGCCGCCGGAAAAATGCGGCGAGTGATTCGTCGTCGGTCGACCGGCGCGGCGGAATCACTACATCGCACCCCATGCGCGCAAGATCCACCCACGACAGTAATCCGCCGCGAAAAAAGGACCCCAACTGAGTCGGCGTGAACGTCACCAGCCCTTCGGGCAATTCGTGCAGCTGCCCGCCCCACAACACACTTGCTTTTTTTTCGACTGGATTGGTGTCGATGAGCTGATCGGCCATTCCCAGACGCCGGCATAATTCCATGGCCCAAGGTTTCTGCGACAGGAATGAATCCGGCCCCGCCTCCATCACCAGCCGGCCGACTCGATGTGTCACGATTTTTCCACCCCAGACCGGTACCGCATCGAGGATGGTGCAGGTGACCGGCACGTCAACCGCCGCGGCCTGCTCCAACAGAGCGAACGCCGTGGAGAGGCCGGAGATGCCTCCGCCGATAATGACCACTGACTTGGGGGTGCGCGCCACTGGGTGTGCCGCTAATGAACCAGCGAGAATTCGTATGTCTCCGCCACCACGATCACCATGTCGCTGAGCAGACGGGAGGTGTTCAACATCGAAATAGGTTCCACCAACATGCTGCTCGGCGCCACCGATACATATCGATGGCCTGGTGAGGCCGACTTAGCCGATGGCGCTTTCATTGACGAGCGCGCTACGCGCAAACGGGGTACGAGTCCTTCATGGCCACCGGAAGCGCGGCTATCGTCCGTTGATGTGCAAACATCTTCTTTCGCCCCCACCTACGACCAGTAACATTGCTCATGATTGCAACCACTGGACCGCCGTCCTACTGATGCCATGATCCATTCGCCCGTTCCTCGGCGCATCACCGCATGCTGAGTTTATGCACGAGATCGATCGCCGCGGCCACATGCTCGACCGGGGTATTGGGAAGAATCCCATGCCCCAGGTTAAAAATGTGTCCCGGGCGTCCTGCGGCTCGCCGGAGGATATCCGTGACACGTCGCTCGATTTCATGGATTGGCCCGAATAACGCGACCGGATCGAGGTTTCCCTGCACCGCCCGGTCGTGGCCCACCAGAGCCCAGGCTTCGTCCAGATGGATTCGCCAGTCGATCCCGATCACATCCCCGCCTGCCTGACGCATCGACGTGAGAACAGCCGTGGTGCCTGTGCCGAAGTGAATCATGGGAACGCCTTCGTGCTTCAGCCCCTCGAAAATAAGCTGGACATGCGGCATGACATATTCGGCATAGTCCCCGGCGGATAGACACCCCACCCAACTATCAAAGAGCTGCACGGCCTGGGCGCCGGCCTTGATCTGACGTCGGAGATAGCCGGTGATCACCCGCGCAAACGTATCCAGCAACCGATGCCAGATCTTCGGCTCGCTATACATCATCCGTTTCGTATGGATATAGTTTCGCGAGCTTCCCCCTTCAATGGCATAGCTGGCGAGGGTAAAGGGAGCACCGGCAAAGCCGATCAACGGCACCCGGCCGGCCAGCGTGGTGCGGGCGAGCCGGATTGCATCCATGACGTACTGAAGTTCGCCACCCTCGATCACTTTGAGCCGCTCTACCGCGGCTCGATCCCGCACGGGATTGTGAATCACCGGCCCTTCGCCCTCGGCAAACTCCAGGGACAGTCCCATCGGTTCAAGGGGGAGAAGAATATCGGCAAAAATGATGGCGGCATCCAGCGCGAACCGATCGATCGGCTGCAGTGTGACTTGTGCCGCCAACTCCGGCGTCTTGCAGAGGTCGAGGATCGAATGTTTCTCCCGCAGCCGCCGATACTCGACCATGTACCGACCGGCCTGGCGCATGAACCAAACCGGGGTACAATCGACCGGTTCGCGCCGGCATGCCTTGAGAAATCGATCGTTCATACTGGCGGGCATTTTAGAGGGGCAGTCTGAACATAGTCAAACAGTTGTGTGCTGTTTCGACCATGAGCACATGCGGAGAAATAGGATGCTGCGAACCCCATCCTATCCTCATTGATACTCTCGGGCAGAAGACCCGCTTGCAATCGGCAAAAATCCCACGACATTTCCGGATGAATCTGTGTATAATCATGCAGTGTGTTGTCGAGCCTACGTGACTTCGCTCAACTGAGCAGCACTATCCCAAGCATTCAGCGGCCTGCCTCGTCGTATCACTCACAAGCGCCGCGATGATTCTGTTACGTCAGTGAAATCACGGCGCGACCCCTCTGGGACTGCATCGTTGATTAGTACAAATGTGGAGGTGGCATGAGTAGTGATTTGCATCCGCTCACCTTACCTGAACGTGGTGAGCTTTCAAAAAACGACGCACAACCCAAGGGAAACGCTCCCTGGCTCACAGTATTACGGTGGTTCGATTCCTGGGCCGGCATTGAGCACATGCGAACCGATGATGCCCCGGCCTCTGTAGACTGGCTGCGAGCCATCCCCCTCATCATCGTACATCTGCTCTGCCTGGGCCCGTTCATCGTCGGCTGGAGCTGGACGGCCGTGGGCGTGGCGGCCGCGTTTTACTTCGTGCGCATGTTCGCTATCACGGGATGGTATCACCGCTATTTCTCGCACCGCACCTTCAAGACCTCACGAGCCTGTCAGTTTGCCTTTGCCCTGCTCGGGGCTTCCTGTGCGCAGCGCGGCCCACTCTGGTGGGGAGGACACCATCGCCATCATCATGTCTACTCCGACAAGCCGGAAGACACCCATTCCGTACGCCAAGGAGGGTTCCTGTGGGCTCACATCGGTTGGATCTCCTCCAAGAAATTCTTTCCACCGCGCCTCAAGAGCATCGGCGATTTCGCCAAGTTCCCGGAACTGCGGTTTCTGGATCGGTTTGATACCCTCGTCCCGACGATCTGCGGGTTTGGCATGTTTGGCCTGGGCAAGTTGCTGGAAGCCTATGCGCCGAGCCTTGGCACCAATGGTCCCCAAATGTTGATCTGGGGATTCTTTATCTCCACGGTTGCCTTGCTCCACGGCACCTGCACCATCAATTCGCTCTCACACGTGTATGGGTCCCAGCGCTACAAAACCGGAGATGATAGCAAGAACAATTTCTTCCTCGCCATGATTACCCTCGGCGAAGGATGGCACAATAACCATCATTACTATGCGGCCTCGACCCGCCAAGGATTCTACTGGTGGGAAATCGACATTACTTACTACATGTTGAGAGGTCTACAAGCAGTGGGACTGATCTGGGATATTCGGGAAGTGCCTGCACATGTGCGGGAAGGCAAGAATAAACTCACCTAGCTTTATAACCAAGGCGGGTGCCCCGGCGCCCGCCTTTCTGTTCGACCTATACCCACTCCGAGCCATCAGCCGAGATGTGCTTGGGCACATATCGGGAGGCCAGACGATCCCGGATATCCCGGCTGATGGAATCGATCTCTACAACCTCCTGCTCCGTCGCGATCCAGGCATCCTCCGAGGCCAATTCGATGCGGTAGTGATTCTTCCGCATTGAAAACCACTCGATATACGGATGCGGCTCAAGATGCGGATGCGGGTCAAAGGAAATGAGACTCACCTCGCCGACCTGCGGGATTTCCACATCGCCCAACACCTGACCGGCAAAATCTTCATCGGCGAACCGACTATTCTTGAAACGGATCACCTTGCCGAACACTTCTCCCCGGCAGTTGCCGGCGAGGAAAAAATCGACCGGTCCTAATACCGCGAATGTCATTCGCCCGATCACCGTGCCGTCCTGCCGGTTATCAAGAAACCCTTCCTGAACCCAACGGCCGTTGCCGAATTTTTGTGCCACCTCACCCTCCTTCAGAACGTACAGGCATAGGCTTCGAACGTGTGGCGGATGTCTGGTCTGTCCCTATCGAGCCAAGCAGCACGCCACCCAGAATCATCGCACTGCCGAACCATCCGGGCGCATCCATGGTTTCGCCCAGGAAATACCAGGCCAGCCACGCCGCGACGGCCGGCTCCGCGGCAAACAATAAAGCAACTTGCTGGGCCGGTAGAAGCCGTTGTGCCCACATCTGCACCGCGAATGCCCCGGTCGCCAGAATGCCGGTGACGCCGAGGCCGACGAACAAGACCCGGGTCGGTTCAAACATCGAGGAGGTCGGATTTTCCCACCACATCGTCCCCGACATGGCCAGGGTCATCAATAGCAACTGCCACGCGAACAGGGAGACGGGATCCGCCACACGGGTATAACGTTCCAGGCACACCATATGTGCGGCAAAGGTTACGGCGCTCCCCAGCGTCAGCAGGTCCCCGAGATTGGCGGAGGCAGTCGGCCGGACAAGGACCCATAGTCCGACCAGCGCAATCCCATTGGAAACCCAGGTGTGTGCGCCCATCCGACGCAAATACAGTGGCACAAACACGACGTAGAGCATGGTGATGAAGGCAGAATTGGACGCCGTGGTAGAGCGAAGCCCCACCGTCTGCAAGACATAGCCGAGAAACAACCAGCCCGTCGCGATCAGGCTGATCCTCAGCGTAAAGGCATCTGTCGCCAGCCGCCGGCGCGTGAGCAACAGGAACGCAAGCACGAGGACCATCCCAAGGAGAAACCGCAGGAAAAGAAACGAGAGTGGAGGGATTTGTTCGAGCGCGGCTTTCGTCGCGGGAAATGTCGCCCCCCACACAAAGGTTGTGAGGAGCAGCGCGAGTTGAGGCATAGCGAGAGGGAATTAAAATGAGCGGTGTTTAATGGTGAATTGAGAATATCGGGAGGGCACGGGCGCGTCTATTCAACGCTCAATACCCACCATCACGTGTATTACGGTTTGCACAGCACACATTTTCGCTCGTCGCTGGTGCCGGCCTGTTCCATGGCAGCGAGCGCCCGTTCCTTGTCCGGATAGTCGAACCATCCCCCCTCCCAGAAATCACTGCCTGACACACTGGAAGGCACTTCTGAGCAACGGTCCCGGTGGAGCGTGACTCGATCGATTGCTCGTGCAATATGCAGCCAATAGACCATGATACCCCGTTAGCGCCTGCGTCACTGTCGCTCGCGGACACCGTACCATGCAAAAAGGCAGGAGGGCAATGCGCCCGGACCACCTTCCACGGCGAATCTGTGACGATAAAGAATGTGAGGTGGCGGGAGAAACCGGGAGGTCGCCCTATGGCAGGAGCAGCCACTCATCCTTTTCGATCACGGTCTTGACGCCGGTCTCTAATTTCTTGACGTCCTTCTCGTCGAAGAGGCGCATGTAGCGCTCGATCCGGTCCGGATCATCGATACGTTCTTCCTGCATGAGACCACTGTTGCCTTTGTACTTCCGAATTAACAGGGGCATTTGAAACCGTCCTCCGATTGTGACTCGCGTTTCGACACAAATTTTGGGTACAATAGTGCAAAGATACGCACAGGGTCAAGCGTTACCAAGAGGGAATCGCATGACCCGGCCTTCCTGCCGGCGCTCGGCGAGGGGGCATTACCCAAGGAGTCGGCCATGCCGGTTTACGAATATCGTTGCGAACAATGCACACATCAGTTTGAGGCCACTCAATCCATTCATGCGCGGCCGGAAGATACCGTGTGTCCACAGTGCTCAGGAGTCGGCGCCAGCAGGGTGCTGTCCGCGTGTGCGTCTAAGGTGAAAGGGACCCATAAGCCCGGCTTCGAAGAAATGAAGGCGTACAATATGCTGCACGAGCGTATGGATCGGTTCTCCAAACTCCCTCCCGCCATGGGCAAACGCGTGGATGTCACCACGGACATGATGTCCGGTGATGGAACATCCACTACTGAAGGCAACGGTGCCTGAGTGAAGCTTGGTGAAGGCCGGTAACCTGTGGCTGCGTACCGACGCCGTTCGGGCAGAGTAGAACACAGTTCAAGATTGACAGGGAGAAGCGTGTAGCATGCACCCCCGTATCAGCGGATTTGTTTGTGCAGCCCTGCTCTGCCTTATCGGTAGTCCTGCCTGGGCCGAGGTGAACGGATCGATGGTCATCACCGGTAACGGCCCCGAACAAAGAATGATGGAATCGCTGGCCCGGGCGTTCGAAAAGGCCAACCCTCGCGCCTACCTCGATATCCTCTGGGATGACAACTCAAAGCCCATTGAGATGGTGAAGGCGAAACAGGCGCAGATCGCCGTGACGGGTACTGAAGAAAAGACCCTGCAATCTTTTCAAATTGGTTGGGATGGAATGGCCATCATGGTGCACCAGTCCAACTTTACAAAGGAAGTCACGACTAAGGAAGTCGGCGAGCTTTTTTCGGGAAAATTCAGAATGTGGGCTGACCTTGGCGGGCCGGACACCAAAGTGCTCCTGATCGACCGGCCGCGCAATCAAAACAATCGCGATGCCTTCGAACAACAACTCGGCATCTCAGGCAAAATTCCAGAAGGCACCAAAGTCATCGCCAAAGACGAAAAAGTCATCAAAACGATCGCTGGCACACTCCCTCCCTTGTCGGCCGTGGCCTATGTCTCCATGGGCCAGGCGTTGGAGGCCGTCGCATCAGGGGTTCCTGTTCGCCTTCTGCCGGTCGATAAGGTTGAACCGGAAACCCCCACCGTCCGGGACGGACGCTACTCCCTTCGCCGTCCGGTCCTGCTCCTCTCGAACAAGGAGCCTGACCCGCTTGTCGAAGCATTCCAGCAGTTTGCCCTATCGGATGGGGGGCAAAAAATCATCAGCGAATTCTATACGCCGCTCACGAAGAAACCATCTCCATGAAGGAGGTTTTCATGCGCACTCTTATTATATCCCTCATCGCCGCTGCGCTCGTTGCGGGAACCACGTTCGTCGCCGTCCATACGGGCCACGCTCAAGAAGGAACCATGGTGGAAGGGGCAGGCTTTACGATGTTCGACACGGAATCCATCAAGGGGTCGGATGCATCGAAACTCGAGCAAGATCCGGTCTGCGATCGCTCGAAACGTCCTAATATCGCCAAGGTCGAACCGGATGAAGCCAAACCCGGGGAGAAAGTCATGATCAAAGGCGAAAATTTCGGCAGCAAAGAATGCTTCCACGGCGTGACCTTTAGCGCCGCTTCCAAGGAGAAGGTCGACTATCAATTTATGAATGACACCACAATTGAGGCCATTGTTCCGGAGGCTAAGGCCGGTATGTCCTTTATCATCGTCGTAGCCGGCGGAGGCAGTGCCCAGTCCAAACCGGTTCTCATTCACGCCAAGTAGGCCTCTCTTCGCGGAAGGAGACCCCACCTCCTGCCAGGTGCCGCCTCCCTGCCAGAATTCTACGTCTCATCCCCGTTCGCCTCGACAACTCTCGTGACCCTATGCTAGGTTACGAGATCTTTTTTGGAGGCGGATCAGAGGTGAGCTACGGCTCCAAGCCTCACGCAATCTCATCATGTTTCGGAAGATCCTGGTTGCCAATCGTGGCGAAATCGCCATGCGCATCATTCGTGGTTGTCGTGAACTCAACATCGCGACGGCGGCGATCTATTCCGAAGCGGATTCCACCGGCATCTATGTCAAGAAGGCCGACGAGTCCTACCTCGTAGGTCCGGGCCCCGTCAAAGGCTTTCTGGACGGGAAACAGATCGTGGAGATCGCCAAGCGCATCGGCGCGGATGCGATCCATCCGGGGTACGGCTTTCTCTCGGAAAACGCACCATTCGCCCAGCTCTGCCAAACCTCCGGCATTACGTTCATCGGGCCGTCTCCGGAAGCCATTCACCTCATGGGCAGCAAGGTGAAGGCACGGGAGATCGCCAAGCAAGCCGGCGTGCCGATTGTGCCGGGCACCGAAGGCGGGGTCTCGAATGTGGAGGAGGCATTGGCGTTCGCCCGCCACATCAATTACCCGGTGATAATCAAGGCCAGTGCCGGCGGCGGAGGGCGCGGGCTAAGGGTGGTGCGGTCCGATCAGGAGCTGCGCGAGAACATGGAGGTCGCGTCGCGGGAAGCCCAGGCGGCCTTCGGTGACGACAGCGTCTTCGTTGAAAAATATATCGAGCGCCCGCACCATATCGAGTTCCAAATCCTCGGCGACAAACACGGGAATATCATACACCTGGGAGATCGGGACTGCTCCATTCAGCGCCGCCATCAAAAATTGATCGAAATCGCTCCTTCGCTCGTGCTGACGACGAAACTGCGCGCGCAGATGGGCGACGCTGCCATTGCCATCGCCAAGGCGGTGCATTATGACAATGCCGGCACGATCGAGTTTCTCCTGGATCATGAGGGCCATTTCTGTTTCATGGAAATGAATCCGCGTATTCAGGTGGAGCATACGGTCACGGAGCAGATCACGGCCATCGACATCGTCCGTAATCAAATCTCGATCGCCGCCGGCAAACCGTTGGAGATTCGTCAGAAGGATGTCACGCTGCAAGGCCACGCGATTCAGTGCCGCATCAACGCGGAGGATCCGCGCAATAATTTCATGCCCTGCACCGGAACCATTACGGCCTATCTCTCCCCCGGCGGCATCGGAGTCCGGATCGACGGAGCCGTCTATCGCGATTATACGATCCCGCCATACTATGACGCGCTGCTGGCCAAACTCACGGT
>JACCYV010000372.1 GCA_013696305.1 Nitrospira sp.
TGATTCCAAGCTTTTGCATCCGGGATCGCAACGTATTGGGATGAAGATCTATCCGAACTGCTGCCCCTCGATCCCCCTCGACCACCCAATCGGTCTCCCGGAGCACTTGGATGATGTAGGCCTTCTCAACATCTTCAAGCGTGCCGTCGCATGTCGGCTGGCTGGTCTGAGTCTTCAGAACCGATTCGTCAATCTGGAGCGAAGGCCCTTGGGAGAGAATAGCCGCCCGTTCAATGACATGTTCCAATTCACGAACATTCCCGGGCCACCCGTAGTTCGTGAGCTGCTCCATCGTGCGCTGCGAGACATCTTCCAATCGCTTGCCGAACTTTTTCGAAAATTTTCTGGCATAGAGGCTGACGAGGAGCGGAATATCGGAAGTCCTCGCGCGCAACGGCGGCACCTCGATTGGGAAAACATCCAAGCGATACAGAAGGTCCGCCCGAAAGGTTCCGGCCTTCACCGCTTGTGGCAAATCTCTATTTGTCGTAGCGATCACGCGTACATTGACCTGCGTTGGACGATGGCTGCCCACCCGATCAAATTCCCGTTCCTGCAGTACGCGGAGCAATTTGGCTTGTGCCTCAATGGGCAGCTCGCCCACTTCGTCGAGCAGGATCGTCCCCCCATCGGCCAATTCAAACCGGCCAATGCGTTTGGACAACGCCCCAGTGAACGATCCCTTTTCATGGCCGAACAGTTCGCTCTCAACGAGATTGGGAGGGATGGCGGCACAGTTCACCCTGACAAGAGCGCGGTCCTTGCGGGGACTGAGATTGTGGATGGCTCGTGCGATCAGCTCCTTACCAGTCCCAGTCTCGCCCAGAATCAACACGGTCGAATCAATCGGTGCCACTTGCTCGGCCTTGCGAAACACGGCCTTCAAGGCAGGACTGTCGCCCACCATCTCCTCAAAATTGTGCTGGAGTTCGAGTTCTTCTCGCAACATGGAGAAGTTTTCAGCCTGGAGCCTGTTCTTGAGTCGCTCCACTTCTTTGAAGAGCTGCGCGTTCTTAATGGCTATTGCCGCCTCGTGAGCAAACATCGCCATACGTCCAATTCATCGTCGCTCAGAGGCCGGCGTCCGAACATGGCCAGCACCCCCAGCAGCTCGCCACGAAACATCAGCGGAAATCCCGCAAAGGATCGGAGAAGGTTCTGCTTCATCCACTCCTTATTGGGCAATCGATCGTCGCCTAACAGATCGTTGGTGTATAAAGCACCCCGGCCTTGAGCAATCTTGCCGATTTTCAGTGCTCCGAGCGGAATACGTCGATACTCGCCATTCAGATTGGCATAAATCCCCGCGCTGGCAACCAGATGCAGGCAACGTGCGCGGTTATAAGTCCGCGGACTTATAACAGCGCACGCAAAGATCCGCCGGACCCAAGAGCCAAATCCTCGCGAAGGCAGCATCCAGCTCATCCACCAGACCTTGAGTGATGGTCGCCAGCACGACTTGAAGATCCAGGCTGAAGGCCATCTGGAATGCGATATGCTCTAAAATAGTGCGAGAGTTATGAGGGGACGGAGAGGGGGATGATACGCTCATCTCGTACTCCAAACCGGCGTCCGCCAACCTCAAGCACGATAAGGAGCGACGGGAGGATTGTCAATCGCGGCTCAGCTGTACTGGTCTTCCGTGTAGACCTGCTTGATCGACCAGAACACCGCCTCCTTCAGCTTCTTAATTTGAGGATCAGGAGGATCCCTCCTGATTTTCTGCAGTTTTCGGTCGAGTGCAAACAGCGGCTCAACGGATCGCCGGTCTGGTACCCGTCCCAAAGCCCAGGCGATCTCCGTTTGCACCGTGATATCGATACCTGGCGCGTCGAGCATCTCAAGAAGCGGAGGGACTACTCTCGGATCGCTGTGAATATTGCCGAGATCGCCCAGCCCTTTTGCCGCGGCCGCTTGTAGTTCCGGCTGTTTCGAATACTTCAACATATCGACAAGGACAGGGATCCCTTCTTTCCCCATGTTGCCTAGCGCCACCGCAGCTTCCTTGGCCAGGTCTTTGTCCTTCAGTGCTTCCGTGAGACGAGGCAAGGCTTCATCTGCCACCATTTCTCCCAATAAGGAAATGATCTTCAGCTTACGGAGTTGACTAGTGTTCGGAGAGTCCATCAACTTCAGCAACCGATCTGGTTGTTCCCATTCAGCCGTCAACAATAAGGGAAACTCGTATTTCTCCAGCGCTTCGCGGAGCGCGCTCATCGCATACAAACCAGGTTCGCCGCCTTGAGCCGATTGAGCAGCCTGAACGGCGTCTTCAAACTCAGCGCGGACCTCTTTCTGCCACTTCATCTTCATGCTTCCCAAGTCATAGGTCAACTGACAGGCAGGCCCCTTCCACAAACGCGAGGGGGCGTCGGGCAAGTCATTATCGCCACCCGCAGAGGCGGTCCCTTCCCAGGTCTTGCGTTGCTCGCACTTCACTCTTACCAGGACATCATGAGGACTGCCGTGGTCCACGCTGACCGCATAGCCCAGCTCACCCAGGCGACGCATCACCACTTCTCTGATGCCATCGGCATCCCCCGCCCCTTTGTCGGTCAGAGCTATGGCCTCGACAAGAACGGTTTGAATTCTTTCCAATCGAGCCTTCTGTTCCTGGGTGAAGGAGTCTCGATAGGCCAACGCCGAGGAAAACATTCCGAGCGTCAGGATGAGGAAAGATGCCGCGGCAGTCGAACAACTCCGCTTCATAAACAATTCCTCCTCCCTGAAGTATGAGCCTTTGACCCGATACGTCGTCGAGACTGAGGCTTGATTCACTATTATACCCCTCGTGGACATTGCGGTACTACTAACTAATGGGACCCTATCCCAGCGCACAGTAGTCCGGGTGCCATGTAACCTGATCCACATCTTCGTACGATGGCGCGGGTCTTCGAAAAGGATGCTATACCGGCAGGCCCCACCGGCGTATGGGTTGACAGGTAGGCTCGATGGACGGTACAAAATGTCATTATTCGATGGGCCTTTCTACACGGGCGCATCCCGCATGAATCATCAGTAAGTAATCTTGTTTCATTTCAGTGTCGCGCGAGAGTGGCGGAACTGGCAGACGCGCGAGATTTAGGATCTCGTGGGTAACCGTGGGGGTTCAAGTCCCCCCTCTCGCACCATATCTCACAGACGCTGAGTGACGCCCCTAACGTTCGTATTCGGAGAAAGCGAATAGACCTATGAAACTGGAAGTGACCGAACTCGGCCCCATGAAGCGTGCTCTTAAGATTGAAGTCCCAGCAGACGAAGTTAACTCACGCCTTGTTAAGGCTTATTCAGAACTAAACCGCCAGGTTCGCATCCCCGGCTTCCGCGCCGGCAAGGCACCGCTACAGTTATTGGAAAAACGCTATGCCAAGACTGTCGAAGAGGACGTCATCCGTAACTTAGTGCCTGACTACTATGACCGAGCCATTCGCCAAGCTGGAATTGTCCCTGTGGTGGTAGACATTCCGCCTTTGGAGCGAGTGAAGGTCAAGAAAGATGCACCCTTCAGTTTTACCGCCACAGTCGAAATCAAGCCGACGATCGAACTAAGAGATTACAAAACTCCCAACCCCATCTCCCTCAAGCAAGATCACCGCACCGTGACGGACGAACAGGTTGAAAAAGCAATCGAGGTGCTCCGCGAGCAAATGGCACAGTTGCATCCTGCTCAGGCAGAAACGGTATTGTCTGAGGGTGACTATGCGGTGCTGAACATCCAAGGCACATTGGACGGCAGCCCCCTCGAAGGAACAACTAAAGAAGCTCATCTTCACAAGATGGGCTCACGCGCCTCTGTTCTGGGCGTCGACATTGAGACTCACCTGGTCGGCAAGAAGGAAGGCGAGACGATTATGGTCCCGCAAGCCTATCCTACGACACACCCCGATGCCCGGGTCGCGGGCAAAAGCGTAACGTTTCGCTGTCACATTCAATCCGTGAAGAAAAAGCAACTCCCTGCCCTGGACGATGAATTCGCAAAGGACTGCGGCCCCTACCAATCCTTGCAGGAAATTCGAGACAAGCTTCGTACCGAAATGGAGCGTGCCTTGAAGAAAGATATCGAGGATTCTTACAAGGACACGATCTTAAAGCGACTAGCTGAGACTCATCATTTTGAACTTCCGTCAACGTTGGTTGAGCGAGAGCTCTCGGCGATGGTTCGGCAACAGTTGCAATCCCGTCAGCGCAAATCCGACGACAATTCTGATATCTCGCCTGGCGTCTCTCGGACAGACGACGTCACGAAACTCCAGGAAGAGTATCGCTCAGAGGCCGAGCGGCGCGTGAAGGTTGGGTTAATCCTCGAAGCACTTGCCGCGAAGGAAGGCATCATCGTCACGAACGAAGAGCTTGACCATGAAATTGCGAGACTCGCCGCAGAAGTCAAACTCTCGACTGATGAAGTCCGCCGCATGATCCAGGCCGGGGGGCAAGACTCACTGGACGACCTTCAAGCAAGAATCTTGGCCGACAAAGCTTTGGATTTCGTCTATCGTCACGCGATGATTCAAGGATAGTGATGTCGGCCGCATGGACTTGCCATAGAGAATTTCCTTGCGGTGATGACCTGATCCTGGCTGCACACATATGGTAAATTAAAGAGTTTGTACTCGCAGAGCTTCTAGCGGAAAGGATTCAGCTGAATGCTAGTTCCGATTGTTATCGAACAAACGAACCGCGGCGAACGTGCCTATGATATCTATTCACGCCTTCTTAAAGATCGCATCATCTTTCTCGGCGCGCCAATCGATGACATCTTCGCAAACCTGATTATCGCGCAACTCCTGTTTCTTGAGGCCGAGGATCCTGAGAAGGATATTAATCTGTATATCAATTCTCCAGGCGGAAGCGTGACGGCCGGACTTGGCATCTATGACACTATGCAGTACGTTAAACCGGCCATTAACACGATTTGTTTGGGCCAAGCTGCGAGCATGGGGGCATTTCTCTTAACCGCCGGCACGAAGGGTAAGCGCTATGCCTTGCCGAATGCCCGCGTCATGATCCATCAACCCATGGGCGGGTTTCAGGGCCAGGCGACGGAAATCGATATTCACGCGCGGGAAATCCTGAAGATTCGTGAACGCTTAAACGAAATCATGGCTAAACACACCGGACAACCTCTCGACAAGATCTCGCAAGATACCGAGCGGGACTATTTTATGTCGAGCGAGGAAGCAAAACGCTATGGGCTGATTGATGAAGTGATCACGCGCCCCCTGAAGAGCCTCAAGCCCGTAGGGTCGACGGATTCGGGGAAAGACGGCGGCAAGGGCTAGTTGACCTTGGTGTACAGGAGACAGCATGGCTAAGCAAGAAAAGATTGATCGGCACCTGCGTTGTTCATTCTGTGGGAAAAGCCGAGACGAGGTACGTAAGCTGATCGCTGGTCCGACAGTCTATATTTGCGACGAATGCGTCAATCTTTGCAATGACATCATTGCCGAGGATTGGGAAGAGGCGAAAGAAGAAATATCTTCGAAGCTGAAGAAGCCTGCTGAAATCAAACACCATCTTGATCAATATGTGATCGGGCAGGATCGCGCCAAGAAAATTCTCTCCGTCGCTGTGCACAATCACTACAAACGCATTTCGGCTAAAGATAAAGACGTCGACGATGTCGAACTCCAAAAAGGCAATATCCTGGTGATCGGCCCCACGGGTACGGGCAAAACCTTATTGGCTCAAACCCTGGCCAAATTCCTGGATGTGCCTTTCACTCTGGCCGATGCCACCACTCTCACAGAAGCTGGCTACGTCGGAGAAGACGTTGAAAACATCATTCTTAAGCTGCTTCAAGCTGCCGATTACGATGTCGAGCGCGCTGAACGCGGAATCGTATATATCGACGAAATCGACAAAATAAGCAGAAAAAGTGATAGTCCATCCATTACCAGGGATGTTTCGGGTGAAGGCGTTCAACAGGCACTCCTCAAGCTGATCGAAGGAACGGTGGCGAACGTCCCCCCTCAAGGAGGGCGTAAGCACCCTCACCAGGAATTCATTCAGGTGAACACCTCAAACATTTTGTTCATCTGTGGCGGCGCGTTTGTCGGGCTGGAGCACATTATCGAGCAGCGCATGAACCGACGATCGATGGGTTTCGGGGCCGATGTTCGCGGCCGTAATGATATCCGACTAGGGGAATTGTTGCCGCATGTCCAACCAGAAGACCTATTGAAGTACGGCTTGATTCCTGAATTTATCGGCCGGCTGCCCGTCGTCGCAACGCTGGATGAACTCGATGAAGAAGCCCTGATTCGTATTCTCACTGAGCCGAGAAACGCTCTCACCAAACAATATGAAAAGCTGCTTTCATTCGAAAAAGTTAAATTACGGTTCACCGACGCCGCTTTAGGAGCCATTGCCCGCAAAGCCTTCATCCAAAAAACCGGGGCTCGAGGGTTACGCTCCATTCTCGAAGAGGCCATGCTGGATGTGATGTATGATGCGCCGTCACAGAAACAGATCAAGGAAGTCGTCATCACTGAAGACGCCATCAGCGGCAAGCACGCTCCGATTCGTATCTTCGAGCAAGACAAGGACGTGAAGAGCGCCTAGCCTTCCCATAAAGTTTTTCATCCATCAGTGCAGCACAAGAGAGGCCTTGTGCACCCGCACTTCTTCACCTCCCATACGGGTTCTTCCTCGGACCTTACCAAGGTAAGACCGGCCTAAACTTAGGTTTTTATCGACAAGACAATCTTGTGCGGTATACTTGCGGAAAGATGCCACTTCCCCAGAATGATTCTTCGCCCGAAGGACGGCACGTGTGAAATTCCCAATCGTATCCAGCAACAGACACAAGGGCAAGACGCTGGAGATTGATTCTGCCAAGGAAATGATCACATTGGTCGGCATCAATGGCCAGCCCATGGGAAGCCTGGCGTGGGATTTTCTCGTCGATCAGATTCTTACTTATCGGAAACCCCAACAACCGCGGGAGGCTCGCTCCGAACCCCGCATTTCACTCTCCATAAGAGTCAGATACACTACTCCGGAAGGCACTCAATTCGAGAGTCGAGCAGGCGGAATCGGCGGGGGAGGACTTTTCATCGAGAGTTTTACGCCATTGGCTGTCGGAACCAAGCTCACCATGGAGTTCACCCTTCCCGAAAGTCCGGGTGAATGGCTCTCGGCAAAGGGAGGCATCGCCTGGGTCTGTCCCAAAGCCGATCAATACACGTTTAGTCCGGGAATGGGGGTGCGTTTCACCGATATCGCTCAGGAAACGCGAAATCGAGTATTGAGCTTGGTCCATTCGGTCAAAGGTACTCCACAGGATGACCAAGCATATCAGTCAGAATAGGCCTGGGTTTCGATGTATTTGATGCGCACATAAAAGGTGGGAGCCTGAGATGAAATTGCCCGTCACCGCTACTCGTGAGCACCTGGGAAAAACACTCGGCATGGACTGCGATCAATAAACCTTGTCTTTGTTTGACGAAAAAGGCCAACGCCTAGGCATAGTTGATTGGGGCACCGTAATCGAACACATTCTCTCGGTCGATGAAGACGCTCGTTTCGCCCACAGCCGTGTGCATCCACGGGCCCCACTCGCAATTAAGGTCCATTGCATTACCTCCGAGGGCAAACATTTTGATAGTTTGACAGGCGGAATCGGAGGAGGAGGGCTGTTTATCGAAAGTAGTACCCCCCTACCACCTGGCACCGAGTTGAAAGTCGAGTTCGCGTTGCCCGATCGACCAGGGAAGAAATTCGAGACCCGCGCAAAAGTCGCTTGGACACGATCCAAACCCGAGCGTTACATGTTGTTTCCTGGAATGGGGATTCAATTCATAGACATCGATCAGGATGCGCAGAAACGACTCCTAGACCTAGTCAACTCTTTGAACCGTACTCGTGCGCTTGCGTGAGCTGTTGTATCGCCCACCCCGCCCATCCCCGAACCACTAAATCTGAGTCCGAACCGACGACGATGGTAAGATCACTAATGACGCTCCCATCTCCTATTTTCCCCAAGCGAAACGCCGCCTCAGACCGTACACCTGCGAACGCATCCGTCCGCAGAAGCGACATGAGATCTGGAATCACACGCACATCTCCCGTCTCACCCAGCGCAGCGGCCGCTCCCTGACGAATCTTCGGGTCAGGATCCCGGAGCGCCTTCACAAGATCAACCGAAAAGGAGATGGTATCCAGGCCGAGCAAGGCTCGAATTGCGGCTATTCGACCTGAACCATCCGAGTGGTGAAATGCCGCAAGAATTTGCGCCTCACGAGCAGGAGACGATTCAATCTCACCGAGAGCCAAAGCGGCAGCGACCCGCACGGTCTCAGCAGGATCAAACAGACATCGAAGGAGCGCCGTTCCGCTTTCTGCGTCACCCAATTGACCCAATGAGAGAGCGGCAGCCGCCCTCACACGAGCATCTTGATCATTGAGGGCCGACACCAGCCCTACTCTCGCAGATCGATGGCCGACTTTCCCCAAGGCTTCTGCTGCAGTGCGCCGCATGCCCGGATCAGGATCGGCTAGTAATTCTCTCAGCCGCGCCGACATCGCGTCCGGGCCTGCCGGCGGTGTCTCGACATAGCACCCGGCCATCAGGGACCCCAGCAGAAGCCCAAAAATGAGGCGGATGGCAAAAACCAATGGCACGACGGGAAAACATCTCGTATAAGTCACGGGATCCCGACGTTCGTGTTAGAGAGTTTTAGCGGAAGGCTCATCTTCCTGCACTGGTGCCTGTTTAGCTGCTTCGATCGACTGCTCTAACTCTTTTTGGGCCGAATCCATCTCCGCGCGAATCGTTCGCATTTCTGGATCGACAGAACTGCGGACATCGACCACCGCTTGACGGAAGGTGCGCACCGCGTCACCCAGGCCCTCTCCCAAGTCCTGCATGTCGTGGGGGGACAATCCGGCCGGCTGGGGCTGTGCGACTTTCGCCCGCATGGCTGCTTGAGCCGCCTGTACGCGAGCTACGGCATCTTTATTGACGATAGCAGAGGGTCGTTTAGCGACCGGTTTGCTCTGGGCACCGGCCGGAAGTGGTGGGTACTGTGCCCGTATAACAGGCGCCGGAGTCGCCATGCGATCTTCCATCGTAGGAGGCTGATGACTCTGTGCGACCGCCGATCCCGGCGCCGCCTGGGCCGGAGTCACGTTGGCGATACGAGGCTTGGACTGTTGAGCGGTTTGCGGACCTTGGGGTTCTGCAGCTGCCATAAGGGCCGCTGTTGTACCGGGAGTTAATTCAGGTCCAGGTGTATAAGGAGCACTTGCTTTGAGAGCCGGTGGGACCGACGGAGCTGTTGCTGACTGAGCGTCTTCGACTACCGACTGTGCCTGAGCTTGAGCAGTGGCGGACTCATTCTGTTCAACAGTGGCGTCCGGAGGCGAAATATCGTTCACCTCCTTCTTAAACCCTTTGAGGGCCTTACCGACACCTTCACCAATTTGCGGAAGTTTCCCGGCCCCAAAAATAATTAACACGATGACCAGGATGATAATCATTTCGGAGAATCCCATGGTGCCAAACATATTCGATATCCTTCCTCGGCAAATAGGGGTCAATCCAACGCTAGAGCGCCTCCCCGCATCTGAATACCACGATAGCTGCCCGACGCAAAAGGTGTCAAGAAAGGAGGGCCATCAAATCCAATCAGGGAAAAGACGCATACATCTATGCGGCAGAAGTCGCAATGGCGATGAGGTCGGCCTGGACAGGTTGTCCGTATACCACCGCATCCCTTTGAGAAAGATATAAGTCCAGCTCGCTTCTGATACCGAACTCCTTCGGCAAGTAAATTCCCGGCTCAATCGAGAAACAGGTACCCGGCAATAACCGGCGAGCATCCTGCGTTTCCAGATTATCGATATTGGCCCCGTTACCGTGCACCTCTTCACCGATCGAATGGCCGGTTCTGTGTATGAAATACTCCCCGTAACCCGCGTCCTGAATCACCTGCCTGCAGATGTCGTCCACTTCCCACCCAAAAGGGAACACACCCGCCCGAACATGATCTTGCACGAATGTCACGGCGGCATCCCTAGCCCGTCGCACGATCTGAAATATGTCCTGATGCCGAGCAGGCACAGACGGCCCGACAAACCCGGTCCAGGTTATGTCAGCATAGACGGTTCCTAGACCGGCTTGTTTGGCCCATAGATCGATTAAAACCAGGTCACCCTGCCCGATGGGAGCGGACACCTGAGGAGACGGTGCATAATGAGGATCCGCGCTGTGGGCATTGACAGCGGCAATCGGCGGACTCGAGGTTATCAGGCCATGCGACTCCATCCGGCAAAGAATATATTGTTGAAGCCCATATTCAGTGAGGCCCCGCTGCTCGGCAAGCGAAGCACCCACAAATGCAAACGCCTCGTCCACAATCGACCGCAAGCCTTCGGCCGCTACCCGGTGTGACGCCAATTGCTCCTCATCCCACACCGCTTCAAATTGCTGAACCAAATCAGCGGAGGTCACCACCTCAACCCCCAGACTGCGCACCAGCTCAATCGTCCCGGCATCCACACGCGACAAGTACGGAATGGCATTCATAGGCGAATATTGCATGGCAATCCGCTTGGGGGTCTGCAGGATGGAGCCTAGAGCCGCGTGCTGTTCTCGCCAGGAGACGTACGACCGGGCTTCCCCGGGCAGACCCTGCAATGTATGGGGCTCGATGCGATGTTGCACCTTGACCGGGGTGCCGTGCGCCGGAATCCAGTAGTACCACCGGCGAGTCACATGGAGCGAGTCGTCCAGTAACAGCACTCGGTAAGCAATGGGATCGAGATGGCGGAAGTCATAAAACAGCCATCCGTCCAGCCCTCCGTGATCTCGAATGGCCTGCTGAATGCGAGCAACCTGTGCAGTGTACCGAACCGGCACGTCCATGGCCGTCATCATAGCGCCATTTCGAAATCGATACCACTGCGGAACAGGCTGTTCACTCCGCACACGCGCAATGATACAATGACGGCCAATTACCTATGACCACTCCTTCTTCAACGGATTTGAACCACTACCGCGTCACCTTTTTTTTTGGACCGGAAGCCGTTGAGCAGCGGCCGGATCATGTGCGATGCGTCTTTAACGTGAAAAAACGAAGCTGGAAAGGAGGGGTGCAAGTGGCGGTTGACGTCGCCCTGACCCACCTCGCACAGGCTTGTGAACGGATGGGATTTAGGATCTGGCTCGCGGGGCTCCTGCAAGGAGTCGGGCAGACGGATCACGACGAAGTGCGACGCCGGGCCGATGATCTATTCATTCAAGCCTTCTGTACCTGCACACTCAATGTGGCCCTCCACAGGGGGCTGGAGCAGGAGAATCAAATGATCGCAGCCGAGGCATTCGAAGCCGAACTGAATCATGTCATCGACGAGGAGCCGGAACAGTTGACCGATCGAATTCGTCTGGAACTCGATTTGGAGAGCATGCCTGACACTTGATAGGGAAGTCGAGACCGCGGCGAACCCGGAAGGGGTTTGAAATTGATGGTGAATTTGTTATAACGACAAAGAAGCAATCGCATCGCGCACAACCCATCGGCACTTATTTTTCCACACGAATTCGAACTTCAGCACGAAGGAGGCAGCTAACGTGAACGTCTCTGTCAATAGGTCCTTCAAAAGACGACGCAGCTTCTGGTCAAGCGCCCTCGTCCTGAGTCTGGTCATGATCTGTTCTGTGGCCCTCATCGTCGCGCCCGTGTTAGCGCAAGAGTCGAGTAATACCTCTAATGTGCCCGTCTCCTCAAGCGACGCCACCCCATCGGGTGTGGGCATTCAGGCAGGATCCGCACTGGCGACCATTATCTACTTTCCGCTCAAATTGGCCTTCGCGGTCGGCGGAGGAGTGGTCGGCGGATTGGCGTATGGTTTCTCGGGAGGCAGTGAACAAACGGCCAAAAACATCTGGATCCCCAGCATATACGGAACCTACATCATCACACCCGAACACCTGAAGGGCGATAAGCCAATTCGCTTTCTCGGCGTCCCAGCGCGGGACACCGTCGAGTACACTCCGCAGGAACCCGTACCGCTCCCCTTGGAACCGATTCGCTAACATGAAACCCGTCATCGGAGTCACGCCCGACTTCAATGCCGGCGATCGCCAGGAGTGGGGCGGCAAGGAACCGACGTATTTTTTGCGGGCTCGGTACGTCCGAGCCATTGAGGAACTCGGGGGCGTGCCATTGATTTTGCCGCTTGTTGCCGACCGGGCTTCGCGTCGACGCCTCCTTCAAAGAATCGACGGACTGCTCCTGACAGGAAGCGGACCAGATTTGAGCCCGACGCTATATAGGGAGCGGCAGCAATACACATTTCCGGTCGTGGCCGAGCGGCGATCCAATTTTGAGCTGCATTTGGTCCATCTGGCTATACGCGACAGCATCCCAACTCTTGCCATTTGCGGAGGCATGCAAGCCATGACCGTCGCTTGTGGGGGGAGTCTGTATCAAGATATTCCCGCGCAAGTGAGCGATGCCTTGCAACACCGCCAAACCCCCCCGCCGATTCAAGTGTCCCACAGCGTCTCGATCACCGCCGGCAGCCTTCTC
>JACCYV010000378.1 GCA_013696305.1 Nitrospira sp.
ACCGGCCTGTTTTTTCGGGGGCAGATGGTACGGTTGGAACGCGCCGGCATCCGCGCGTTCATCGTCCAAGGCAATCACGATGCCCAGGGTGTGATCTCGAAGCAGTTGGCCCTGCCGCCAAATGTCACGGTGTTTTCCAGCCGTAACGCCCAGACAGTGCGGCTCGATGAGTTGTCGGTGGCCATTCATGGGCGCAGCTTTCCAGAACGTGCCGTGGATGAAGACCTCGTTCCGTCTTATCCCCCGCCTGTCCCAGGCTTCTTCAATATCGGCCTGCTGCACACGAGCCTGACCGGGCGCGCCGGGCATGATACCTATGCGCCGACCGATCTGCCGACCTTGATCGCCAAGGGGTATGACTATTGGGCGCTGGGGCATGTCCACGCGCGTGAGGTGCTGAATAATCGGCCGCTCATCGTCTTTTCTGGAAATCTCCAAGGCCGTCATGCCAGGGAAACAGGACCCAAGGGCTGCGAGCTGGTGACGGTGGAGGGAGGCCGGATCGAAACCGAATTCGTTGCACTGGATGTTGTCCGCTGGAGTCAGGTGGCGATTCCACTCGATGGAGTTGAGCGGCTGGATGCGCTGAGCGAGGCGTTCCGTCAGGCACTGGAGCCGGTGCTCACGGGGGCCACGGATCGACTGCACGCGGTGCGTGTGACATTGACCGGCTCGACTGACCTGCATCGGCTGGAAGCCGACCAGCCCGGCACCCTGGCAGCGGCGATGTATGCGGCGGCTCAGGATATCGGCGAGGCAGAGATCTGGATCGAACAGGTGCGGCTCGCCCTCACGACGCCGCTCGATCGTGCCCGGATTGCGCAACGGCAGGATGCCGTGGGTGAACTCGTGCGGCTCGTCGATTCGATTCTTGGCGATGAGACAGAGTTGACGCGCTGTGCGCAGGCTGAGCTGGGTGATCTGTTCACCTCGATGCCGCAGGAAGTCGCGGCGGGAGATGTGCCGATACTCGACGATCTTGCCGAACTGAAACGCCTCTTGATGGATGCGGAGGCGACGGTATTGGCTCGCCTGGCTGCATCGGGAGAAGGCGCATGAAGCTCATCCGGCTGTTGTTGCAGGCCTTCGGCCCTTTCACCAACAAGACGGTGGATTTTTCCACCGGTCCGACCGATCTGCATCTGCTGTACGGGCCCAATGAAGCGGGCAAGTCCTCGGCGCTACGAGCCATGATGGACCTGCGGTTCGGCATTCCGGTACGGAGCCCGGATCACTTTCTCCACGCGCCCGGTGATCTGCGTATTGCCGGCATCTTCATGGACCAGGCGGGAGAGAGAATCGGCTTAGTCCGGCGTAAGGGAAGAGGCGCCACGCTTGCGCGTCTCGATATCGTCACGGAACAGCCTGATCCAGCCCTTACAGTAGAAAGCCAACAGGAACGAGAATTGACCGGTGGTTTAGACCGTGCCGAGTTCGAGGCGATGTTCGGACTCACCCATGTGCGTCTGCGCGAAGGAGGCAAAGTACTCCTGAGCGGCGAAGGTAATCTGGGTTCGGCCCTGTTCGAGGCCAGCGCGGGAACCAGTGGGATTGCGGCGTTACTGGCGGCATTGGAAATCGATGCCAAGAAGCTCTATAGCCCGCACGGCCGCGCTCAGAACGCGGTGATCAACGAGGCGCGCCGCCGACTCGATGACCAGCGGCAGGCCTGGCGGCAGGCGCAGACGAAACCCGCCGATTGGCAAACGCTGAATCGTGCGCATGAAACGGCAGGAGCTACCCTCGACGACGTGACGAAGAAATTGGAGGCCTTGCGCAGGCGCGAGAACGAGTTGACCGAACTGCGCACGGTCGAGCCGTTGCTGCGCGAGCATGACCGGGTCGCGACTGTTGTTCATGAACTCGCCGGGGTTCCAGACCTTGCTGAGAATTCGCGCGAAGAACGACTGGCGGCGACGCAAGCCGTTACCCATGCGCAGCAGGCCTTGAGCGAGACGGAGGTCGAACTCGAGGGGTGCGCCCTCGCGCTCAAAGCGTTGGTGTTGGAACCGCTGCTGCTCGCCCATGCGGAGGCGATCGAACGGCTGCTGTCCGGGGTTGCGGCGGCGGCGCATCACCGTATCGAGCTGCAACAGCAGCATTCGGTGATGGCAAAGCTCGAGAATGATCTGGCGATGATCGCAGCACGGCTCGCACCGGGACGAGCGCTGCGCGATCTGTTGCCGGCCGTTCCGTCCGATGCCGACCGCGTGACGCTGGATGCGCATTTGGCACAAGTGAGTCTGCTCAGCGAGCGGCTCGATGGATACCGGCAGCGCGCCGAAGCGCTCGATCAAACCTTGCATGCAGAATCGGACCAGTTGCCTGCCATGACTGATCCGATCACTCGCCAAGCTCTGGCGGCGACGATACGGACCGCGCAATCGCTCGGCGACGTGGCTCGACAGAGAGCCGAGCTGGATCGCCAGATTCGAGAACAAGAGCGCAGCCTTGAACTGGCCTTGTCGGATTTAAGCATTGCCACCGAGCCGGACCTGAGGCGTACCCGGCACATTCTGGACTCTCAAATCGCACAGACGAGACAGGAGCTGACGGACGTTGATGAACAGCTCAAGAAGATGCGGGATGAATTGCAGTTGGTGGGACGGGATCTGGACGGGCAACGTCTTCGCCAGCGCCAGCTTGCCGCCGAAGGGGAAGTGATCACCGCCGAGACGCTACGTCTTGCCCGCGCAAGACGCGATGAAGGCTGGCGCTTGATCCGCCGCGGCTACATCGACCGGCATCAGGATGAGAAAGACCTCGCCAGGAGCTTTGATGCCGCGCGGACATTGCCGGAGGCCTTCGAAGCAGCCGGACAGGAAGCCGATCGACAGGCGGATCTGCTGCGCGCCGATGCCAGGCGGGCGGCCGTGGTCGAGGAATGTTCGGTCCGGATGGAGCAGATGGAAGCGCGACGGGTGGAGATCAAGCGTGAAATGACGGCTCTCTCTGCACGCCGTGGAGATCTGCTCGCGGCCTGGGGGCAGCGGCTCAGTCAGGCGGGGTTGCCGAACCTCGATCCGGAACCATTACGCGAATGGCAGGGGAAGCGGCATGAAGCCCTGCAGCTGGCCGAGCGGGTCGAGACCTTGCGTGCCGATCGAGATCGGTTGCTGGCCGAAGCAAGGGAAGCCGCCTCGAGAATTACTGAAGCAATGCGGGCCGTTGGACATCTTGTGACAGACACGAACGCCGGAGATGCCCATGCGTTGCCCTCGATCATCGAGCAGGGCGTGGGCTGGGAGAAGCAGGTAGTCGAGTCTGAAGCAGACCGGAGTGCGAAAACCAAAGCAGCTCGCAACCAGCGGGTTGAACGCGAGAAGGTGGGAAGTCTCCTTGCCGATAGCGAGGCCGAATTGCAGCGCCACCTGTCAGCACTACAGGAGTGGCAGGCCCGGCTGTTCTTGCCATCCGGCACGGCTCCTGAGGCCATCGAGGCACGTCTCGATGAACTTGACGGCGTAGCGCGCCAGGCTGCGACATTGAGCGACGCGCAACAACGGAAGGCGCAGGTGCAGGCCATCCTCGATGACCTCGACACGCAATCCAACCAGGTTGCCGCATTACTCGGTGAGCCGGTCCCCCTGGCAGTGGAGGACTTTGCCGATCGATTGCAGACCAGACTGGCTGCCTCACGAGTCCGCGATCAAGAGCGGAAGACCTTGCTCCGCGATCAAGTGAAGGCACGGGAGAAAGCACGTCAGGCTGAATTGGAACGGGCCGCGCAACAGGCAGTTCATGCGAGATTGTGCGCCGTTGCTGCTGTAGAGACGATCGACTCACTTCCGGAACTCGAAGAAGCGGCTGCCCGCAAGCGTGAGGCGCGTAAGACACTCTCCGAGTTGCGCCGGCGAATAGCCGAGGCCTCTTCTCGCCCTGAAGCAGAGCTTCGTCAGCGCCTCGCCGGCCGTGATTCGCTCGCCATCGAGAGCGAGCGAGGGTATTGCGCAGAAGAGATGAGGGTTCGCGAGCAGGAGCAGGCCTCCGCCAGGCAGGTCGAAGAGCAGGCCAGGCGCGCGCTGGAGGGCATCGATTCGTCCGACCGCGCAGCCATGGCGCGCGAGGCCATGGAATCAGCCGCCGCGCGTTATCGCGCAGCCATACGGCCATGGGCAAGATTGAGACTTGCCCGTGCGCTGTTGCAGGAAGCCTTGAATCGTTTTCGAGAACGGGCGCAGGCCCCCATGGTCACCGCTGCTTCCCGATATTTCTCGCTCATCACCGGCAACGCCTATGAACGGCTGATCACGGACGAGACGGAAGAAAAAGCGGTGTTGTGCGCGCAGCGGGCGGGAGGATCACGAATCAAGATCGAGGAAATGAGCGAAGGCACGGCGGATCAACTGTATCTCGCTCTGCGGTTGGCGGCGTTGGAATTGCGGCGTTCGTCTCATCCCCAGATGCCGCTCGTGCTCGATGATGCGCTCATCACGTCCGACGACGAGCGCGCGGCCAACATCCTGCTGGCGCTGGCACGGTTCGCCGAGGGGGAACAGGTCATGATTTTCACGCACCATCGCCATCTCATCGACGTGGCCCGCGCCACTCTCGGCGAGCATGCCTTTGCCGCTCACACCTTGTGAGACAAGAGACAGTCGACCCCATTCGTTGCAATCACGTAGTGGCACCTTGATTAGGAAGTGACAAGCTTGCTTCATATCCGAGGAGTGGTCCAAAGAGTGGGAGGAGATTCAAAGAGCCTTTCGGCCGAGCTTTCGTCTGGATAGTACCTATGCGGCCTGCTCATCGGTGTTCTGCGCTTACGAGTTTTCATCATTCAACCTCTGTAGAATGACCTCATGATGGACGGTGCGAGGCCGTTTTCTGGACGCTAGAGATGTGGGAGAAGGCTGTTATGCCGACCATCAGCGTGTTCTATTATATCGTGATTCAAATGTTCTGGCGGGATCATAATCCGCCGCACTTCCATGCTCTCTCATGCTCTCTATGGAGAACGTGAAGCGGTCTTCGATTCAAATCCCCCAAGCCAATCGAGCCCCTGACGTAGAACCGTCGATTCGACATGTCGTGCCATGGCGCGTGGTTTCTGTGAATGCCACGCCGGACCGCCATTTGATGGTCACATGTGTCGATGGTACGGCGGGTGATGTCGACCTACGGAACTTCCTGGACACTCCTCACATCCGGAGCACGGTGTTCGAGTCGTTGTGCGACCCGGCAGTATTCTCACAGGTACGAGTTGCCATGGGGGCTGTGCAGTGGCCCAATGGTGCCGATCTCGCCCCTGAAGCGATGTACGACGCGATCAAGCTTCATGGGCGTTGGGTCGTTGAATGAAGCAAGGATCGAGAGAGAGTCGCTAGGCAGGGACCGAACTCGATGAAATTCTTGCCGCGCGTCACGGTACATCAGACAGCCTTGGACCGCACAAGTCCACGCATGCCGGCCACACGTTCCAAATCACGCGCAATGCCCCTTGCAGGATACTTCGACTTGCTGCCTGATTCCACGCGCCGTTCCGGAAATGTCAGAAACAGGCGATGCCAGGAAAGCTCACCAGTCACTGCTGTGACACATCGCGCGGATCGTAGGGATGTCGCCGGTCGCATCATGCATTTGTCAACCATCGATCACCAAAAGGCGGCATCTATGTACGTTCTCGATTTGAAGATTCCTCCTCTCGTGCTCATGCTTCTCCTGGGAGCCCTCATGTGGTTGGTCACGCGGACGGCCCCGGCGTTTAGTTTCTGCTCCTTCCCGCGTTCGTCTATATGAATCGCTTTCAGATCGAACCGGAGGAGCAGGCGCTCACTTCATTATTCGGGCAGGCGTTCCTATCCTATCGAAGTCTGGTGCGAAGATGGATATAGGACGATATCGAGACTCCGTAATTCAGGCTTGCCGTGCTCTGAAAGCATTGTATGCAGGCGTTCCTTCCGTTGACACTCTTCCTCCGCCAGACTAGCCTATCGTTGCCGATCAAGTGGACTGGGAACAGGTTCTTCTTCAGGTCGGTGGCGTCAGAATACGGAGGACCTCATGGCTGAACATAAAATCATGCTGGAATGGAAGAGAGAGAGCGATAGCTTTACGTATGACACCTACAATCGAAACCATGTATGGGTGACCGACGGTGGCGTCAAGGTCGTTGCGTCGGCTGCGCCGGCCTATCGCGGCAACCCCGCTCAGATGAATCCCGAGGAGGCCTTCGTTGCCGCTCTATCGAGCTGTCACATGCTGACGTTTTTGGCGATGGCCGCGAAGAAGACATTCGTCGTGGACCGGTACAGCGATCCTGCCGTGGGGTTCGTAGAGAAGAATGCGCAGGGCAGGTTGGCGGTCACGCTCGTCATCTTACGCCCGACGGTGGCATTCAGCGGGCCGACGACGCCGACTCCTGAACAGTTGACCGCTCTCCATGAAGAAGCGCATCACGGCTGCTTCATTGCGAACTCGGTCACGACGGACGTGAAGGTCGAAACAGCGTGACTTCGACGGGCAGCCATCCTGGTTGCGGCGGTTGCTCGCGGGGTAGGAGCAAGCCTGAGAGTCGTTTGGTGAATCCGATCGGCGGTTTCAACCGTCACGGTTTCCGGCCGCTGACGAGAGAATAATAGCCATACGTCTGGACGATCGAGATCTCATGGAATCCCGCTTCTTTCAGCAGTGCTTCGAGTTCGGCGGCGGTAAATTGTTTGCCGAGCGTGAAAAACATCATATTCATCGAGAAAGAGGTGGCGGTGAGCGGCGCGTCTTTGGTGTCCGCCAGGAGCATCTCGTGCAGGTAGATGCGTCCCCCGCTCGGCAGGATCTGGAAACTTTGTGCCGCCAGGTGACGGCAGCGTTTCCAGTCCCAATCGTGGAAGATATTGCTGAAGAACACCGCGTCATAGCCGGTGGGCCAGGCATCTCGGAACAGGTCTACCGCCATCGTATCGATTCGATCCGCCAATCCAAAATCCGCCGCATAGCTCTCCGCGAGTGTGCATGCCACGGGAAGTTCCATGATCGTGAAGCGCATGTCCGGATAGCGCTGGGCGAGCGCAATGGGAAAGCAGGCCGATCCGCCGCCGATGTCGAGGAATTTTTTGACGCCGCTGAAGTTGCCGTGCCGGGCTACTCCAGTCGCCGCAGAAAATAAGTGGCTGTGCATTGCCGCCGTGAACGCCCTGGCTTGCTCAGGATTAATTTCGTGCGTCTCCCAGACATCCTTGCCTTCGTAGCCGATCGGCTGATCCTTCTTGAGTGCATCCAAAATGGACGAATGGGTGAACGGAATGTTGCGGACGAGCTGAAGCAGGCCGCCCCAATAATAGGGGCTCTCCGGGAGTAGGAAGTTTCTCGTCACCTCGGTGACGTAAAAAGTTCCCCCCCGCTGCGACACAAATCCAAGGGAGCTCAGCACGCCCAGCAACGACTCGGTGGCACGGGGGCTTAAGGCGAAGTGTTTGGCCACTTCCTCGGCGCTCGCGGGAGCCTTGTCCAGATAGGTAAATAGTCCCAGCTCGTCGGCCACCGTGAGGGTCGGGAAATGGAAGACCGACATCCACGTGTCCCAGATAAGAAGATCATCGCACGTGGGCGGCTCCAGAGAGGCGGCGGTCTTCCGTTGATGCATCGACGTGCTCCTTTCGCAGTGGCCTAGTTGGTATGAGCAAATGAGACGGGCCGTATGAAACCCTTCAAGGGAAAAGTGTGTCAAGCAGCCCTCGGGGTTCCTCCTAGTATGGCTCCCGGGTATTTCGCGCTACCCTGGTGCGTGACCTTTTCAGCGACGCAGGCAAGCGTCAAACGACCCGGAGGATTGACCCCATGCCCGAAGACACAAAAGATATCCAGATTGCCGGGTGCCAGGTGCATCTGACCTATCAGGCCCTCGACGATGGGCGTTGGACGGTCGTGGGGGTCGTTCGATGCGGTATAGAAGAACAATCGGTTGCGACCGGGCCTTGTGCGACGCGCGAAGCGGCAGAAAAGGATGCCTTGGAGCGCGTCAGCAAAGTATTGGGGAACAATGTCGATCGCAGTACCTCTCGCGTGAAGAACCGGAGTTAGGGCATCGCATCTGCTGCCACTCCTGATTGATCCCGAATAAGCCGGCTAGGCTGTCAGTCAGAATCCGCCCGCTCAATTCACCTGAATTTCTCCTTTTATTGGTTGTCCAATCCTGTTCGCCGATTACTCCGGAACCTGCAGGAGAGCCGATTAAACAGGGCCTACGCCGTTCTACTGTCCTAACTCAAGGACAGGATGAACCGTGCATATGGTAACCGGCACGTACAATAGGAGGCACTCATGGAGCGTCTGAAAGATAAAATTGCGATAGTGACCGGGAGCAGCGGCGGTATCGGCAAGGCTATCGCATTACGGTTTGCCCAAGAAGGTGCGACGGTGGTGGTGGCAGCCCGACGGTTGTCAAAATGCGAAGAAACCGTGTTGCAGATTCAGGCTGCCGGCGGTAGGGCGCTGCCCCTGCAAACCGACATCGCCGATGAATGTCAGGTCGAGCGGCTCATGGCTGAAACGGTCCGGCGTTTTCAGCGTATCGATATTCTGATGAACAATGCCGGCATTTTCGGGGGCCGTCAACTCGCGGAGACGACGACCGGGGCATTCGACGAGGTCATGAACACCAATGTTCGCGGTACGTTTTTCTGCTGCCGGGCCGGGTTCGCACAGATGAAG
>JACCYV010000026.1 GCA_013696305.1 Nitrospira sp.
CTTGCTGTCTTAATGGAGTGACCGATGCTCAAACCGCGCCCACAGGTGTAATCATGAACAAATTAATTTCCTCTATGCTCAGCGGGTTCATACTCATTGCGCTGGCGGGGGGATGTTCGACGACCTATGAACCACGTCTGGTCCTTCCTCCCTCTTCTTTCCATCGCTCAATTGATGCCGCCGTGGAGGTACATCCATTCACCGCGACTGACGAACTCGTCTCCGGACACACCCCCTTCGGCGTGGTCGCAGAGGATTATAAGAATAGACCTCCGTCTAAATTGACCCAGGCACTCACCGAGCAAGTCGTGGCGGAGCTGTCGGCTCACCACGTGTTTCGAAAAGTGAGCACCTATGACCCACAATCCGACCTCATCCTCACCGGTCGTGTGGAGCAATTTTTCGAGCATGATCGCCGTAAATTATGGACCTATGTGCCGTACTATTCAGACAAGCTCGCAAGCCTTTTCCGGGTGAACACCTATACGACGAACGGTGAGATGCGCATCACGATGATGCTGTTGAAGCCGACCGGTGAACAGGTCGGCACCTATTCAGGCCATGCGAAGTTTGACGAAGATTACACTCCCAATGACGAAAGGAAGCCCGGGGATCGTCTCAATCACGCCATGGGGCAAGCACTTGCTCAAATACGTGACGAGATGTTGGCCGACAGCGCACTTCCCAAAACCCGTAATTCGGAGCCAATGGCCCGCCACTAATCAGTCGATCCAACAGTCATGTCCTAATTACTGTTGGTCTATACTCGTGCCTGAGTCCTCCTATCAGCAGGAAGATAGCAATGACTGCAACGCTTATGGCGAAACTCCTGAGCGAAAGTCAGGTTCGACGACGGGCACTACTCACCTCACGAGACAGATCACGCCGACAAGGCCTTGATGGGCTTGCCTTTATTGCCTTTGAATAACACAAAGGCGTAGGCCATGGTGAGGAGGGCGCCGGCGAAGGCGGCTGCCATGTCCTTCTGCGCATCCCACTCATCTCCTTGCGTCCCGAGGTACTTGCTTCCCAATTCGGGGCTCACGATCATCGCGACGAAGGCTTCGATCACTTCGAACAATCCGCCCTGAGCCAGAACAGCACTCGCCGGCAAATAAAAAGACCACAGCCCCTTCACACCGGCCAGGCGCACGAGCAGCTCGCGTATGGGATAGACCAACAGAACCCCGTAAGCAAAATGCGCAATCCTATCGAAGGGATTACGACTTAAGTCCAACGCCTGTTGAAGCCAGTGCCCAGCGGGAACTTCCGCATACGTGTAATGGGCACCGATGGTATGGAAGATCAGAAAGATGGCAATAAGGCAGTACGAAGTCAGGGAGAAGGCGAACCGCCGATACGTGAGGACCAGGGCCGCCACGAACCCTACCGTGAGCAGATTCTCCAACAGCCAATCCTGACGATCGACCGGATCAATCGCCATCCAGATCCAGAACAGCCCATACGACAGCGCCAGCCCCGTCATGAAACGCCGGTTGTCCTGGTACGTCCCATCCCGGTCTCTGGTCGTATCCATCATCTCGTATGGCTATTCCGAGAGCGCCTCTTCAGATTCAAGCATCGACCGGGCCCCTCGCAATGCGCGCACCACTAGAAGTCCCGTCATGCAGAGCAAGGCGCCATACAAGGCGGCCGTCATGTCTTTCTGGGCGTCCCAGATATCACCCTGCGAGCCGAGATAGACGATGCCCAGCTCCGGATGGACGGCGCTCGCCACCCACGATTCGAGAATTTCCCAAAGTCCGCTCAACCCGAGGACGGTCATGACGGGCAGATAGTACAACACCCACCCCTGCACCGTCGCGCTCAGGCGAAACAGTTCTTCCATGGGATATGCCAGCAAAAAGCCGAAACTGAAATGTACGATGCGGTCAAAATGATTGCGCCCCAGATGCAGCACCTGGTCCATCCACAAACCCATCGGCACTTCGGCATAGGTGTAGTGCACGCCGATGGTATGCAAGGTGAGGAAGGCGGTGATGAGACCATAGGAAGCATGGGACAATGGAAGAACCCGGTGGGTGATAATCAGCAGGATCACGAACAGGGCCGGTAGAATGCTCGCGATCAGCCAGAACTGCGGATCGACGGGAGCTTGCGCCATCCAAATCGACACCACTAGATACCACAATAACAGTGCGATCGATACCAGCTTGTTACGACTCACCGTGCCTCTCCTTGTGACGGTGTACTGGGACGAAGCCCTCCGGCAACGGGCGCGACAGGGCAGACTACATTACTGTACCGGACGGCGGTTTCTGCTGCAACCGCCGCTCCCAATCGCGAAGCTTACACTCGCTCCATGTCCACCATGTTCGCAAGGAAAAACAGGGGCCGCAGCGTCATCGGATCGCGCTCGACCGCTTTCTCCGGAACCCGGTTGCGTCCGTGTAAGTCGGATCAAGTTGCACGACCTGCGAAGCCACCTTCGCAAGCTACAAGGGAGGGCAGGATTATCAGGGGTGGCCCGCGCGGCGTTCGTCTACTCGATCAGCGCCCCCCGGAACTTTTCCTGCTGAACGTACCCGCTACCTTGATCCATCTGCCTCCTGCGATACTGGCCTGAGGT
>JACCYV010000033.1 GCA_013696305.1 Nitrospira sp.
TTTGGCTTTTTGAACTCCAATCCCCGCCCGATTACGGTGCAGGGGGCGACGTTGGACACGCACGAGGCAAGTCCCACAGCGAATGAACCACATAGATCGTTGTCCCTGGTGGGCGGGAATATCAATCTGTCGGGAGCCACCGTCAAAGCAGCCGGCGGGGTGGAGCTCGTGTAGCGTCGCGAGGCGAAGTGCGCGCCGGCACCGTCCCCAGCGGGATCGCTTCGCCCGCGTTAGGGACCATCAGGATGGTGCATTCCGAGGTGAATACAGGAGATCCAAGTTTTCATAACAGAGTTAGCGGTCCGATTGTAATTCGAGGAGGCCGGTTGGTCATGGATCATTCCACGATCACGGCACAGCTCAACACTGCTTCTGGTTCCCCTACTTTCACATCGTTCGGCTCCTCCCCAATCACTCTCCAGTTGACTGACAGCATTCGCGCGAACGAAAGTCACATTGTCACCAGTCAGGCCAGACAAACAACACGTCCGAGTGAGTCACGGCAGACCCAAACTTTTGTGTATAGCAGTCATGCTCGATTTCGAGAACGCGTCCCCGGACGGCGTCCTGATGTTCTGTTAGAAAACGTTCCATATAGTATCGATCAATTACCGCTCCGCGATCAAAGCCCCAGTCCCTGCTAATCGGGATCCCGCCTAGATCGCCGAAGTTCACGCGCGGACGACGTAACCCCCGGATAAAATTCACCGTGGAGATGGGCAGCATCCTCTTAACGGTGGCTCTCCAGTTCTGGCTTAAAATGTCCATTTCGCCCTTCTCTTGGTGGAAACGTAGCGAGTGCTCCTCGCCTCGCAAGACTATTACGTGTAATTTGTCCCGACGCTACTAGTTTAAACCCCTGTAGTGCTTTTATCGACATGGCCGGTATACTCACAGCATGCACGTATTGCCTGGTTGCCATTCCCAAATCTTAACAAAGGAGTTCCCCCCCAGCTTCCTGTGCTAATGAAATGGACCCAGCCTTCTTCCAACACGAGCCTCACCCGAGGCAAGATGGGTGATGTTGAGCGCGCCACGCCCACTCATAGTCAGGAAGAAGGGAGGGAGCTATGTACATCACGACATTGGGGATCGATTTGGCGAAGAATGTGTTTCAGTTGCACGGGATGGGGATGCGCGAGGGCATGCGGTGCTCAGCCGACGCGTGAAGCGCAGTCAGTTGGTGGAGGCGGTGGCGAGTCTGCCGCCCTGTGGGATCGGGAGGGAGGCCTGCGGGAGTGCGCATCACTGGGGTCGGGCGTTTGAACAGCTCGGGCATACCGTCACGCTGATGAGCCCCAAGTACGTCAAGCCCTCTGTGAAGACCAACAAGAATGATGCTCGAGACGCGGAAGCGATCTGCGAAGCGGTCAGTCGGCCCACCATGCGATTTGTCTCGATCAAGACCGTGGAACAAGCCGATCTGCAGGCGGTGCACCGTACGCGATCGCTCTTCGTGAAACACCGGACCGCCGTCATGAATCAGATTCGGGGCCTGTTGGCCGAGCGTGGGTTGGTGATTGCGCCATCCCCGGAGAAGGTCCGGCCTGCCTTGGTCCGGTTTCTAGATGACGCGGAGTCGGGATTGACCGCGTTTGCCCGAGAGACCTTCTCCGAATTGTATGAGCAACGGCGGGATCTCGAGTCGCGCATCGAGCGGGTGACGCACCGGCTGGATGGCGTGTATCGGGCGCATCCGGTCTGCCGGAAACTGGCCGCGGTACCGGGGATTGGTCCGTTGACGGCCACGGCACTGCTGGCGACCGTCGGTCGGCCTCAGGCGTTTCACAACGGCCGGCATCTGGCGGCGTGGTTGGGGCTGGTGCCTCGGCAATATTCCAGTGGGGGCAAGGAAAAGTTAGGCGGGCTTTCGAAACGAGGCAGTCGGTATGTGCGGACGCTCCTGATTCATGGGGCGCGAGCCGTCGTGCAGCGTGCCGAGCGGAGGGTTGATCCGCAGGGGCGGTGGCTGTGGGCGCTCAAACGCCGCACAGGCACCAATGTCGCCGCGGTGGCCTTGGCCAACAAAAACGCCCGGGTGATCTGGGCCTTGTTGGCCCCTGATGATGTGTATCGACAACCTGCCTAGGTGCAGGCAGGGGGCGAACCGGTCTTCACGAGGAGAGACGAGCCGTCTCACAGAAGGATTCACACCGAGGAGTGCAGCGCGGAGCATCCGTGATGACACCACAGGGACACCCGGCGCGTTCAAACCCTGGACAAATTATCGGCCCGGACGAGGCCGTTGTGCTAATGAGGAGAACGCGCGCGTATTGCATCAAGGCCCGGACACATCGGTTGTCCATCGAGAAGCCGGATATATAAACGCAGCCCTGCATTGTGGTTCATCGCGTAGTACCCGCCGTTGTACCGGAGGCTGGGTCCATATATAAATTTGTGCTACACCCCGCCGAAATAGAACCGAATCATTAGAAGAATCGGACCATTATAGAACCTAGCAAACTGCTGATTTAATTATATAAAGCGAGAAACCAAACGAAAGATCAAGGCCCTAGCAAATCACCCATTGACCATCTCATAACCCAAAGGTCAGAGGTTCAAATCCTCTCTTCGCAACCAACCTTTCTCTCTTTTCTCCCAATCACTTACAGCCGTTATCGTCCCGACCTCGATACTCATGTGAGACGCCGATTGTGCCGACTGTTACCGGGATGTGACCCGGAATCCACACCACCACATACTCTCTGGATGATGTGCGAAATAGCTAAAAATTGGTGAGGAGCATCGGGGGCTACATGAAATTCTTTGTAATTGTGAGGAAGCTACGCGGATAGTTGGTTGCCTTGGGTGGCATCTACATATTGCCGGCATGATCGGAGTCTGGATGAAAGAGGGCTTACGGGTGTTCAGGAACTGCTGAGGCACTGTCGAAGAGAAAGGGGTCTGACTTTAGTATGCGCTCTACCTGTCTCAATAACATGCAGCCACACCGCCTATTGAGGGACGTTGGCGATGAGTTTCAGGCGGCTTCTCGCACTGCGATTTGAATCGCCTCATACAGAGAGGCAGCTGCAGAATCTTTGGTGACATAGGACGTACCGCCGGCTTCCTTGAGCGCCGATTCCACCTGGCTGGCTTGGTGCACCGACAATCCAATGACGATGATTTGAGGCCTCCGTGACTTGATCTGCCTCGTGGCTTCGATGCCATTGACTCTGGGCAAATTGATGTCCATGACGACGACATCCGGGACGAGGATATCCGCTTGAGCGATAGCCTCTTCCCCGTCGGCTGCTTCTCCGACTACCTGTATATCGGGATAACCTTCCAGCACACCCCGCAAGCCCTGCCGCACCATTGTGCGTGGTCTTCAACCAGCAACACACGGAGAGTGACCGCAGCTCCACGTGGCTGTATCTCGGCATGCATGATCGGCATCGGTCTACTGGCTTGGATAGGGGATACGGTTTCCAGTTCTCCTAAAGGAAGGAACAGACTTGCACGAGTGCCTTGATTCGGAGTGGACCGTACTTCGAAACGACCGCCCAATGCCTCCATACGTTCTCGAATGCTAAACAGGCCGAATTGTGTCAACGATTGGTCGGTGGTGAGCGTGGTGGGTACGGTGGCCGCGCCAAACCCTTTTCCTTTGTCTGACACGTGAAGCGACAGGCTCTCTGCATCACGAGTCAACGAGATCATGGCCCGATCAGTCTTGGCATGTTTCACGACATTCATGAGCAATTCCCGCGTGCACTGGAACAGTAATCCTGACTGATTCTCGGAGAGCTGTAGCTCCAGGGCTTCCGGAATATCCAATTCCACCTCAATGTGATGAGTCTTAAATTTTTCAGCCAACCACTTCAACCCCATGGGTAGACCAAACCCCAGAATCGGGGGGTTGAGTTCTGCCATCAATGATCGTGTGTAGGTGATCGCTTCGTCCAAGACTCCGTCGGCTCCTTCCAACAATTGTTGAAGTTTGGGATAGGCCATCGCTTCCTGTGTCGCCTGTCCCAATTTGAGGCGCGTCACGATGAGCAGCTGGGCCAGATAATCATGTAACTCGCCGGCGAGAGTTTTTCGCACACGGCCTTCCGCCAGGCTGAGTTCAGCTGCCAGTTTACGGAGTTTCCCCCGGGATTCCACGAGTTCCCGGGTGCGGTCTTCCACGCGCCGATCTAATTCCGTTTCCCATCGCTTGCGCTCGCTGATGTCCCGCGTGAAACAGCGCGTATAACTAAATGCGCCATCATCCCACCGTACATTCGAGTGGATCAGCACGTCCTTGATGGAGCCATCCTTACAACGCAACTGAGCCGGATGGTTGTGCAGGGTCTCTCCCCGAAGCAAGCGGCGCAAAATATCGGCAATGGCCTCCTGGTCGGTATGAAATGCAGCGATGTTGCGGCCTATATATTCGTGATCGTCGTACCCCAGGAGGGCCAATTCAGCTTTGTTGGCCCACATAATCGTGCCATCAGGCCCGACCTGGTGCAGACATTCGACGGCATTCTCCAAAAAATCCGCCAGTTCAGCATCGCGCTGACGAAGGTGATGCTCCAATTCCTGCCGCCGTGCCGCTTCAACTTCAAGTGCGGCAGTTTTTTGATGCAATGCGGCGAGAATAGTGGCCGTCTCTCCCTCGTCTAGCGGCGCAGGAGCGAGGGGACCGGCTGTCGAAATAACGCTCACAGAGTGGCGCGAGGAATTAGGCGGGGCCTCCGGTCCGGGCTCAGGGCTCTGTGTTGGATTTTTCGTGTACATCGTGTCTCCTGCCAGTGAGGTGGGGCATACCGTGAGAAGGAGCTCCTGCGATGGTCCCGTCGAAACCCTGAGCTACGATGAATTGTACACAAGGAGAAAGGAGGGAAGCTAGAGGCTCTGCGGAGTGAACCGAGGAATTTAAATAGCATGTCAGGAAGATGCGCCTGAGGCGGGAGCTGCGCCGCTACAGAGCACCTGACACCTTCACGTTGACGACACAAATGCCCGAGGTGTGTGCTTTATATATGGTTGCAATAGGGAAACCCGATAGCCTAGGGTATGTAATGGCTTCAAACTTCTGGTTCGGAAAAACAGTCTTGGTGGCCGGGGCGACCGGCTTTTTAGGAGGTTGGTTGGTCCGCCGACTTCTGGATGACGGAGCACACGTCGTCACCCTGGTCCGTTCGCACAAACCCGAATCGCAGTTTTTCATGGAGTCCATGGACACCCGCGCGTCGGTCGAATGGGGCAGTGTGGACGATCAGAGGGTGATTGAACGCATCTTCGAGCGGCATTCGATCGACGTCTTTTTTCATGCCGCCTACGGTGCGGATGTCAATCGCGTCCTCGATGAGCCGTTGGAGTGCTTCAAATCCTCGGCCCTCAGCACCTGGCAGATTCTCGATTATCTCAGGAAGAATCGGCCCACCTGCATATCCGTGATCAGTTCGACCGACAAGGTGTATGGCAACCAGCCGACACCGTATCGGGAGGACCTGCCTCTCCAGCCGTTACATCCGTACGAAACCGCCAAGGCGTCACAAGATTTCGCCGCGCAATCCTATGGAAAGATTTTCAAATGTCCTGTCGCCATCACACGCTGCGGGAATTATTTTGGCGGCTACGACTTCAATTTCACCCGCTTGATCCCTGGGGTCGTACGCAGCATCATGCAGGGTGAGGCTCCCATCCTCCGCTCAAACGGGCGGTTCACTCGCGACTTTCTTTTCATTGAAGACGCTGTCGACGTGCAGTTGCTCCTGGCTGAACGGCTTTCAGAAAACCCGGCTCTGTACGGAGAGGCCTTCAATTTCTCCTATGGCGAGCGCATCGAGGTTCGCGATATTGTGCGGCGGATCTGCCGATTGCTTGACGCGCCATTTGAGCCGGTGGTGAATGAGAATAGTACCGCCGAGATCCCGCATATGGAGCTGTCTTCCGAGAAGGCCAGGCAGCACCTGGATTGGGAGCCTTCGCACGGCTTCGATCGGGGCCTAGAACGCACGGTTCTCTGGTATCGCGATTACTTTTCGCAGGAACTGGTCCGCGGGCCAATGTACCAAGTAAACCCTGCAGCGCCCGAAATTCCCGTGTCTCGGTGAGATTGGGGTTCTTCCGGATATTGCGAGGGCCCATTGAAACAGCGGGCCCGCAAGGCCTGCTGAGTGGCCTAACAGATCGTCCGCCAAGGCTGACCGCACCGTCAGCCTTTTTGTTGCCGGTGCCCCTATCTTGAAATGACGGTCGGATGAAAGTCCCACTCTGCCTTGATCATGACCAAGAGCAAGGGTCGGGTGGGCAGTGAGACCGCCAGGCAGAGCGTTCAACCGCCTCTTTCACTTCCGCCGTCGACAGGCGATGGATAGACGACGCACCTGGGATTCGGCCGGCTAGAATCGCTGGTTAATCGGTACATTCGCCATCTCGAGGATCCGGTCCGACATATCTATAGATTTCACTCTCGCCCCGGGCGGGTTTCCCGACAAATAAGGCGCGGGCCAGCGCGTAAGGATCACCCGCGCAGCATTCGGCCGCTCAACCTCCTCGTTCTGGCTGCCCAGGCTATTGTTCGCTCTTCGCGATTTTTTGGGGCAGTTTGTTCGTGTTTCATATCACCCTCATTTTGGGAAGCTTTTGGCCTGATTTGGACCTTGGTTCGTTCCTATTCGACCTGCTGATAGAGACAATGGCTGGTGAGTCTGGGAAGGTACACGGAGCGTACTGACGGCCCATCCTTCTGCGAGGCTGTACCAGGAGGATGGCACCTGCATCGAACCCGAGACACCTCATGGAATGGTGCTAGTGCTTGAAGCTTCGAGGCGACGTGTTTAGAATCCTTTTCAAGCCGGGCTCTCGCTGGAACCTTCTCTGGCCAAAGAGATGAACCCCCCTGATCTTACCGAACCAGTCTCGTCATCAATCGCGATGAAACCTCTACTGTCGATTCTCATGCCCTGCTTCTCGACGAACATGAATTCGCTATACTTTTTGAATGACCAGGTAGCGGGACCGGTGACCTTCAGCCTGCCGAACGACACGCCATGATCAAAGTGCTCCTGGTTGAAGACAACCCCGTGGATGCCCGGCTCACGCAAGATCTGCTTGCCGAATGGGCAGTGGATCAATTCGACATTTCACATGCCTCGATCTTGGCGGAGGGCCTCGCCAGACTGAGCCGTGACCGGTTCGATGTGGTGCTCCTCGACCTCTCGCTTCCTGACACCCAGGGCCTAAATACGGTCACTCAAGTGTTGGCGACCAGCCCCGGTGTGCCGGTCGTGGTATTGAGCGGAAACGATGATCATCCGCTCGCGCTTCAAGCGCTTCAGCATGGAGCTCAAGATTATTTGGTGAAAGGAGACGGCGGAGCGGACTATCTCGCACGGTCCATTCTGTATGCCATCGAACGCAAGCGGGCACAGGAACGCCTCACCTACCTGGCCCAGTACGATCAGTTGACCGGGATGATCAATCGCACCCTTTTTCGCGATCGACTGGTCCATGCCATGGCGCGCAGCAAACGGAAGGATCAACCCCTGGCGATCCTGCTCATCGATCTCGATCGCTTCAAAGCCGTCAATGACACGTTCGGGCACGATGTCGGCGATCAGGTGCTGAAGGTGGTCGCCGCGCGGCTCACGGAGTGTGTCCGTGAAGTCGATACGGTTGCGCGCATGGGGGGTGATGAGTTCACCGCCATCCTTGAAGGCATTTCCGGCGAGGCAGACGTGACGGTGGTCGCGAATCGAATCGTGGAGTCAATCGGTACGCCCTTTGAAATTGGACCGCATCGTATCTCTATCGGCGCGAGTATCGGCATCACCCTCTACCCATTGGACGATCAGGATATCGCTGAACTTCTGAGACATGCCGATAAGGCCATGTATGCCGCGAAACATCAGGGCGGGAGCCGGTTTCAATTTCATTCCCCGGCCGGTCACCAGCCATCCCCCCGCCCTCCTCAGGGTTGACCTTCGAGTTGAACGATTGCCCCTTTCTCAACATCGACCTCGGCCTTGGATCGACGTTATTATTGAAGCGGCACTACTAGCGTCCGATATCTGCGAGGGGTTGCTCGGTAACGACTAATGATCCCCGTGGATTAGGCAGCAGCACATTGGACGTCACCAGGTCTTCGTGAGCCGGGGTCGGGTGCGTATCCGGAGTCATGACCAGGCCCCACTGCTGATTGTCCCGGCAGGTGTTATCGAGAAGCAACGCTTCCGCATGGTGAAACAACAAGATCCCGCTCAGCATGTTATTGTGGCAGACATTGCGGACACATTCCGGATGGCTCCCCGGATCTCGCACAGCTAACCCAAAATGATGATTTCCGTAGCAAACATTCTGCGCGACCCGCGGTTGTGCGCCGGCGAAGACGAAGATGCCTGATTCGCGGTTGTAACAGACCTCATTGTCGATGAACGTCACGCGGGCCTCAGGGCCATAGATCACAACGCCCGACAACACGCCTTCCGTCGCACGACATTGCGTGATCGTACAGAGCGAATCCAGGACGTTGATGGCAGAATGCTGATCGCTGCCCACATACCGGAACGTGAGCCCGCTGATCATGCCGGAGGGTACCCGTTGAAGGTACAGCGGGCCGCCGCGACGACTGTAGATTTGCACATGGTCACGTCCGGCGCCGACGAGCAGGACCGGACGGTCCGAGACGAAGACCTTATCTTCATAGACACCGGGGCGAACAAATACCTGATCAGTTTCGCCGGCTTCTTTCAGCGCCGCGCTGGGGTTGATATAGGCATGAGGATCTCGAGTATCGACAATCAATGTCCGCCCCCCTTTAGGATTGGGCGGCGGGTCGGTGAGTGGCTCCTTTCGCCCACTGACAGGCCCTGGCTCATGCGATCTTTCCATATCAGCCTTCTCGATCTCCGCTAACAGGATGCTGAAAAAGTTTACCGGCAGCGTTCTCGCATTCTTCAAACCCTCCACGGACCCCTTGGCGTGAAAAGAGCCCTGTCCCGGCAGGCGCGGTGGGCAGATACGCTCACACCGCGCGTCACACCTGGTTGAACGCGAACCGTCAACAAGCGACGCCGGCCATCTGTCAACCTACCCGTCTCGGTCTCAACGCCGGCGCTTTCCGTACAATGCGGTCTGTTTTGAACCCCCGATTTCCCCGCATCCCTGTACAGCGTCTTCCCTACAGCCCTGCGAACTAGTCAATTTCACAACGGTTTCATAGATCCACGCTGACTGGTTCGTTTCTTTCATATCGGCGCGGACGCAACGATCGGCTGAGGGCGGGCTTTGTGAACACTCAAGAAAGAAGGACACCCATGGCAATACCCCACTTCAAGTCTGGGCGGTTGCGAGGTAGTCTCGCCTTACTGGTATTGCTTGGCAACCTCGCGACGGTTCCCGGTCTGTTCGCAGCTCCACCGCAACCGCCTGATGTCTCCCGTCGTTTATACGATCGGGTGATGGAGGAATTCAGACACAAAGACTATGACGCCGCGCTCGCCGGATTCCGATTTTTCCTCGAACTGCACGGACAGTCAGCGCTCTCCGCGAATGCCCAATACTGGATGGGCGAATGCCAGTATCGCACCGGGCATTACAAAGATGCACTGGGATCGTTTTTCAATGTCATTTCCTATTATCCGTTGAGCCAAAAGATCGCCGCCTCGACTTTCAAGATCGGACAGATCTATGCAAGACAAGGCGACCGTGAAAAAGCCCTGATGATGTATGCGCGCGTGACGGACCAATATCCCGACAGCGCGGAAGCCGACTTAGCTCGTAAGGCCCTGGAGGCAGCCGCAGCGAAGAATGAGTCGGTGGCTGCCGAACCAAGTTGATGCCGGTTGCCCGTTCCTGTACCCGTCTCGCCGCCGACGACCGGCGCTATTCCGGCTCGGCAAGATCCAACACGGTGACGAGACCCGACACCGTATATCCGTGAAGCGGGCTCAGCCTGACAAGCTGAACACCCGCGGCACGGAAAGCCGACTCAAACATCGTGCCCTGGGTCCCGTCGGGCACATCGTCCGGCACCGGCCTCTCCACCTGCACTACCTTCTCGACCAACCGGCTGCCTGGATGCACGAGCACAAAGGTGGCCCGTTTCAGCGCGAGCTCCCGCAAGGTCTCCGTAGGCGGCGTCCCGGAGGGAAGTCGCAAATCCAACACACTCCACAATGGAATCTGCGTGAACAGCAAGTATCGATCTTCCACGGCCAGTCGCAGCAGGTTATAGAGCTGCGCTTCATGTTCTGTCAGCAGAGGCCTTGCGACGAAGCTCATGCCGGCAGGAGAACCGTCTGAGACAATAGCCGGACGGCGCCTTCGCCCAAAACTCTCCCATGCCAGGCCTCCTAAGAAGACCAGCGCTCCAATGCCAAGGAGAGGATAGAGCCAATCCATACACACCCGATCAGATCAACGAACAACGCGCGGCCGTTTCATTTGAAAACCATGGCGACCCGGTACCATCGAGCCCAGGAGTACGGAGTGACGGGCGCCAGTCACCTGCGGCATGTTCGTGCACTGGCCATGACAGGTATCATGCGCCAATAGGGCGAATGCCGTGGCTTCAAAGGCCTTGCTGCTCCATCCGCAATCGTCAAACGTCGACACCGGCGCGGGCGCAAACACCTGCCGGAGATGTTCCATGACCGCGCGGTTGTACACCCCGCCACCCCCGACGATCACATCATCAACATCCCCGGTCACCCACCGCCGAGACGAGCCGATCGTCTCCGCCGTCCACGCCGCGCAGGTCGCCAGCAGATCCTCGATAGACAGGCGCGCCTTGCGTTGCTTCGTGAAAAGACGTCGGACAAACGGTGCGCCGAATTCTTCGCGACCGGTAGACTTTGGAGGGCGTCGCGCCAGGAACGGATGAGCCATAAGCTCGGTGAGCAGGCGCCCGCTCACGGTCCCCCGTCGCCCCCACCGGCCGCCGGCATCATAGGTGTGCTTTCCCCGGGTCGCTTCCCGCACGATCGCATCCATCACCATGTTGCCGGGGCCGGTGTCGAAGGCGCGCAATTCGGCTCTTCCTTCTCGGGGCGGCAGATAGGTGACGTTGCTGATCCCTCCGATATTCACCACCAGACGCCCTCGTCGAGGATGGCCAAAGGCCACCGCATGGGCATACGGAACTAATGGAGCGCCCTCCCCGCCTGCCGCCATATCGCGCGGCCTGAAGTTCGCGACGGTGGGAATGCCGGTTCGTTCCGCAATGACGCTCGGCTCACCGATCTGAAGTGTGGAGCGGACCAGGCCGACGCCCGGCTCACGAATCCCGTTCGGCAAATGGTGAACCGTCTGTCCATGCGATCCGATCAAGTCGATATCCGTGGGGAGATGGCCTGCTTTGTGAATCACCCGCAAAGCCGCCTTCGCGAACAATTCCCCGAGGTACATATTCATGTGGCAGATTTCGTCCACACGCCCATGGAGCGAGAGTTCCAAGATTCGTTGCTGGAGGGGTTGCGGGTACGGCAACGACGCGAAGGCCACGGGGGTAATCCGTGGAGTCTGACCGCGCCGGACAATACGCACAAGCGCCGCGTCCACCCCGTCTGCCGATGTCCCGGACATTAATCCGACAACCTTCATCCCGCCCCTCCCGATCACCGCACGCGCGACACATCCGTCTGTCATTCGATGCGCTACGCTAATCGAAATCCCGGCAAGGGGTCAAGCGTGCTTCATCGCGCAGGCACGACTGCGTGAACCTCCGCGTTGACATTGAGAAAATCGAGTGTTACCGTCCGCCGGATGTTGCGCCTGCTCTTGCTCGTCCTTCTCATGCTCGCCGGGATACTGTTTCACTGGAGCCTCTCCGTCACCGCCCCCGTGGCTTCCGCTGCCGCGCCGCTCAACGTGGTCGTGACCCTCCCGGTCTTAAAAGACTGGGTACAACACATCGGCGGATCGCATGTACATGTCACTTCGCTCATGACCGGCTATGAGAGTGAGCACACCTATTCACCCAAGCCGAGTGACCTCGTTGCGGTTCGAAAGGCTGCGCTGTTGTTCGAAGTCGGCGCCGGACTCGAAGTATGGGTGTCCTCGCTGGTCAAGAACGCGGGAAACGCCGCGTTACAAGTGGTGACGACCTCCAAGGGGATCGAGTTGATCCAGGATCATCCCGAACCCGTCGGCGCAGCACCGGTGCATCACCATGCGACGGGCAATCCCCATGTGTGGCTGGACCCTGGAGCCGCTGCGACGATGGTGCAACACATCTCGGACGCCATGATTTCTGCGGACCCCGACCATGCGACGAATTACCGGGCCAAGACCGCGGCCTATCTCCAAGCCCTCGCTCGCACTCACCAGGAATCGAGCGAGCGACTCCAACACGTCTCGAGCCGAACCGTGATCGTCCACCACCCCGCGTGGCCCTATTTTGCTCGACGCTATGACATACAGGTTGCGGGAACGATCCTCACACAACCGGGGGGTGAGCCGTCAGCGCATCATCTTCATGCGCTGATCGAAATCATCAAACGGGACCACATTCGCGTCATTGTCTCGGAGGTGCAATTGAATCAAAAGGTTCCGCAGCTGCTGGCACGAGAAACCGGCGCGCGCATCGTCGTCCTGACTACCTTGCCCGGAGGCCTGCCTGGTACCGACACCTACCTCGACATGCTCCATTATAATGTGCTCCAATTGGCCCAGGCGCTCGAACAGACCTAACCGCTATCTCCAACCGGACAGCGACCGACAAACCAGCATCTTCAACGAACGCCACCGCGCATGACCCATCCCATTATTCGCTTCGACCACGCCACCTTCGGTTTTCCCGGCGTCATCGCGTTGGAAGATCTTTCGTTGAGTATTCCCGAATCGGAGTTCGTCGGGGTGATCGGCCCGAACGGTTCCGGCAAAACCACCCTCTGCCGGGCCGTGCTCGGCCTCATGGCGCCGCTGCAAGGCACGCTGCGCGTTCTTGACTGCGCTTGCGAAGAGCTGCGCTGTCACCATCGGGCTCTCATCGGCTACCTGCCGCAAAAGGGACTGCTCGATCGCAACTTTCCCGTCACTGTCCTGGAAGCAGTCATGATGGGACGGTATGGCGCGCTCGGCCTGTTTCGCCGCCCGGCGCAAAAGGATCGGGACATCGCCCGCGAGGCCCTTGCGCATGTCGGCATGGATCACCACCGGAATTCCGCGCTGGGCGCTCTGTCCGGGGGACAACAGCAACGCGTGTTCATCGCCCGGGCGTTGGCGCAGCAACCCCGGATCCTTCTCTTGGATGAGCCGACGACGGGATTGGACCTCACAGCCCAACATAGTGTCGTAGAATTGATTCAACAACTTCATCGAGAATTGAGGCTCACGATTCTGATGATCACACACGACATCAACATGATTCGTTCGCGGGTGGATCGGTTGGTACTCCTCAAAACAAAACTCTTTGCAGAGGGTCCTCCGCAGGACGTCTTGAAGCCGGAAATACTGAGCCAAGTGTATGGGAAGGATCTGGTCATCACCGACAAGGACTTCGTCGTTGTCGAGGATTATCATCACCACTGATAGACGACACGAGGAGTTCGGTGGACCGGGTTTCTTTATCTCTGATCCATCGATCCCCGGATCACACCGTCACGACAGAGTTCATGCTCGAACTGCTCGCATACGATTTCATGCAACGCTCGCTCCTGGCCGCCGCGCTGGTGGGCTCGGTTTGTTCGGTCATCGGCGTATTCGTGGTGTTACGAGGCCTCGCCTTCGCAGGCGCCGGCACGGCCCATGCGGCATTTGCCGGTGTCACGCTAGCCTATCTGCTGGACCTTCCCCCCCTCAGTCTCGCGATTGTCTTCGGATTGGCCACCGTCTGGATTACCGGCTGGGTCGAGGAGAAGGGCCGGATGAAGTTAGATGTGTCTATCGGCATCCTCTACACCGCCACAATGGCGTTAGCCATCCTCTTTTTGGGCCTCATGAAAAGTTATAATCCGGAGGTGTATGGCTACTTATTCGGCAGCGTCCTGTCCGTTACAACGGAAGAACTCCTGACCATCGGAGGGTTGAGCGTGGTGGTTCTGGGAACCATCCTCTTGCTCTCAAAAGAGCTGTACTTCATCGCGTTCGATCAGGAAATGGCGACAGCCTCCGGTGTCCCCGCGCGGCAGATCTTTTATCTCCTTCTGACCCTCGTGGCGCTCACTGTGGTGATCTCGTTGAAAACTGTGGGCGCCATTCTCGTGTTCGCCATGATTTTGATTCCGGCTTCCACCGCCTATCAGCTCACGCACAGCCTCACCCAAATGACGTTCTACTCCATGATGATCGGGACATTCTGTGCGGTCAGCGGCGTGCTGCTCTCTTATGCGTTCGACCTTCCCTCCGGTCCCTCCATCGTCCTGCTGGCCACGAGCCTCTTCTTTCTTGCGGTCTGCTGTTCGCCCAAGCGGTTGCATCGCATTCAGCGGCAGTAGAGCTGGTATCATGCGACCAGGTGCGGTGTGATCGTGAGCGGATCCATCGGCGCACCGGATGATCGCCTGTTGGCGTGCTGAAGAATAGAAGGGAAGGAGAGGTGACGAACAGATGTTAGCGGTGCAGCTCGTGGTTCTTTCGAGACCACACCATGCCGGTCTGCTCTTTCGCGCTGAACCCGAGCCGTTCGTAGAAGCCCGGCATGCGCGTGCACAACCAGAACAGCTCGACCTGCTGAAGGGTGGGATGGCTTAAAATCTCTTGAACGATCTCGGTGCCTATTTTTCGACCTTGATAGTCACGATCAACGATCACATCCCAGATCGTAGCCCGATAGACGTAGTCCGTCAGGACGCGGCCAAAGCCGATCAGGCGGGGACCGTCCCAGGCCGAAATGACGACATCGGTCTTGGCCAGCATGGCTTGAGTTTGTTCAAGCGCGCGATGCTTGGCCCAAGGAGCCTGGCGATATAAATGGAGGAGTTGTGCAGCGTCGAAATCGTTGCGGTCGGAGAATGTGATGGCCTGTTCGTCGGTATTGAGAGCGGGAGGCATCTTGTACTAAATTAATCCCTCCGATCGGGGGTGAGTCGGCACACTGTAGTGTAAGGGGAAGACCATGGGAACGCAAGTGCGAAGCTGTCCGAAGTGCTTTCAATTGATGTGGCTCAAGCAAGATCACTATGAGGTCATCGACGAAGAGACGATCCGCGCGAAATGTCCGCACTGCGGATCGACGGTCCGTTTTCGGTTGGTGTCCGCGGGCGAGAACGCCGCAGGACCCAAAATGGGGCACTGAGGCGAAGCGAATGCTGAGTTGGGAGTCCTACGTTACGAGTCGCCGATTCAATTCATTCCTCAACACTCAGAACTCAAGACTGCGGTATCACATGCCGCGTCCGGCTCCCTCGAGCTCCGGTTGGCTGCCCGGCAGGATCTTGTTCAGTGCCGCACGGTACGCTCCCATCCGTTTTTCCTCGGCAGTGCTCATACTGATGTCCTGATCCCGCTGCATGCGGTCCACCTGGTCGAGGACGGCCAGGAGCGGCTGAACCGACCCCAACACGTTGCCGGCTTCGAACGCTTCCAATGATTCGATGAGATAGTCCTGCAGGCCTTTGAACGGAGAGCGGCCGCTTTGCTCTCGAAATCGTGACAGCGCCTGTTCGAACACCTCGACGGCTTCGGGTTTCGGTTTGATTCCACTCGGCACCGTGGCGAGATGCACGACCGCCGGCAGCTTGGCAGCGTAGCTTTTTAGCTGTGCGAGCAACTCGCCCAACAGGTCGAGGACGGCATTGGTTTCCATCGTGCGTTACTCCTCACTCTCGCCTACTGTGACCCTCGGCATCTTCGTCATCCACATTCACACTCCACTCTCGGCAGGGTTCTAACGGGTCGTGGCTGCGCAGAGCAGGTCCTGCACCAGCTGCATATCGGGGGGATAAGGAACGTCGAACTGGTGAAACTTCCCGCCGGTCGGGTGCGTGAACCCCAGCGTGCGCGCATGCAGCATGACCCGAGGGATAGCCACCCCTTCGACGGTCATAACCTTAGTTCCCCCATAGGTCTTGTCACCCAGGATTGGATGCTCGATTGACGTCAGATGTACCCGCAACTGATGGGTTCGTCCTGTCCTGGGCAAAAGCTGTACTCGGGCGGCAAACTTTCCATATCGTTGCTCGACCCGATAGTCGGTGGCCGATGGTCTCGGCTTGGTCGTTCGGGGCGAAAACTTCTTCCGCTCTTTCGTATCGCGCCCGATCGCGAGGTCGATGAGGCCATGCCCCTTCTTTGGCACCCCCCACACCAGCGCCCCATACACGCGGGTGATCGTATGCAGCTTGAACTGGGCCGCAAGGGCGCGATGCGACTGGTCCGTCTTGGCAATCACCATCACTCCGGAAGTTTCCTTATCCAGCCGGTGGACGAGGCCCGGGCGCTCCTTGCCTCCGATATGCGACGGCGTGACACCCGAGGTCGCAAAGTGGTGCAGCAAGGCATTCACCAGCGTCCCCGACCAATTACCGGGCGCCGGATGGACCACAAGCCCCGCCGGCTTATTGAGCACCAGGAGATCTGCATCTTCGTGAAGGATCTCTAAGGGAATGGCTTCGGGCGTGAGATCAAGCGGCTCGGGTCGTGGCACCTCCAGCCTGACGCAATCCCCTGGTTTGATTTTCTGGCTCGGACGCACCGTCCGGCCATTGATCTGAATGCAGCCCTCTTCGATCAGTTTCCGCAGCGTCGAGCGGGAATAGGTCGGGTCGCGGTTGGCAAGGAACAGGTCGATCCGCTTAGACGATTCCCCCGCCGTGATGAAGAACTCCACCGGCATCGTCGTCAGCCTATTCACGTGGGGGCTGCTTGAAGAGCAATGTCATGCAGCTGTGTACGCTGCCACAAGGTACGCGCAAAAACAAGGTGCGCCAATTCACGCTCTGCTCTGCACATGTCGCCCCCATGTCATCCACAGGCCATGCACATGTGTGCGCGCGCACCCGCTTCTCTGTCGTGCCGACGATCGCGGCCCGTGCTGTCCATTTTCTGTCAATCCTGCGGTCAATTTGACACGACGATCCTGCACATCATTCTGACGCGACGCCCGCTCAAAATTACACCGTGAAAAAAAATCATGCCCTCTGAGAGAGACCGTCGTTTTCCTGGTACAGGCACTTGAATTGCTTTCTTAACAAGAGAATTTCGCTTCGAACAATTTGGAGATTGCGACTATCCTATGGCCTCAAATTTTATCCACAGAATCCTCAGATCGCTGATTGAGACCTCCACGCCGCATCCCTCCGGCCCCCCCAAGTCTGTGGACAACATTCTTGCGGTGCCGTTGCCAATTGCCCGGGATGATCGTCGTATCGACAGGCGATTCGCCATTAGAACTCCTTGCACCTACGAACTCATCGAGGACCAGAATCATGAGGCAACGATCAGTCCCGGCGAAGCCTATTCCTTGAACGTCAGCACAGATGGCATTCTGTTGCTACTTGACCGGAAGCCTGAGGACAGACAGCTCGTGGCCATGCGGAACCCTGCCCCGCAGCAGCGTGCGGTGACTCTGTTCGAAGTACGGTGGATGACTCAGCTTCCGATCGGGACCACCCAGAAACGGT
>JACCYV010000036.1 GCA_013696305.1 Nitrospira sp.
TGGCCTTGCGCGGCAAGGGGTTTACGACCGACTGCCTGTTGGACTATGTCTTGGACGAAGGATTTACGGAACCGATCTATCTTAATGCCTCGGGTGAGGATCAGGATGCGTTCTACAAAGACCAGCCACAGGCGTGGGCGATTTATCAAGTGCGCGAATGGAAGCGGGTCTTGACGGTGTCGGGAGGCGGCGGCAAAGACCGACGCGTGCAAATTACCGAGACCCCCTAGTTCGTAGAAATCTCGCCATGCCACGCCGCGAGGCGGATGTCATTGCCCGCGCTCATGGATGCCGCACAGAAACGTCTCCGTGGCCGCGCGAAACGTTCCCATAACTCAGTGTATAAACCATGCGACATAATTGCAATGAATCACGTGCTGTCCACCACCTGACAGGCCGGGTCCTGACAAGCCTGACCCCTCACGCGCGATACAACGTCCCGCGAGGTCGACGGTAATGGAGCAGAGCGCCCGTGCGAATTCTACGAAGCTGGTGGCCTTATGCGAACCTGGTGATGTCGGTGAACTTGCTCTCATTAAGAGCCTGCTCGACGGCAATGGCATTCTCTACGTCGTGCAGCACGAGCACATCGGAGCTCTGTATCCAGGGGTCTCATTGCTGTGCAGCCGGGTAATGGTGGCAGAGGGTGAGAAACAGCGGGCCGAAATTCTCTTAAGCCGCCTTGCTCTTCAGATTCGCGAAGCGACTGAGGAGACGGAATGATTGTCAGGGATGTCCTTTTGGCTTCACCATTTCGGGCGTAGAGGGCAGTGGCAGCCGGACGTCCGATCCCGAAAAATGCCCGCCGATCAACTTCCCTTCTTCAAAATAGAGATAGCGGTGTTTGACCACGGCCGGGCTTTCCCAATCCTCAAAAATCCATTCTTCACGCCGCAAACCGTCGCTGGTGTGCGACACGTTCATCGTATTCGGTCCTCCCCAGGCTTTTAGGACCTGCTGGCGTTCCATGCCAACCATCACGCGGTGGCCTTCGATGTGTTTCGAAAAGTCGGGATCCAGCCAGCCTGGCACGAAGCGGAAGGCGATCAGGCTGACAAGGAAGAGCGCCAGGAACACATAGATAATGATCCGGACCGGCCTCTGGCGGATAAAAGCTATGGGTTCCGCCTGGGGAGGTGTGGGGGAAACGGGGGAGGCAGAGGTTGTCTGATCGGTCACAATTGTCCTTCCGTCATCGCACTGTCGAGATGAGCCCGAGTATGTCCGCATGCTAAACAATCGTTTTTCGGTCCGTCAAGGGATCGAAAGGGCTCATGTCACGGGCACTTTGCGAATCTTGGTTAGCAGGCGACCTGCTATGCTTAAGGCAGGACAGGGTGGAGGGGCCGGCATGGGGCACTCGTGCTGGGCGAAAATTCGAGCTGCGGCGTGGTGTATGGCCGGCTTCTGCCTGATCTGGTATGGCGCGAGTACTGCGGAGGCGGGAAGTCTGTATGTCTACACCGATGCGCAGGGGCAAGCCGTACTGACCGATAACTTGCAGCACGTGCCGGTAGAGTATCGCGGGCGTGTCCGGGCGGTGGCCAGTGGAGAGTCCACGTCAGCCAGTGTCACCACATCAGCCGCGGAACCGGCTGCGAGCAGCCCGTCACCTGCTTCGGGTGTGGTAAGAAAGCTGCTCAGTGCCGTGGCGCAGAAGGTTTCTTCGCATCCTGTTAGAGAACTCACTCCCCATCAAACTGCCGTCATCATCGTCGCAGGTGCCTGCTGGATGGTGCTGCTGTTGTTGATCTTTCTCAGTTCGAACCCCGCCATCCGACTTCTTTCCAAGTGCCTCCTGGTTCTGGTTGGTCTTGCCGCTGTCTATCATCTGGCTACCGGGAGCCCCATGTCCGCCAGCACGGTCGCTGATTTCCCTCAGCTGGGATGGGGACTCCCGATGGAGAACATTGTGGGGCAGATAAAAACCAAGGCCGAGCAAAGTTATCGGTTGCAGGATGAACGAACGACTCGCCAACTGGATCAAGCCGAACCACCCGCCCCATAAAAGACGCTAGTCCGCATACTGGGGAACCGGGATCTTTCTGACCGCCGGGGCGGGTGGCGCCTGTTGCGCAAAGGCTTTGGAGTAGGGATTGAGGACGGGATCGTGGGTGTTCCGAAGGCGCATCTTGACCAGCGGCAAACTCTGGGTGCTGATTTCCATGCGATCGATGGGAGCCTTCGATGTCAGCGGTTCGGGTAATCCCTGCAGCGCGAACATTTGAAACGTGAGCGACCAGTCGAGTGCGTCTTTTCCCTTTTCCCTCACGATGAAGCGTGCGTCTGCCGACGGAGTTCCGTGAAAGAATAACAACATGATGTTGGATCGGAAGACCGGCGCGGTGGTGTCGTCAGACGGCTTGAATTCAGGTACGAACTCGGGAATCTTATTCAGCGGCAGCGGAGGCGTGAATTCGATGTCCACGAGACGAACGAAAAGCGGCCGCGGCTCGTTGTGATCATTCGGATCGAAGGTGTAGCTGAAGGAGTAACGAACGTCGACGCCGTCACGTTTAAAGGTGTAGACATCCTCTCCGTTTTCCGGCGAGACCACTTTCTTGAAGTACTGATCCCAATCCCCGATCGGGTAGTAGGTGAAGACACGCAGGGCGGACTTGCGGTCCCGCACGGCCTGCGGGAGACCCAGTTTCTCATGCAGTTCAGTCTGCGTGAGCCCGAGGTATCCATCGTCAAAATAGGGACCGGCCCAGGCGGGAGCAAGCTCCTGCCGGACAAAGCTCACGCAGAAGAGAAGGACGATGAACAGGCGGGTCACTGTCTGATGCGCCATAACGATCGATGAGGCTCGAGGCAGACACTGTTCGGCATCGTATCGGCGAGGGTTGCCCATGTCAAGGCACGGAACCCGCTATGACTTGCCGTAAAAAGTCCGTTCCCGATATGATGGCCGCTCTCACGCGAGTCATCGGAGCAGTCGGCCCGTTCGCCTCACGCTCGGTGACAGAAAGACATAGGTAGTCATGCCGGAAACAGACATTCGCGACCTGCTGCGAGAGCGCATCCTGATTTTGGATGGAGCCATGGGCACGATGATCCAGCGGTATACGCTGGACGAAGCCGCGTTTCGCGGAGAACGCTTTAAAAATTGGCATAGGGATCTCAAGGGCCACAACGATCTCTTGAACCTCACTCAACCCTCCGTCATCGAGGAGATCCATCGGCAGTATTTCGAGGCCGGGGCGGATATCGTCGAGACGAACACCTTCAATTCCCAGTCCGTCTCGCTCGCCGACTATGGCATGGATAACCTGGGATATGAACTGTCGAAAGCCGGCGCCGAATGCGCCCGGCGCGCGGTCATGCAGGTAGTGGCTGGTCAACCGGCGCGACGCTGCTTCGTCGCGGGAGCGATCGGCCCGACGACCAAGACTGCTTCAGTGTCCACGGATTCCAATGACGCGGCGGCTCGCGGCACCACCTATCCCGAATTGGTGCGAGCCTACGGCGATCAAGTGCGCGGCTTGCTGGACGGCGGCGTCGATCTGCTGCTGGTGGAGACGATCTTCGATACTCTGAACGCCAAGGCGGCATTTTTTGCGATCCAACAATTGTTCGTGGAAGGGGCACGGCAGGTTCCGATCATGGCATCGGTCACCTTTATTCAAGCCGGGAGCAATCGTGGATTTTCAGGGCAGACGGTCGAAGGATTCTGGAACTCTCTTTCGCATATCCCCCTGCTCAGTGTGGGAATGAACTGTGCGTTGGGGCCGAAGGAAATGCGGCCGCTGATCGAAGAGCTGTCGCAGATTGCCCCGATCTATGTGAGCAGTCATCCGAATGCCGGGTTGCCCAATCCGTTGCTCCCGACGGGATTCCCTGAAACGCCCGAGTCGCTGGCGCCGCAATTGCGGGAGTGGGCCGACAACGGCTGGCTGAACATCGTCGGCGGCTGTTGCGGGACGACTCCAGACCATATTCGAGTGATTGCCGAAGCAATGCGGGGATTACCCCCCAGGCAGTCCTCCAAAGTCGAGCCGTTTCTGCGACTCAGCGGTCTTGAAGCGCTGACCGTTCGGCCCGAGGCGAATTTCGTCAACATCGGCGAACGGACCAATATTACCGGCTCACCGGCGTTTTCTAAACTGATCCTGGCCGGAGACTATGACAAGGCCTTGACCGTGGCGCGCCAGCAGGCCGAAGGCGGCGCACAAATTATCGACATCAACATGGATGAGGGGATGCTGGATTCCAAGGCCGCGATGGAAAAGTTCCTGCGCCTTCTGGCGGCGGAGTCGGACGTGGCCCGAGTGCCGATCATGGTGGACAGTTCGAAGTGGGAGGTCATCGAAATCGGCCTCCAGAATATGCAAGGCAAGGGAATCGTCAACTCGATCAGCCTGAAGGAGGGTGAGGCAAAGTTTCTCGATCAGGCGCGACTCATTCGCCGCTATGGCGCGGCCATGGTGGTCATGGCGTTCGATGAGCGCGGCCAAGCCGACTCTGTCGCGCGGCGCATCGAGATCTGCGAGCGTTCGTATCGGTTGCTTGTCGATCAGGTCGGCGTGCCGCCGCAGGACATTATTTTCGATCCGAACATTCTGACCGTCGCAACGGGACTCGACGAGCACAATAATTACGCGGTCGATTTCATCGAGGCAACCAGGTGGATCAAACAGCATCTCCCGCTGGCCAAGGTCAGCGGAGGGGTCAGCAATATCTCGTTCTCGTTTCGCGGCAATAATGTCGTGCGCGAGGCGATGCATGCCGCGTTCCTCTACCATGCCATCCAGGCCGGCCTCGACATGGGCATCGTCAATGCCGGGCAGTTGGCCGTGTATGAGGAAGTCCCCAAGGATTTGCTGGCGCTGGTTGAGGATGTGCTGTTGAATCGCCGGGCGGATGCGACCGAGCGGCTGGTCACCTTTGCCGAAACGGTCAAGCAGAAGGGGAAGGCGATCGTCAAGGACGACGAGTGGCGGACGAGACCCGTCGAAGAGCGGTTGGCGCATGCGCTGGTGAAGGGGTTGACGGACTTCATCGATCAGGATGTGGAGGAGGCGAGGCAGAAGACCCCCAGACCCCTCGACGTGATCGAGGGCCCGTTGATGGCGGGCATGAACGTCGTCGGCGATCTGTTCGGGTCCGGGAAAATGTTTCTGCCTCAAGTCGTGAAGAGCGCCCGTGTGATGAAAAAAGCTGTGGCCTATCTGATGCCCTTCATGGAAGCCGAAAAGCAACGGTTGGGCACCTCGCGTGCAAACGGGAAGGTCCTGCTCGCGACGGTCAAGGGCGATGTGCACGATATCGGCAAAAACATTGTGGGCGTCGTGTTGGGATGCAACAACTATGAGGTGATCGACCTCGGCGTGATGGTGTCCTGCGAAAAAATCCTGACGACGGCCCGTGAACAGCAGGTCGATATCGTCGGGCTGAGCGGGTTGATTACCCCGTCTCTGGATGAAATGGTGCATGTGGCCAAGGAGATGACCCGTCAGGGATTTGAGCTTCCCCTGCTGATCGGCGGCGCGACAACCAGCAAGGCCCATACCGCCGTCAAAATTGCGCCATCCTATCGCCATGCGACGGTGCATGTGTTGGACGCGTCGCGTGCCGTCGGTGTCGTGAGCAACCTGATCAATGAGGAACAACGGGAGAATTTTGCCAATACGATTCGTGTCGATTACGATCGGGTCCGGCAGGCGCATCTGGATCGTGGACCGAAAATACTGCGAAGCTTGGCAGAGGCACGGACACACCGCTTGCAGACCGACTGGAACACGGTGGATATTCCAACTCCTTCGTTCACCAGGCTGCGCAGCATCGATCGTCTCCCGTTGCGGGAGCTGGTTCCCTACATCGACTGGTCGCCGTTCTTTCATACGTGGGAATTGCGTGGGCGCTATCCGGGCATTTTTGAGGATGCCACGGTCGGTCCGAAGGCCAAGGAACTCTTCGAAGATGCGCAGGCGTTGCTGGAGGAAATTATCCGCGATGAACTATTGACCGCGCGGGGCGTCTACGGATTCTTTGCAGCCAATAGCATAGGCGATGACATTGAGCTGTATAGAAATCAAAACCGTCGGGACGTCCAGGCCATCTTCCATACGCTCCGGCAACAGATGGGCAAACCGGCGGACCAGTTCAACATGGCACTGGCGGATTTCATCGCCCCGAAAGAGTCACGGCGGGAGGACTATGTGGGGGCATTTGCGGTCACGGCCGGTATCGGAGTTGAAGCGCTCTGCGCCAAGTATGAGAAGGATCATGACGATTACAACTCGATCATGGTCAAGGCGCTGGCGGACCGGCTGGCCGAAGCCTTCGCCGAATGGCTGCATAAAAAAGTGCGAGGAGAGTGGGGATATGGAAAGACGGAGGAGCTTACGAGCGAGGAGCTGATCCGTGAGCGGTATCGTGGCATTCGCCCGGCTCCAGGTTATCCTGCCTGTCCCGATCACACCGAGAAACGGATATTGTTCGACGTGCTGGAAGCCGAGGCCACCTGCGGGGTCACGCTGACGGAATCATTTGCGATGTGGCCGGCGGCATCGGTGAGCGGCCTCTACTTTGCACATCCGCAGGCCAGGTATTTTGCGGTGGGGAAAATCAATAAGGATCAGGTCGAGGACTACGCGTCCAGAAAGAAACTATCTGTGAACGAAGCCGAGCGGTGGCTCGCGCCCAATTTGAACTATGATGCGTAGCTCGCCGAGCGAATCCATCCTCCGGGGGACGGCCGTTGGATCTTGCGGGATAGTCAGTTCTTGACGGCTTCGAGGACCGGGGTAGGAGCAGGGGAGGCGTCTCCTGACGTGACACTCGTGAGCGAGGTCTTGATCCAGCGGTATCGTTCCTCCGCCCAGGTATTGAAGGTCTCCGAGTTTTCAAACACCAATTCCCAGGCCTTGGCCGCGTCCAGCAGTAAGAGTTGATGCGGTCGATTCTGTCCCGGGAAATACACGACGAGCACGGCGGAGTTGCCGGTGAGGCTGACATCCGTAAAGACATGAATCATGGCCGTTGCGGGAAGCGAGACGTCGCGCGTGGCTGCCTCGACGAGCGGCTGGTACAGACGGTGAAGCAGGTGCGTGGTGTCTTCGTAGGGGCTGGAGGTTCGTAGTAACCGGGGATTGGGCTTGTCACAGAATAAGTTGTCGGTGAGATAAGTTGCCGCCTCCCAGGTCGGCATCATGCCGGATGAGGCGAGATTCTCGCAAAGATAGGCGATCCAATTACGCGGGCGGGTGGTGATCATGCTTCATCGTGCTCATGAGTGGAAGGGCGGTGCCGGGAAGTGGAGAACCAGGTCGGATCTGCAAATTGGTCGTAAATACGTTTGATATCGTCCATCGAGTTGAAAAAGATATCGAGGAGCTCGGGGTCGAAATGTTTTCCACGCTCTCTCAGCATCAGGTCTTTGGCATGATCGAAATCATACGCCGGTTTATACACACGCTGAGTCGTGAGGGCATCAAAGTTGTCGGCTATGGCGGTAATCCGTCCTTCCAGAGGGATGGTCTCTCCCGCGATCCCGCGCGGGTACCCTGTTCCATCGTAACGTTCGTGGTGAGTCCAGGCGATGAGCGCGGCGACTTTCAGCAATTCCGAATCTGAACCCGCTAAAATCCGGTATCCGATTTCCGTATGCTGGGTGATCACCTTGAACTCTTCCGGAGTGAACTTGCCGGGCTTCAGCAGCACATGATCCGGGGTGCCGATCTTGCCGATATCGTGCATGGGGCTGGCGGTGCGGATCAAATCGCATCGATCGGGGGACAATCCGTATCGACGAGCCAGAAGTTCACAGTAGTGACTCATCCGTTGGATATGCTGTGCCGTCGAACTGTCGCGGTATTCGGCGGCGATGGCGAGCCGTTGAATGGTCTCCTCGCGCGAGAGGCGTAATTCCTTTTCGCTGCGCTCCAGCCATTCGAGGGCCTGCTGTAGCGCGATCGTCCGAGTCCGGACGACTTCCTCCAGATGCTCCCGGTGCATGGCATTTTCAATTTCCAGCTTGCGCCGACGCAACGCATTGGCCACATTGATCAACACCTCGTTGGCTTCGAACGGTTTGATCACATATCCGAAAGCCCCCATGTCCAGGGCTGCGTTGGCGAGAACAGGGCTATCGAGGCCCGTAATCATAATGACGGCCGTGTTGGCATATTGGACGAGAATATGCCGCACGAGGTCCATGCCGGACTCGCCCGGCATGTTCACGTCGCAGAGCACCAGGGCATAAGACTCTTTTTCCAACCGCTGCCGAGCCTCACGGGATTCTCCGGCTAAGGTGACCTGATACCCATGGGGCTCGAGGAGATAACCCAGCAGCCGACGGATGGGCTCTTCGTCGTCCACAATCAGGATGTTGCGGTTTTCAAGGAGTGCGGATTGGCTGGTCTGGTCGGTTACGGTTTGAATGCTCATAAGGCTGGCTCGCTCAGTTTAAATGCTCAGAGAGTGACCGCAGGGCTAGAGGTCCGTATCGGTTGCATGGGTTCAAGTCTGAAGGCGCATGAAGCCAAGAGAAGGTGCACCTTTTGTGCCATTCTGTTGTTATAGGGTGGAACTCCGATGCTGTGTGTGACCGCGCCTCGTGAACGGCAGAACCGCATTGATATCATGACAAGATCCTGCCGGAAACTGATGTGGGTGATGCCATGGGTCGTTTCGGTAGGGTCGTCAACTCTGACAGTGGTCCGTCGGTCATGGTGCAGAATGGGGCAGCCACAGGGAGCCACCGTCTGCTGGAAAGTGGATTATACATCGATGGCCGATGAATGCCAGTCGAAACACAGGTTTTGAACTTGTGTTTCCGCGCGCCGGTTGATTTGCTCTTTCACGCCTCGTTCTCTATAATTCGCTCCTTTCGATTCGGTCGTTAGGGAAGGAGCGCGAAACAATGGGAAGTGTCGCAGGGTTGGGTCGGATCGATGGGCGACGGCGGGATCAGACCCGTCCGGTCAAGATTACGCGAAATTTCACCAAACACGCCGAAGGGTCGGTCTTGATCGAGATGGGCGACACGAAGGTCATTTGCACCGCTTCCGTGGAGGAAAAAGTTCCGCCTTTTTTAAGAGATAAGGGGCGGGGATGGGTCACGGCGGAATATGCCATGCTTCCTCGAGCCACCCACGACCGATCTCCTCGAGAGTCGGTCAAGGGGAAGCAAGGGGGGCGTACACTCGAAATTCAACGTTTGGTCGGTCGAGCCCTGCGATCGGTGATCGATACGACGCGCATGGGTGAGCGGACCATCTGGATCGATTGCGACGTCATCCAGGCTGACGGCGGGACCCGCACGGCGTCTATTACAGGCGCCTTTATCGCCCTCGCAGACGCATTGGCCGTCTTAAAGAAGAAAGAATTGCTCAAGAAAAATCCCCTCTTGGACTACCTGGCGGCGATCAGCGTCGGAAAGGTAGGCGGCGAGGTGATGGTGGATTTGGCCTATGAAGAAGACTCGCAGGCAGATGTGGATTTGAATCTGGTCATGACGGGAGCGGGCCGCTATGTCGAGGTGCAAGGCACAGCTGAACGGACCCCCTTCGATAAGAAAGACATGGACGAATTTCTCGACCTCGGTTGGGGAGCGATCCGCGAGCTGGTGGAAATGCAAAAATCATTGATCGGCTCGCTTGCCTAACATGCAGATCGTGCTGGCGACCAGGAATCGACACAAGAAGCAGGAACTCGTCGCCCTGCTGCAAGATTTGAATATCTCCATTCTGACGTTGGATGATTTTCCCGATGCGCCGGACGTGGTGGAAGACGGCGACACCTGTGAAGCGAATGCCATGAAAAAGGCCGTGGAGATCGCGCGCTATACACAGCTGCCGGCGGTCGCGGATGATACCGGGTTGGAGGTGGATGCACTCGGAGGACGTCCCGGGGCATTTGCGGCGCGTTACGCCGGAGAACATGCCAGCTATGAGGATAATTGCCGGAAACTGCTGCACGAACTTCGCGGGACCCCGCCTTCAGAACGAGGGGCCAGGTTTGTGACGGTCGCAGCCATCGCGGGTCCTGACGGCGAGACCATGTCGGTACAAGGAGTCTTAGAAGGGTCGATTGCCGAAGAAGCTGCGGGTGCTCATGGGTTTGGGTATGATCCGGTGTTCATCGTCCCGGCGTATCATCAGACTTTGGCGGAACTGGCGCCGGACGTAAAAAACAGGATCAGCCATCGTGCCCTCGCCTTTACACAGGCCAAGGATCTTCTGCGGAATATGATGGCGGAACGGAATCAGTCGGGGCGTAGCGCAGCCCGGTAGCGCGCCTGGTTTGGGACCAGGATGTCGGAGGTTCAAATCCTCTCGCCCCGACCACTTTCCAACGTTCACTGACTCTCCATTCATGGTTCAATCTCGGTTTCGGGAATGTCTTCAGCCCATTTCACCTCCGCCTGCCGAACCAGGCTTCTGAACTGGCTTCACCTGCGGGCCTACCGGTGCGCTTGGATATGCAGGATATCCTTGTCCCTCTCATGTCAGTGAAGGAGCCAAGGAGCGCCCGATGAAACTGGATCTTTGGCACTCAGATCGGGCCATGAAAGCAGGCCCTTCCATCGCTGGCGATATGGCCCGGTCATAGCACACTCTTTTCATTGCAGCGTGGGTCTATACCCTTGCATGTCTTTTACCGCGTGAGAATTTCAAGAATCTCATCGAGCGGGCGAATGGTTCCAAACAAGAGAGGATCGCCAAAGCGCTGATTATGACGATTTTCTTTCACCTTCAGGAGTCCAGTCACAAGGTTATTGAAATCGTCCAGTTTGGATGTTTCGAAATAGGTGATGAAATCCCAGTCATCCAAACCGCTGGAGTGATAGAGCTTACGCTTGACGGTCTTCAAATACGCCACCGTGGCATCGGTATGTTCCTTCATCAGTCCTGTTCTGGAGTCTTGCGAAGCAATCCACCACTCGGCATCTTTGCGTATGGGAACGACGATGACATAGGGACTGCCCTGTGGCGGTGGTGTCTTCAGTTCGCCCTTCAATTCTTCCGGGAAACTAGGGACGTAATTCAGCGCTTTCGTGATGCCGTTGAACGTGTCCGTGTTTTTCAACTCTCTCCCCATCGTGCTGGCCATCAGGTCCAAAAGAAAGTTTTGGTTAAGGATCATTTCCTTGGAATGAATCCTGACGAGAATATCCGCTCGCTCAGAGAGGCCTCGAAGCAAATGGGTATCGGCGGTCACTTTGTCGGAGTGCTTCTCAAACACCTTTTTC
>JACCYV010000049.1 GCA_013696305.1 Nitrospira sp.
GCCAGGGGACGTTCCGGATCCACTAAGAGATTCTCAGGAATCACCGCCGCGGCACCCGCACGTGTGTCGAAACACCCGTCGTCCAGACTTCGATCACCTCCGCGTAAGGCATCGATCGCCCCAGCCAGCGAATCAACCCCGCAGATCTGCCCGGCAACCACGCTCGCATCAACTCCGAGATGCTCACCGATCAATCCGTTGCGAAGCGCGGCTATGACCGTCCGCATGTGCGGTTGCCCGCCCGATTCGAGCCCGAGATTACATTCGGTATCGAAACCCATGGAACGGTTCGAAACGTTCGCGGAACCCAGACAGACGAAATCATCATCCACAATGAGCAGTTTGCTGTGCACCCCGACCTTTTCCGCTCCAGCCGTCCCGGGGACCGTCGGGGCATAGACACGCAGCCGGCCATAATGATCAGCCAGCTCCAAGTCGCTCAATACCCGGGCCCGCAACGTGTCCATCGTCTGGCGTTCCAACCACCCGTCACAGTTGTGACGCAGGACCAACACGACGTCAGGTCCTTCCGCTTCGGACAAGCGAGCCGCGAGCGCTCGACCGATCAGATGGGACGTGAAATATTGCGATTCGATGTAGATGGACAGCCGCGCGCGTTTGATGCCGTCCATATAGGCCTGCTGGATTTCACGCACCTCTACCTGCCCTTCATAAGCAGGTTGTGTGCGCATAATGCCTACGGAGCACTGCTCCGCATCGTGCGGCAATGAATGAGGCCAGAGTTCTTTCACCGGACGCTGACCCGGTTGAGGGAGTCGCCGTCCAGTCGCGTCCAACCAGCGGGCTCTGGCCAGATCGCCCAGGGCACCGGCCGCGTGGCCCGAAACCATCATCTGAACATCGTGAAAAGGAGCATATGGAGTGCCGTCTGCATCCACCCGTCGAGGGTCTTGAAACGTATGCGCCCTGGTATCCCATCGGGATTTGGTCAAGTCCAGGCCCCCGACGAAGGCGATCGTGTCGTCGATCACCACCACCTTCTGATGATGCGATGCGCCCATGGGATGCTGCCCATCAATCTTGTAAGACAGGCGCCGATGGCGCCTCCATCCGGATTCGGCCGTCGGCATCCATTCGCGCTCCAACACATAGATCATCGCATAGTCCCAATTGAGCACGTATACTCGCAGCGTTCGTTTGCCTCGCAGCAAGGCGGTCAGAAACTCACCGAGCTTTGTGGAAAATTCCGATGATGCGCCGTCACCTCTGACCAAGTCGGTTTTGGTGTCGATATCCCACCCAATGATCATGATGGAGTGTTTCGCTTGGACCGCGACGTCTCGAAATGCTTGGAAATAAGTCTCCCCGTCGATAAGGAAAGCCGTTCTTTCACTCCGTTCAAGACGCCAGCAATTTCGGCCCGGCGCCAGCAATGGCGAGGGGTTGATCTCAGGCTCTGCCGAACGCGACTCCGTCTGATCAGAAACGTCCTTTTTCACCAGCCCACGCTCCTCTCTATGATGGGTTCCGCAGGGCACAGTTCCCTAGGGGGCTACCCTTGGGGTGGAACAGTAGCCCAATCCGCCCGAAACTTTACAGCTAGTCACTCCCCTAGCGGGAATGAACAAGCGAGAGGTTTCCCTAGTAGCTGAATCACTGTGTTGAGCCTACATTTTGCACCAACAGGCAGCACTATAGAATGAAATGAATGGAGGGAGCGCATGACCACGACACCGTCCCATGGCGCCGAACAGTCCGTCAGCCGGCATGTGGAAGACTGTATTCGAGCTTGCATGGCTTGTGCGCATATCTGCAATATCTGCGGGAATGACATGTTAGGAATGGCGCATCAGGCAGCCCATGACTTGACGGCCCGATGCATTCGCCTCTGCCGTGATTGCGAGGACATCTGCCTGCTCGCGGCGCAATGGATGGGCCGCTCCTCCGTATTTTCTATCCGTATCTGCGCGCTATGCGCTGAACTCTGTGAACTGTGCGCCGGCGTCTGTGAACAACATGCCCCACACCATGCGCTTTGCGGCGATTGTGCCAAGGAATGCCGGCGGTGTGCGGAGATCTGTCATAAAATGGTGGTGGAATCGGTGCCGGCTGCCTCGGGGCAAACCTCCTAGAAAAGGCATATGCAAGAAGACCGATCTACACTGATCCGCGCCGCCATCTCCGTAGGCGGCATTCTTTTCGTTGAAATCTTCTTCGCCTCACATTGGTAAGAAAAGGAGACTATCGACCATGCCGACACATGCATTCGTTCATCGGGTCATATCGGTTCTGAGAGGGATAGTGTCCGGAGGCATACTGAGAGGTTTTCTGTTCGCCACCGTGGTGGCCTTGCCTGGGGCCCTGCCTCAAGTATTTGCGGAAACCGCTGCCGAGGATTATGAAACCGTGTCCGGAATACTCGGCACTGTGGATATGGCAGAAAAGAAAGGCACTCTCACCACCGATCTCGGGAGAAAAGTCACGTTTCAAATTCCCAAGCCGGAGCTCTTTCTCAATCTTTCCGCCGGCCAGCGCGTCACTCTCAAACTGGATCAGCAGGGTCGGGCAATGAGGGTGATGGATAGTGCCGCTCCTGAATTGCCGCCTCCGTCCGCTCCAAGATAGCCTGGCTGCCGCCGAAAAATAGCAGACCGGCCTCAACCCCTAGCCTGCAAAGGTCGGGGGGTGACGGACTCTCTGTCGACCCCGCAAGCCGCTCTCATCGTTGTACTTTTAGAGCGAGTTGTATATATACTCTCCGCGCCTGAAGAGGTACCTCGTCTGTTTCAGGCTGCGACCGGCAGGTGCAGGTGTTGACCGACATTATTCCTGTAAAGTGCGTGGGATTCAGTGATCCGTATGATCTCCGGACCAGTGGTCCGCCATTCCGGCATGCGAACCCGGTCTACCCGGTCGCTCGTCTGTTCTTTTCCTGCTGCGACATGACTGCTGCACAGACCTGTCTACTTTCAATTTCCTCGCGGGAAACTTGATGTTTAAGCGGAACACCACCGTGGTGGCACACGGACAGGCCTTGCGCCGTTCGGGGCAGCGCGCGGAATTCGTGAAGAATGCCATTCGCGAGCGCGTGGTCGCTGTAGCCGGCAACGGTGAGGAAGCGGTCCGGTTAGCCGGTGACAACAGGCCGGACGTCGTGCTCATGGATGTGACCATGCCGAAGATGGACGCCATCGATGCGACGCGGCGCATCAAAGACGCGCTCCCCGCCGTGATGGTGATCGGGCTCACGGTCCAGCCTGCGGAGCATGTGGACACCGCCATGAAACAAGCGGGCGCCGTCGCCCTGGTGAAGAAGGACGCGGCCGTCGAGGACCTGTACCAGACGATCCAGGCCGCCCGGAAAGAACCGCTGAACGCCGAATGACACGCTTCCAACGCACACCGACCCCGTTCGTGCACACCGCCGTCGCGCTTTCGACAGCCGCCGTATTTGTGATGGACCTGTACACACAACTCGGCATCGCCGTCTGGGTATTGTATTTTGTGCCGGTGGTGCTTTCCTATCTCGTCTGGCGTCCGACGGTGCCGATCATCGTCGCGGCTGCAGTCGGCAGTCTGATTCTGCTCGGCTTGGTGCTGAAGCCGCCGGGTGCAGACCCGGCCATTGCGCGGGTGAACCGACTCATGGGTATCGCCACGTCCGGGGCGCTTGCGGCCTTCGGGTATCAATTCATCCGTGGTAAAGTCGCCGTGCGCAAGGAGGAATGGCTCCAGGCCGGCCGAACGTTGCTCAATGAGAACATGACGGGTGAACAGGACCTGCGCGCGCTCGGCGAAAGTGTTCTGCATTGCCTCGCCGGATATGTAGAGGCCCAAGCCGGCGCCATTTTCATCGAAGACGGCCCGGGCTTTCGCCGATTTGCCACCCACGCCGTGGCCAAGGACACAGGCATGCCGGATCGCTTTGAAGCCGGAGACGGGTTATTGGGTCAGGCGCTCCTGGATCACCGCATCCTGGTCCTGCACGATCTTCCGGAGGGCTATTTCACCATCGGCTCCGGTCTTGGCCGAAGCGCCCCGCGCCATCTCCTGATTGCGCCGCTCTCCGTGGACGGCAAGGTCAACACCGTCGTGGAACTCGGGTTGTTCAACCGCGTGGGGCGCGCCGAAACCGAGCTGCTGAGTCGCGTGTCGGAATCGATCGCCGTCGCGGTACGCTCGGCGCAGTACCGCGCGCGCTTGCAGGAGCTGCTCGAAGAAACCCAGCGCCAGTCAGAAGAAGTTCAGGTCCAGAGCGAAGAGCTACGGGTGTCCAACGAGGAGCTGGAAGAGCAAAGCCGCGCGCTGAAGGAGTCGCACACACGCCTCGAGCAGCAGCAGGCCGAATTGGAGCAGACCAACTCTCAACTGGAAGGTCAGGCGCAGATTCTCGAAACGCAAAAGGACGATTTGAGTCACGCCAAACAGGCGCTCGAAGCGCAGGCGCTGCAATTGGAACGGACGAGCCGGTACAAGTCCGAGTTTCTGGCCAACATGTCGCATGAGATGCGAACCCCGTTGAATTCCACGCTCATCCTGGCGAAGCTGCTCGCCGAGAATCCTAAAGGCAATCTCACTCCCGACCAGGTGAAATCCGTCACGACCATCGAATCGGCCGGCAACGACCTCCTCGCACTGATCGATGACGTCCTCGATCTCGCCAAGGTGGAAGCGGGCCGCATCGATCTGTCACCGCGGCAGGTGCCTCTCTCGCGGCTCGCCGGGAACCTGCGCGCCATGTTTCAGCCGCTCGCAGAGCACAAAGGGCTCCGTCTCGACATAGGGGTATCACCACAGGCACCCGAGTTTCTGGAAACCGATGGGCAGCGTCTCGAACAAGTGCTGAAGAATCTTCTCTCGAATGCGATCAAATTTACGGAAAAAGGCGAGGTTGCGCTCGACGTGTCCCGGGCCCCCGACGGCCGGGTGGCCTTCGCGGTGCGGGATACCGGCATCGGCATCCCGCGCGATCAACAGGACATTATTTTCGAGCCCTTCTGCCAGGCCGACGGCACCACCAATCGCGCATACGGCGGCACCGGCCTTGGACTGTCCATCTCGCGCGAGTTCATGCGGCTGCTGGGGGGCGAGATTCGACCAACGTGCCGGGTCGCGGAAGCACATTTACCCTGTTCCTCCCCCAAACCTATGCCCCGGCCTCACCATCTTCGTCTCCGTCCGACAGCCCGGCGCAGCCGGTGGCCGTGACTCCGGCGATACCGGCCAGGGCTGCTGCGGCCATTCCGGACATCATGGCTCCGGCCCCCGCGCCGACTCACATGGACGATGACCGGGCGAGCTTGAGCGGCCACCGGCGGGTGATGCTGATCATCGAGGATGATGAATCCTTCGCCCGCATTCTTTCTGACCTGGCGCATGAACTCAATTTCCAGGTCCTCATCGGAAGCAGCGCCGCGGAAGCCCTCGTCCTCGCCGCGCGATACGTGCCGAGCGCCGTCGTACTGGATATCGGCTTGCCGGACCACTCAGGCCTTTCCGTCATCGACCGCTTGAAGGCTGATGCGCGGACGCGGCATATTCCCGTGCACGTGATATCGGGCCACGACTACGCACAAACGGCGCAGTCCCTGGGAGCGGTCGGCTACCTGCTCAAGCCGGTCAAGCGCGAGCAACTCATCGAAACCTTTCAACGCTTCGAGGCCCGCCTCACGCAAAAGCCCCGTCGCGTCCTCATTGTGGAGGACGACCCGGTGCAGCGGGACAGCTTGTGCCGCTTGCTGGGATCGAATGACGTCGAAACGATCGGCGCCGAAAGCGCCGCCGCCTGCTTGAAACAACTCGCCGACAGGACGTTCGACTGCATGGTGCTCGATCTCACCCTGCCGGATGCCTCCGGATTTTCTCTGCTTGAAACGCTGAGCCGCGAGGATACCTACGCGTTTCCGCCGGTCATCGTGTATACGGGCCGCGACCTTTCCCCGGATGAAGAACAGCGCCTCCGCAAATATTCGCATTCCATCATCATCAAGGGCGCGAAATCTCCCGAGCGGCTGCTGGATGAAGTGACGCTTTTCCTGCATCAGGTCGTGGCGGCGCTCCCCCACGAGCAGCAGATGATGCTGGAAACGGCGCGCAGCCGCAATGCGGTGCTGGAAGGCCGGCGCATTCTCATTGTGGAAGACGATGTGCGGAATATTTTTGCCCTGAGCGCCCTGCTGGAACCCCACGGCGCGAAGATCGATATCGCGCGCAACGGCCGCGAATGTCTGGCGCTGTTGGGGCAGCCGTTGCAGAGCGGCGAACGGCACATCGATCTCGTGCTGATGGATATCATGATGCCGGAGATGGACGGCCTGACCGCCATGCGCGCCATCCGCGAGCGCGCCGAATGGCGGAAGCTGCCCCTCATCGCCCTGACCGCCAAGGCGATGAAACAGGACCAGGAACAAGCCCTGGCCGCAGGCGCGAACGACTATATGGCCAAGCCGCTCAACGTCGAGCAATTGCTCTCGCTGGTGCGCGTATGGATGCCGCGATGAAGCCGGAGGCCGCCGCGAAAACCGAAGACATCGAATTGCACCTGTTTCTCGAAGCGATTTACCGAAAATATCAGTACGACTTCCGCGGATATTCCAGGGCCTCGATCAAACGTCGCCTCACCCAGGCGTGCGAGCGGATCGGCTGTCGAACCCTGTCCGCATTGCAGGAACAAGTGCTGCATGATCCCTCGAGCTTTTCTCAGATCCTCGGCTACCTGACCGTGCACGTGAGCGACATGTTTCGCGACCCCGACTACTTTCACGCGCTTCGCCGCCACGTGGTCCCGCATCTTAAAACCTACCCTTCCCTGAAAGTCTGGGTCGCCGGTTGCAGCACGGGCGAGGAACTGTATTCACTGGCCATCCTGTTTCGCGAGGAAGGGCTCGAAGGCCGGACGATGTTTTACGCCACCGACATCAGCGCCGACGCCCTCGCCAAGGCGGAGGCCGACGTGTATGATCTGCAGCGCATCGCCCTGTTTACGAAGAATCACCGGCTGTCCGGCGGCACCGGTTCTCTCTCGGACTACTATACGGCGGCCTACCACGCCGCCAAGTTCGACAAAACGCTGCGCGGGCGCACGGTCTTCTCCGATCATAGCCTGGTATCCGATTCCGTCTTCGGCGAAATGCACTTGATCTCCTGCCGCAATGTGCTCATTTATTTCGATCGCCCCCTGCAGGATCGCGCGGTCGGACTCTTTAAGGACGCGCTGGTTCGAAAAGGCTTTCTCGGGCTGGGCGCCAGAGAGAGCTTGCGTTTCAACGCTCACAGCAAGGCGTTCACCGGCTTTCTGCCGGAGGAACGCATTTATCAAAAAGGTGACGCATGAACCTCGTCTCGATTCAGGCAGCCCTGCGCGACACGGAAGCCGTCGTGATCGGTGCGTCGGCCGGGGCCGTCGCCTCACTCACTCAGATTCTTCCACCGCTGCCGCCGGATTACCCGTTGGCTATTCTCATCGCGGTGCACGTGCCCTCCGGCAAGAACAGCCGTATTGCGATGCTGTTTCAGTCTCAGTGCTGCCTCACGGTGAAGGAAGCGGAGGAATCCGCAGCCGATGCGTACGGCCGCGCCTTGCTCGCCATCATTCTCGCGGGGGCAAACCAGGACGGAGCACACGGAATCCGCGCCGTGTGCG
>JACCYV010000079.1 GCA_013696305.1 Nitrospira sp.
CGTCGCTTGTGGGGGGAGTCTGTATCAAGATATTCCCGCGCAAGTGAGCGATGCCTTGCAACACCGCCAAACCCCCCCGCCGATTCAAGTGTCCCACAGCGTCTCGATCACCGCCGGCAGCCTTCTCAATCGAATCGTTAAACGCTCTCGCATGCAGGTGAATAGTTCACATCACCAATCAGTGAAATCGGTGGGCCGTGTCCTGGTGGCCAGCGCGACGGCTCCCGATGGGATTATCGAGGCGATCGAACACCCCTCGCATCGATTCTTCCTGGGCCTGCAATGGCACCCCGAATTCCTATTCGAGCGCCACCTTGTGCACCGGCGGTTGTTTCAGGCCTTCTTGCGGGCCGCCTCGCGCGCTACGTCCTTGCCTACCTCACCTGCGATACGCCGGAACAACTTATGACACGGTGCTGATCCATCCATGACAGCGGACATGGACGTGAGGCGACCGGAGAGAGGATACTGCGTGGGCAATCCGCTGTTTCGCACCAAATCCATCGAACGAATCCTCGCTGATTCTGACGCCCCTGAACATCGCCTGAAACGGACCCTGACCGTCTGGGACCTCACCGGCCTTGGCATCGGAGCGATTATCGGGACCGGCATCTTCGTGCTGATCGGCACCGCCATTGTCGGTGATGCCCACCGGCCCGGGGCGGGCCCGGGAATCATGTTGTCCTTCATTCTCTCGGGAATCACCTGCGCACTCGCCGCCCTCTGTTACGCCGAATTTGCGGCGATGATTCCCGTAGCCGGCAGCGCCTATACCTATTCATATGCGACCCTGGGAGAATTTTTAGCCTGGCTGACCGGCTGGAACCTTATCTTGGAATATGGCGTCGCCTGCGTCGCGGTCGCCATCGGGTGGTCCGGATATTTTAACAATATCATCAAACTGTGCGGCCTCGAACTTCCCTACTGGGCCACCCATGCGCCCGGCTCGGATGGAGGGATCGCGAATCTTCCTGCCGCGATCATCGTCCTCCTGGTCACGGGCATCTTGGTCATCGGCGTGAAAGAAAGCGCACGGGCGACTGGCATTATTGTCATCATCAAGCTGGCCGTCATCGCTTTTTTTATCACCGTAGGACTGTCATCCGTCGACACGGCCAACTGGTCGCCGTTCATGCCGTTCGGCTTTGCAGGAGTGGGCGCGGCCGCCGCCATTGTGTTCTTCGCATATATTGGGTTTGACGCCGTGTCCACCACAGCCGAAGAGGCGAAACACCCTCAAAGGGACTTACCCATCGCGATTTTTGCGTCGCTGGGCATTTGCACGGTGCTGTACATCGCAGTGGCTGCGGTCCTGACCGGTTTAGTGCCTTACTCAAAGATCGACATCCACGCGCCGGTAGCCGAAGGATTACGCGTGGCAGGATTTCAGTGGGGAGCCGCCATCGTGGCGACGGGCGCGGTGGCCGGCATCACGAGTGTTCTCGTGGTGATGATGCTCGGACAGATTCGTGTCTTTTTTGCCATGTCGCGAGACGGCCTCCTCGGGCCCTGGCTTTCAGGCGTCCATCCGACCTTTCGAACACCACACCATGCGACCTACCTGACCGGCATAGCCGTGGCCATTATGGCTGCGCTGATTCCCATCGGCGAGGCAGCCGATATGACGAACATCGGCACCCTCTTCGCTTTTGTCTTAGTCTGTGTCGGCATCATGGTGCTGCGTTATACCAAACCCAACCATCCACGACCGTTCCGCATGCCATTCATGCCGGTCATTCCGATTTTGGGTGTACTGGCCTGCCTCGGCCTGATGTATTTCCTTCCCTGGATGACCTGGATCCGGTTCTTTGTCTGGACGTTCATCGGCATCGTGGTGTATGTGGCCTACGGCATTCGCCATAGTAAGCTCGCCTAGCGGCCATCCGTGGAACACACGAATATGCCTCAACCGGCACCACCAAGTTGATTGACGGAACGATTGAATGAGAGAAATTTAGGAAGACGACTCGGATGAAGTGATCGAATCGGTCGGGGGAGCCGCGGTTGGAGATGCAGACGGCTTCGCGACAGCCGTCTGAGCCGGTGGGGGTATTGACGACGCGGGCGGGGCTCCCGGTACCGCAGCAGATAGTGTGCCAGCTGTCGGAGCAGCCGCAGGTTTGGGTGGTGCCGCGGGTTTTGGGGGAGTAGGCTTCTCCGGCTTAATGCCACCTTCCCACGAAGGGCCAGAATACATATCGGCAGCCAGCCCTTTGCCCTTCCACTTTTCTTCGAAATCTGCGGCAGCTTTGTTGGGAGTTTCGCCCGCGCCCACCACGTCATTCCACGGATAGGCTCGAGGACCGATCTGGCAACCGGTTTCCGTACGCTTCAAATATAACGCAATGGGATTGCCTCGGTACGGCCCGAGATAGATATGAACCGACCCCACATATTCGAGCAATGTGGCCACCCAGCCTCCCAAAAGAGGTGCATGATGCCACAAGAAGTGGAAGAGGGCAAGAACGACCTCTCGATTCTCTCATCTCCAGGCAATCTTCGATTATCCCGAGGGAGGCCGCTGAGCGGTGGGGCGCTTGCGTAGGAGATAGACACCCAAAATGAGTACGATGATGACGGTAACATTCAGCCCAACGTCCATCAGATACTGCATAAAGAGCTCTTGCCGGGTATCTCTGGCCACCAGCTCCAGCTGGTGAGATAACTCTGCACTTGCCGTCAACACTCTTCTCGTACAGGCAATGATGCCCACCGCCAGATAGGGCTCCAGTTCCAATACCTCCGTCTGAAGAAACCGTACGACCGTCCGAAACAATTCCAGAAGAATGATTACCAGGAGAAGATCGTTCAATAATTTAAGGCCGGCAGGAAGCAGGGCGACCTGCACCGGTCGCGAGAGGAAGATATACCAGGCATGAGCAAAAATGAGCATGCCCAGGACGAGCAGACTGAACCCTGCCGCGACATAACCGAGGCGGTCCAGGTGATCCATAAAACCGAGCAACCAATGCATGGTGGCTCGGCGAGACTTCTCCATCGACCCGGCGGAAACTGGTGGCTGCATCAGGCCTGTCCTCCCTGATCGGTGAGCATTGGGGGCTCGCCCCGAGTTTGACCGACCTTCAAATCGACGACTGCCCCAGCCGTGATGGTATGTCCGCAACAGTCGTTCCCTTGAAGTCCGGCCCCTCCGTCAATCACCATGACGCGCAGACCGCAAGAATCGGCAAACTGCCGTTTCTCCTCCAGCATAGCTCCAGGGAGCAACGCCCCTTTTTTGCGGCCTCTAGACGGAATGATATCCGGCACTAAGTCCTCCTCGGTCAACTCATGCCCGCAACATCGGATCTTCTGAAATCCTCGCCGCCGCCGCCGCACTTGACCACGAGGCCACAAGACTCCGGGAAGCGTTTGCGTTCGTCGAGGATGTCGCCATTTTTAATGGCCATGTCGTACCGGTACTTGAAGGTGCACGAGACAGAACCGCTCACACATGCGTCACCGGGGAATCGTGAACCGGCACCGTGCCGTTGCTTTCAAGTGCTTTAAGTTTGGGCACCCGCCCATATGCGTTGTGCCACGAATCGAGAAGGACCTTGTGCGAGCGGCATCCGACGACCAGTCTCGCATCGGAAATGGTGACGGGTCTGTAGGGCTGGAGATATCGGGCCTTGAGTCGAGCCACGCGGACCAGGGACCGCTCCAATCTATCCGGAGTGATCCGACCATCGTGCACGGCGCTCTCCATGGCCTGTATGGCAGTCTGAACCCGCTCCTGGTCCTTACAGATCAACAGAACATCGCATCCGGCCATAAACGCACGGACGGCCGCCTCACCAATCCCGTGATGATCGATGATGGCGTGCATCTCGAGATCATCAGTGAAAACGACCCCGTCATAACGAAACTCCTCCCGCAACAGATTCTGGATTATCGCCGACGACAAAGTTGCCGGGGCATCAGGATCCAAGGCCAGATAGAGGACATGGGCCGTCATGAGACTTGCCACGCCATACCGAATCGCCTGTTGAAAGGGAGGAAACTCTGTATCGTGTAACCGGTGGAGATTCGCGTCGACGACCGGAAGTACCTTATGGGAATCTGTTGCCGTGTCGCCATGACCGGGGAAGTGTTTTCCGCAGGCGACCACCCTATTTTCCTGCAATCCTGCAATGATCGCCAGGCCCATCCCGCCCACGATCTCAGGCGTGGCGCCGAATGCGCGGTCGCCGATGACGGGGTTCTCGGGGTTGCTGTTCACATCAAGTACCGGGGCCATGTTCATGTTGATCCCGACAGCCCGCAACTCTTTCGCAATCGTGGCTGCGGCCGAATAAGCCAGCTCATAGGAGTTGCATTGTCCCAACTGCTC
>JACCYV010000107.1 GCA_013696305.1 Nitrospira sp.
GACCATGCCAAGGGCGAGGTCATCGAGCAGATCATTCGCCCGACCGGCCTGATGGACCCGCTCATCGACGTGCGTTCGGCGAAGGGACAAGTGGATAACCTGCTGGCCGAAGTGCGGGCTGAAGCGGTGAAGGGAAATCGTGTGCTGGTTACGACTCTGACCAAACGTATGGCGGAAGACCTCACGGAGTATTATCACGACCTCGGCGTAAAGGTGCGCTATCTACACTCGGATATTAAGACGCTGGAGCGGGCGGAAATTATTCGCGATCTCCGGCGTGGCCGGTTCGATGTGCTGGTCGGAATCAATCTGTTGCGGGAGGGACTCGATTTACCGGAGGTCAGTTTGGTGGCGATTCTGGACGCGGATAAGGAAGGCTATCTCCGCTCGCACCGGTCGCTAATTCAAACGGCGGGGCGCGCGGCACGAAACCTAGACGGACGTGTCATTTTTTATGGTGACACGGTCACCAACTCGATGCGGCTTGCCATCGAGGAAACCGGGCGTCGGCGCCATATTCAGGAAGCGTATAATGTGGCCAATGGGATTACGCCGGAGAGCATCAAGAAAAGTATTCCCACGCTCGAATATGCGACGGCTGAGATGGATTATGTTCAGCTGGACATGGCGGCTGAAACGCCAGCACCCTACAGAACCGATGAGGATGTGGGTCAGTTGGTGCAACGTCTGGAGGTGGAGATGAAGGCGGCGGCGAAGAAGTTGGAGTTCGAGCGGGCGGCCGAGCTGCGGAATCGGATCAGAGCGCTGAAACTGAAAGCATTGGAACTGACGCCCTAGCGGGTCAACAGGAGGAATGAAAAAAGTCGGACTCCCGTTACATCTGCTTATAGAGATAGGCGCCGAGAAACATCCCCAACACACTGAGGAGGCTGACCTTAATGCTCAAGCCGAACGCCAATTTGAGAAGGACCAGATCGATGGTGAGTGGTGGGTTAATTCCAGGCGAAAAGGTGCTGGCAAAAATGTTTTGAATGGTGCCGTTCGGGGCCATCACACGAAGAATTTCCCCGAAAATCCCGCCCAGCATACCGCCGATCAGGATAAAGATCAGCAGAACGCCGATCGATTTTCTCATCCGACGCCTCTCCTCATCGCAATCGCCGGGTGCATCTGCCGACGCCGGGCACCATATCGGAAGCGTAAAATGATGTCAACAAAATGCATGCCGGCCGTCATACTTGCCGTGTATTACGAATCATCGAAGGGCCTTGCGGCATGTTGTTGTTGCATGTAGTTTTCACCGGCGTTGATGTGCGAAGGGTGAATATGCCCTGTGGTTTCTCGGGGTCATTTGGCCGCTCGGCGAAAATGACTGCACGGGCAGCCCAAGTGGCATGGCCCAGCTCAACCCCTTATCTTGACTTCACGCGCTCCCGTTCTATAGACTGCCCGATGCTATTTTTGTAGACTTTTCGAGGCGATCGGAGATCCAGCTCGAACCCGGATTCGATGGCCTTTTTCTTTGGTGACTGGTGCTTGACGCGCTGAGTGAAAAATTCGAACGGATTCTCAAGAAGCTTCGCGGGCAGGGTGTGCTCACGGAGGACAATATCGCCGAGGCGTTGAAGGAAGTGCGTCTCGCGCTGCTTGAGGCCGATGTCCATTTCAAAGTGGTCAAAGAGTTCCTCGATCGCGTACGTGAGAAGGCGGTCGGCCAGGAAGTGCTGAAAAGTCTGACTCCCGGCCATCAGGTGGTCAAAGTCGTGTGGGACGAACTGCGCGGCATGATGGGGGGTGAACGGTCCGGAATCAGCCTCGCCTCCAGGCCGCCGACCATTATCATGATGGTGGGGCTGCAAGGGGCCGGGAAAACGACAACCTCGGGCAAGTTGGCCCGGTTGTTCAAGAGCCAGGGAAAACGCGTGTTGCTCGTGGCGGCCGATCCGCGCCGGCCTGCGGCCGGTGATCAGCTTGCCAGTTTGGGGCAGGATCTCGGCATTGAGGTCCATCGATTTGATCAAGCCGATGCCTCGCGCGCCGATGTGGTGCGCATTTGCGAGCGAGGGGTGGAGCGCGGCCAGGAACAGGGCTATGACCTCATCGTGCTGGATACCGGCGGCCGCTTGCATGTCGACGAAGAATTGATGGCCGAACTCGTGGCGGTCAAGCAGGCTGTCAACCCCCACGAGGTGCTGCTGGTTGCCGATGCCATGACCGGGCAGGATGCCGTTAATATGGCCGGCGAGTTTGACCGGCAAGTGGGGCTCACCGGCATTATCCTGACGAAGGTCGAGGGGGACGCGCGCGGCGGTGCCGTCCTGTCTATCCGGGCCGTCACCGGCAAGCCGATCAAGTTTCTCGGGATGGGTGAAAAGCTCGATGCCCTGGAACCGTTCCATCCGGATCGCATGGCATCGCGAATTCTTGGCATGGGCGATGTTCTCTCGTTGATCGAAAAGGCGCAGGAAACATTTTCACGAGAAGAGGCCGAAGCCGCTCAAAAGAAACTGACCAGCAATACCTTCACGCTGGAAGATTTCCGGTCTCAACTCGGGCAGATGAATCGGTTGGGTTCGTTCGAGCAAATCTTAGAGATGCTGCCCGGCGGCCAAAAGTTAAAAGATCTCGCGAATAATGGATTGCCGGAAAAGGAAATGAAACGGGTCGCAGCCATGATCGACTCCATGACTTTCCGCGAGCGGCGTGACCATACCGTGATCAATGGCAGCCGGAAGAAGCGGATTGCGCGCGGCAGCGGGACGAGCGTGCAAGAGGTCAACCGCTTGATCAAACAGTTTTTACAGGCCAGGAAAATTGCCAAGGTCATGTCGGGCTCCGGTGGGCGGCGGCAGCTGGCGCAAATGTTTCGTGGGATGTGAGCACGTGGTGGATATGCAGCCTCATGCCGCGTTGAATGGTGGGTTGGGAGCGTAACAAGAGAGTCAAAACCGAGCGCAGACAGCCCATGGCTGAACAGCGCATTGATCGAAGGAGGTTCCCATGGCGGTTCATTTACGGTTAGCACGAACGGGGCGACACAAGCGGCCGATGTATCGGGTGATTGCGGCTGATTCTCGGAAGCCGCGCGACGGACGGTTTCTGGAGATTCTCGGCATTTTCGATCCGCTGAAAGATCCGGCGGTGCCGGTGTTGAAGTCGGAGCGTGTGCTGACATGGTTGCGGCATGGGGCTCAACCCACGGTGACCGTGCGGACGCTGCTCAAGCGGCATGGCGTGTGGAAGCAATTCGAAACCGAGAAAGCCGAGAAGAGTAAGAAATAGAAAGGTGCACGTGTCGACGCTCGATCAAGCAGAACTCGTCACCATCGGAAGGATCGAGCGATCCTTCGGGGTACGAGGCGAGGCGCGTGTTCGTTCGCTCAGTGACGTGCCCGGACGGTTCGAGGCCCTTCGGCAGGTGATGATTGTCGGGCCGGGCGGCAAGACCATCAATACGCTCGTGACCCACGTGCGGCCGGGTGGTCCGACGTGGATAATGGGATTCGAAGCGTTCACGACCCCGGAGCAGGTCGCCGAGTTTCGCGGTGGATTCGTTCAGGTTCCTCGCGGAGACTCGCCGGCATTGCCGGCCGATCAATACTATCAATGTGACCTGATCGGCATGCTCGTGCAGGATGAAGCCGGTAAGGTCCTGGGCCGCCTGGACGGCGTGCGGGACATGTCCGACAACCAGGCATTCGTGGTCCGGCAGGACGGAAAGGAAGTATTGATTCCGGCGGCGAAACAAGTCGTGGTGGCGGTGGATGTGGCAGGACGAGTGATGACGGTTCGATTGCCGGAAGGGTTTGGAGATCTGTAAGATGCGGTGCGTCGTCCTCACATTATTCCCGGACATGGTGGCTCCGGTTCTTGGCCAGAGTATCCTCAAGCGCGCTCAAGAAAAGAAATTGCTGGAGGTGTCTGTTCAGAACCTGCGCGACCATACCTCGGATCGGCATAAGACCGCCGATGACGTGCCGTACGGCGGAGGAGCCGGAATGGTCATGAAGGCCGAGCCGATTCTGCGGGCCGTCGACGCGTTGCGTGCCGCCTGCCAGGCCTCTCGTCCTGGCGCGACGCTGCGGGTGATTGTTCCCTCTCCACAGGGGCGGCCCTTTACGCAGGATCTGGCGCAGTCCTTGGCGCAGGACGAACGTGTGGTGGTGTTTCTTTGCGGGCACTACGAAGGCATCGATGAGCGCGTCCAATTGGCGTTGCATGCCGAGGAAGTCTCGGTCGGCGACTATGTGCTGACCGGGGGAGAATTGGCAGCCTTGGTGATGATCGATGCCGCGACCCGTTTGATCCCCGGCGTGTTGGGTGATGCGGCCTCAGCGGTTGAGGAATCCTTTACCCAGGGATTATTGGAATATCCGCACTACACCAGGCCGGCGGACGTGCGTGGGATGACGGTTCCGGAGGTACTGATATCGGGCCACCACGAGGCCATTCGGGTGTGGCGCCGGAAGGAAGCGTTGCGGAATACCTATCTGAAGCGGCCGGATCTATTGCGGGATTGCGGGCTCGGCTCGGAAGATCGGCAATTGTTGAATGAAGCGATGCAAGAGCATCTTGCGCAGGTACCTGTTCGTTGAAAGGAGGAGGGGAAAGATTATGAATCGGCTAGAACGGATCCAACGATCCTTAACCAAAAAGACGGTGCCCAAGTTCGAGATCGGGGATACCGTTCGTGTTCACGTGAAAGTGGTCGAGGGTGAGAAAGAGCGTATCCAGGTGTATGAAGGAACGGTCATCGCCAGGAAAGGAACGCTCAATAGCGAAACCTTCACGGTACGCAAGCTGTCCTATAACGTCGGAGTCGAACGGACGTTTCCGATCCATTCGCCTAATGTGGCCAAAGTCGATGTGGTCCGTCAGGGCCGCGTACGCCGCGCCAAGCTGTATTATCTTCGCACTAAGAAGGGCAAGTTTGCCAAGGTGGAAGATCGTGAGTTTAAGGTCGAAAGCAAAGCACAAGTCGCTGCCAAGCTCGAAGCGGCGCAGATTGCTGCTGCCGCAAAGGTTTGATCGCCTCCTCGAGCTGCGTTCCGATTGAGCATAAACCAGAGGCGCACGTTTGGTGGGCACCCCGAACGCGACGAGAGAAGGTCCCACCGAAGTGTTTGAGGTGGAGGCCAGATGGTGTGGATACCGGCGCATTGCCGGTCTCGATGAGGCCGGACGTGGACCTCTCGCCGGTCCCGTTGTCGCGGCTGCTGTGGTGTTGCCGCGCCGGTATCGCCTGCCGGGATTGGACGATTCAAAGCAAGTCAGCGAGTCGCATCGTCTCACATTGTTCGCCCAAATCGTTCGTCGAGCCCTTGGTATCGGCATCGGTTCCGCGACGGAAGCGGAGATCGATCGGCTGAATATTCTCGAAGCGACGCGGTTGGCGATGTGCCGCGCCCTACGGGCCCTTCCTTTCCCGCCGGATTTCCTTTTGTTGGATGCGGTGACACTTCACGGCCTCTCGGTTCCTCAGCGCGCCATCATCAAAGGCGATGAATTGTCCTGCTCCATCGCGGCGGCATCGATTATCGCCAAAGTGACGCGCGACCGACTCATGGTGGAGTATCACCGCTGGTATCCCCAATACAATTTTGCCGAGCACAAAGGGTATAGCACTCCGGACCATCTCCGTCTGCTCAGGCAGTACGGGCCCTGTGCGATTCACCGCAGTACCTTTGCTCCCGTTCAGCATCTCCTCGCAAGCAACGTAGCAGCTTTCCGTTGGGTTGTCGACCGCGTCTGACAGCCGGCCTCAACCGATGCGCGACCGACGCCGTAAGGTAGGAGATGAAGGAGAGGGCCAAGCCGAGGCCTACTTGCGTCGCCAGGGGTTTCGAATTCTCGGCCGCAATGTGCGGTCACCGTTGGGCGAGTTGGACCTGGTCGCCGATGATCAGGGGGTGCTGGTATTCATCGAAGTGAAACGGCGTCGGACGGGGACCTTCGGTGGTGCGATTGAAGCGGTCGATGCACGTAAGCGTGCCAAATTAATCCAACTAGCGGCACAATACCTCGCGCAACATCGGATTCGTAATCGCGCCTGCCGGTTCGACGTCGTATTGATACAGGACGATGTCGAGCCCGCAGCTGCCGTGCAGCATATTGCGAATGCATTCGACCTCGCAGGGGATGATCTGCGATGGTAGGACAACAGGCGATGTTCTGATCACGGCGCGGATGGTGTCGCGCCAGACAAGCGAGGGGCCTGCCACCTCACTCCGGCCGGATGGCCGTCATTGCCGTCATCCATGATTCAACTCTTTCACGTCTCAAAGTATTATGACCGCCGCCTGGCGCTCTCAGATATTACCCTCGAAATCGAGAAGGGAGAGTTCATTCTCCTGATGGGGCCGAGCGGCGCCGGAAAATCGACGCTGCTGAAGTTATTGATCGGAGCAGAACGACCCGAGGAAGGGCAAATCTTCGTGCAGGGCCGTAGCTTGTCAAAGCTGAGAGCGTCTGAAATTCCCTTGCTGCGTAGAAAAGTGGGCGTCGTGTTGCAGGATTTCCGCCTGTTGCCCAAGAAAACCATCTTTGACAATGTGTCGCTGCCTTTACTGGTTCAGGGCGCCTCGAACGGTGACATCAGACGAAAGGTGACGGAGGGGCTCCGCGCGGTCGGATTGGATCACAAAAAGGATCTGTTTCCCCCAGGCCTCTCGACCGGTGAGCAACAACGAATTTGTATCGCCCGCGCGATCGTGAATGGGCCGATCGTGCTCCTGGCCGATGAACCGACGGGGAACCTGGATCCCGAGCTGACAAGCGAAATCATCGAATTGTTCAAATCGATTAACGCCCGCGGCACCACGGTCATCGTGGCGACGCACGATCCCAATGTGTTGGGGCAGGTCAATCGCCGGGTCATTACATTGGATCACGGCAAGGTGGTGTCGCACGAACAGGTAGGTTCATGAGACGCCTCCTGTATCTCTTGCGGGAGGCGCTGGCCAATGTGTTGACGAATCGGACGACCACGATGGTCGCGGTGGCGACAACCGCCTTTACATTTGCCTGCGTCGGAGTCTTTTTGCTGCTCTATGTCAATCTGCGCGCTATGGCGCTGTCTCTGGAGCAGGACATCCAGGTCATCGTCTATCTTCAGGACGACGTGACCGGGCAGGCGACGGCTGAGATTGAGCAGCAGCTGAAAGTCGATCCCGCGATTGCCTCCTCGGCATTTGTGTCCAAGGAACAGGCGCTGGCGGATTTTCAGGTCCAATTTCCGACGGAATCGCATCTGTTGCAGGGTCTGGGACAGAACCCATTGCCGGCGTCGTTTGTCGTGACGCTGGCTGCCGAGTCGCGTTCGTCCGAGAGGATGCAACGGTGGGCCGATCGTGCCCAATTGATCCCTGGGGTCGGGCAGGTCCAATACAACCAAGCCTGGGTCGAAGCCCTGGCCGGCATCGTCAAGTACATTGAAGTCGCCGCGATTATCGTCGGTGTCATTTTGTCCGTCGCATCGGTCACGATCATTGCCAATACGATCCGCTTGGCGCTCTATGCGCGCCGGGAAGAAATCGAAATTTTGAGCCTGATCGGCGCGAGCACGACCTTCATTCGCGTGCCCTATCTGCTCGAAGGGGCGGCGCTCGGCTTACTTGGCAGCGCTCTATCCCTGGTGATCTTGAAAGGGGGCTTTGAATTGTTCCGGCATGAAATCCGCTCTGCCAGCCGATTTCTTGGCGTGGATGCATTGCTCACATTTTTCCCGTTTGAGATGTGTCTCCTGTTGATGTTGGTGGGGTTGTTTCTAGGCTGTGCCGGCAGTTTTCTCTCGCTGTTGCGTTTTGGGGAGGGACGCGCATGACCTGGATTCGTCGGGGGTTCGTCGTCGCGGTCATCCATGTGGCTGTCTGGGCCGCTCCGGCCACGGTCCCGGCAGAACGCAAGGATTCCTATGCAGACAAGATCGACCACGAAAAGAAAACGCTGGAAAAACTGCGTGGCACGATCGTCGAGACACGCAAGAAGTCAGACGAGGCGGAAAAAAAACGCGAGTCGGTGCTGCAGGGCCTCCAGTCACTGGATGAGCGCCTTGTCCGCTATAGGCAAGAGCATCAGGACATTCGGAAGAAACTCAAGAAGAAGGATTTGGAGATCGAGCACATGAGCGTGCAGCTGAGCCGGCTCTCGGAGCGTATCGATGAGCGACAGGATGCCATCGCTGCCCGCTTGCGGGTCCAGTATGTCGAGGGACGGTTTTGGCATCTCAAGACGCTGCTCGCCGCCAGCTCATCCGGAGACTTTCAGCGGCGGTTCCGGTATCTCTCGGCGGTGACGCAACGAGAATACGACATCATGGAAACCTACCGGAAAGATGCCGAACGGATCGCGGAGGTTGAACGAAGTCGAGAAGAGGCTCGTCAGGGCATCTTAGCCTATAAAGCCAGCACGGAAATCAAGTTGACTCAGATTCATGGGCTCAAAAACGAGAAGCGGGCCTATCTCGCCAAGATTACACAGGAAAAAGAATCACATGATCGGGCGGTGGAGGAACTGGAGCGTTCCGCCACTGGGGTCGACAGCCTATTGAAGGAGCTGGAGACTCGGCGCAGGGCTGCAATGGCCAATCGTTCTCCTTTTATGGCAGGAGGGCTTCGGGCATTACGAGGGACACTCTTGTGGCCGACCGACGGGCAGGTGGTGTCATACTTCGGCAGGCAGAAGCATCCGACCTTTAATACCTATATTCAGCGAAAAGGGATTGAGATTCGCGCGGCAGAAGGGAGTAATATACGATCGGTGCTGGCGGGTCAGGTTGTGTATGCGGACTGGTTGAAAGGCTACGGACTCGTTATAATTGTGGATCATGCCAACGGAGTCTTCTCGCTTTACGCCCACGCGTCAAAAATTTTAACGTCCGTCGGGACTCGAATCGGAGCCGGGGAGGCAATCGGTGAAACGGGAGATACGGGCCTGACGGGTGAGAATACGCTCTATTTTGAGTTACGTGAGGGGGCCGAACCAGTGGATCCCCTGATGTGGCTTTCAAAACGGTAGGTCTCGGAAGGAAGGAACCCCACGTTATGGAACAGCGGCGAAGCCGACGGTGGTTATATCTGTTGCTGATGGTCACGGTAGCCCTGGGCATCGGCATTGTGCTGGAAAAAGGCTTGGAACGCACCGGCCATGCCTCCGAAACCTATGAAGAACTCCGCACATTTTCAGAGGTCTTGACGCAGGTACAGAAGCACTATGTCGACGATACCAAGGTGAAGGATCTCGTCCAGGGCGCGATCCGCGGGATGCTTTCCACTTTAGACCCGCACTCGGCGTATATGACGCCTGACATGTACAAGGAAATGCAGGTCGAGACGAGAGGCGAGTTTGGCGGAGTGGGCATTCAGATCGGTGTGAAAGAGAATCGGTTGGCCGTCATCGCCCCGATCGAAGGGACACCTGCGTATCGGGCCGGGATTAAGTCGGGCGATTTCATTACCAAGGTGAACGACGAATCCACCAAGGATCTGACGCTGATGGATGCCGTGCAAAAAATGCGCGGCCCCAAAGGCACCAAGGTCAATCTCACCATCCAACGAGACGGCACAACCGATCCCTTGGCGTTCTCGCTCGTGCGGGACACCATCAAAATCGAAAGCGTCAAATTCAAACTGATCGACAACACTATAGGGTATGTGCGGTTGACACAGTTTCAGGAAGCGACGGGAAAAGATCTCGGTCGGGCGCTCAGGCAATTCAGGGAACAAAAGGTTCAGGGGACGGTCCTCGACCTGCGGAATAATCCCGGTGGCTTGTTGACGGCGGCGGTGGATGTCTCCGAACAGTTCGTGGGAAACGGCAAACTCATCGTCTATACGAAGGGCCGCGAAGGGAAAAAAGATGAGTGGTTCTCCAAGACCAAGGAGACGCTCGAAGATTCACCGATGATCATCCTGGTGAACGAAGGGTCTGCCAGTGCGTCAGAGATTGTGGCCGGAGCCTTGCAAGATTGGGGGCGGGCCGTCATTGTCGGGACCACCTCATTCGGCAAGGGGTCCGTCCAGACGATCCTGCCGCTAGGCGATGGCTCTGGTCTCCGGCTCACGACGGCCAAGTACTATACGCCGAAGGGGCGGTCGATCCAGTCGACTGGCATTACGCCGGACATCGTGGTGAAATTGCAAGCACTGGCGGTGGCAAAGGTGGGCGAGAAAGACGGGAAAGAGGCGGAGCCCAAAACGGGGAAAGCACCTGTGAGTGGAAAGGATTCGCCGGCTTCTTCAAAATCCGGGGAGGATTCTACACACAAGAACGGCGCCGCACCGGCGGTCGAGGCTGGAGGGGAGCTCTCGATGGAGGACGATATCCAGCTTCAAAAAGCGGTTGAATTGCTGAAAACCTGGAAGATCTTCAAGGAGCTTCGTCCCGCTTAATGATTGCGGTCTGCTGGTGTTCGCGGATGGCTGCGAGGAGTGAGTCTTTTGAGCCCGAAAATCCTGGTTGGGTCCTCAGTAAGTGGGTCTCAACCAGGGTTTCCAGGTCAGCCAGCGTGCGAATGTTCAGTCGGAAATACAGGTAACTCACCAATGCATCGGAGAGTCCCGGTAGCGAAGCCCATTCCGCGACCGCCTCAGGCAACGGCGTCTTGAGTTCTTCGTAGGCGCGAAACGTTCCTGTCGCGAGAAACTCCTCAATTTTTTCCGCCAAATCGCGTCCAATCCCGGGGATCGTCTGGAGTTGATGCCGTGCGGCGAGGTCGGCGAGGTCTTCAGATATGGTCAGGAGCGAGTCGGCCGCCTTCCTGTATGCACGTATGCGGTAGGGATTGACTCGCCGAGAAGCCAGAAGATTCGCCATCGCACGAAAGAGTTGAACGAGTTGGCTGATGCGGTCATCCATAGTTGTGCAGCGACGTCGATAGTGCTCTATCATTGTGCGAGTAACGCCTGCCAAACGGCAAGCCCCGGACAGGTTGGTTGACAACCGGTTTTCCTGTTTCATAGGATGACCGAACAGCGTGAGGTGGTGGAGTGACCATCCAGGTCAATGGTGAATCTCGCGGGGTCGGCGAGGGGCAGACGGTGGCGGCTTTGCTGCAGGAGTTGGATATTCGGGCTGATCGGGTGGCTGTGGAATTGAACCTGGAGATTGTGGATCGGAACGATTTCGACACCCGCAGTCTCTGCGACGGAGATCGGGTGGAAATATTGAGTTTTATCGGTGGTGGCGCGGAGTAATCTATGGATACGATCAACGATCGGCTGGTGATTGCCGGCAGAGAATTCACGTCTCGCCTGTGGGTCGGGACCGGGAAATATAAGGATTTCGAAGAAACCAAAAAAGCCATCGACGCATCCGGCGCCGAGGTGGTCACCGTGGCGGTACGTCGTGTCAATATTACGGATCGCTCCAAAGAAAATCTTTTGGATTACCTCGATCCGAAAAAATACATCATCCTGCCGAACACCGCCGGCTGTTATACGGTGGAAGACGCCGTCCGATACGCCCGTTTGGCGCGAGCCGCAGGGGTGTCCGATTTGGTGAAGCTGGAAGTGTTAGGCGACGAGAAGACCTTGTTTCCCGACACGGCCGGATTGATCGAGGCGGCGAAGATCCTCATCAAAGAAGGCTTCATCGTCCTGCCCTATACGAACGACGATCCGATCGTGGCCAGGAAGCTGGTGGACATCGGCTGCCCCGCCGTGATGCCCTTAGCTGCCCCCATCGGCTCAGGCCTTGGTATTAGAAATCCGTACAACCTGAAGATCATTATGGAGACCGTGAAGGTGCCGATCATCGTGGACGCCGGTGTCGGAACGGCTTCCGATGCGGCGCTGGCGATGGAATATGGTGCGGATGCGGTGCTGATGAATACCGCTATTGCCGGCGCACAGGATCCTCTTGCGATGGCCGAAGCCATGAAATATGCGATCTGGGCCGGCCGGCTGGCTTACAAAGCGGGACGTATTCCCCGCAAGCTCTACGCGACGGCCAGCAGCCCGATTGAGGGCATGTTGTAGATCCTGTCAAGCGGGCGGCATGAGACATCAAATGATCTCGAGTGACGCGGCTGCGTGATTGTCTCATGGTGGTTGGCCCATTACCCCTTCCTACACGCTTAACGAATGAAGTCCTCCGTCGATTTCCGTTTGTACCTAGTCACTGATCGGCAGCATACCGCCGGGCGTCCGCTCATGTCAGTGATCGGGCGTGCCGTTCGCGCGGGCGTGCGCGCAGTGCAGCTCCGCGAACGCGATCTGTCGACCCGTGAGCTGCTCGATCTTGCGGCAGACCTTCAACGAGAGACGCCGGATGCGCACCTCTTTATCAATGACCGCGTCGATCTGGTTCTGGCAATCGGCTCTCATGGAGTGCACTTGCGTGAGAGCAGTCTGCCCGCGCAGGTGGTGCGCGGCCTGCTGCGTCCAGAACAATTGCTCGGCCGGTCTGTTCATTCCATCGAGGGTGTGACAACTGCCGAACGCCAGGGGGTAGATTTTGTGGTGCTGGGCCCGATCTATGACACGCCGTCGAAGCGAGGATACGGGCTGCCGCTTGGACTTCAGGTACTCGAACAAGCGGCGCGTACGTCTCGCATTCCGATTTTTGCGATCGGCGGGATCACCGCCTCGCGTGCGGGCGAAGTGCGGCGAGCGGGCGGATTCGGCATCGCAGTGTTATCGTCGATCTTGAGTGCGTCGAATGTCGAACAATCGACCGAAGCGCTCATGTCCGCAATCGAACTCGCGCGATAACGGTGCGTCTCGATGAATGACACGCATCGACAGATTCACGTAGGAAGATGCCTGCGCGGTGCAGTTGACCACCCCTTATGCGGATGATAGAATCCGAAAAGACGTGGACGCCCGTGATTGACAAGGCGTTCGAACGATTCGACGAGTAGAGCGATGGCCGAATCAAAAGGGAGTTCAGGCCGACTCCGGTCCTTCCGTGATTCCGTCAAGCGCTTTACCAAGTCACTTTCTGACGGAGAGGGGATCGTGACACATAAGAACGACGAACATGTGCGCGAGGTTGAAAAACTTCGCATCCAAATCCAGTCGATGGAGGAGGAGATTCGGCGGCTCTATCAGTCACGGTACCAGCTTGAGCAAACGACAAAGCAAAACGAAAAGCTCGTTGCCACCCTCCAGGAAGCGAAATCTCAAATCGAAGCGCTGCGGGCCGAAGTCGAAAAGCTCACCGCTCCGCCGTCCACCTATGGCATCTTCTCCAGCCTGGATGCCGACGGAACGGGGAACGTCTATGTATCCGGCCGCAAGATGAAGGTGAATCTCCATCCCTCCATACAAGTGAAGGACCTGCGCAAAGGGCAGGAAGTCATCCTTAATGAAGCATTGAATGTCATTGAGGTGCGCGGATTTGATGTGCAGGGGGAAGTGGTCCGCTTAAAGGATGTGCTGGAGGGCAACCGCGCGCTGGTGACGTTGCATTTCGATGAAGAAAAAGTGGCTGAACTCGGCGAGCCCTTGTTAAGCGAGCGCCTCAGCGTCGGCGATCACTTGTTGTACGATCCCCGTTCGGGCTGCGTCATCGAAAAGCTGCCGAAGTCAGAAGCTGAGGAGTTGGTGCTGGAGGAAGTGCCGGATGTGGACTACGAGCATATCGGCGGACTTCAAAAGGAAATCGAGCAGGTGCGCGATGCCGTGGAGTTGCCGTTTCTTTATCCGCAGATCTTCTCGAACTACAAATTACATGCGCCGAAGGGTGTGTTGCTCTATGGCCCGCCGGGTTGTGGAAAGACGTTGATTGCCAAGGCCGTTGCCAGTTCGATCGCGAAGAAGCTTGGTCATTTGAAGGACAAGCATCTCCGAAGCTACTTTCTGCATGTGAAGGGACCTGAGCTGCTGAACAAGTATGTGGGTGAGTCGGAGCGGCAGGTGCGCGAAGTCTTCAAGAAGGCCAAGGAGCGGGCCGATGACGGCCATCCGGTGATCGTGTTTTTCGACGAAATGGACGCCCTCTTCCGCACCCGCGGCACAGGCATCTCCTCCGACATCGAGTCGACCATTGTGCCGCAGTTTCTGTCGGAGATTGACGGAGTGGAGCGGCTGAACAACGTCATTGTTATAGGTGCCAGCAACCGGCAGGATTTGATCGATCCGGCCGTGCTGCGAGCCGGCCGGCTGGATGTGAAGGTCAAGGTCGGGCGCCCGGATGCCGTCGCGGCGCGGGATATTTTTTCCAAATATGTCACGCCCGATTTGCCATTCTCCGAGGACGATTTGAAGCGGCACGGTGGAGATGCCCGCGCGCTCGTTGATTCCCTTATGAATATGACTGTTGATGCCATGTACGCGACCTCGGACGAGAACAAGTTCATTGAAGTCACGTATGCGAACGGCGAGAAAGAAGTGCTGTACTTCAAGGATTTCGCCAGCGGTGCCTTGATCGAGGGCATCGTCTCGCGCGCCAAAAAATTCGCAGTGAAGCGGGCCATTGCGCAAGAAGGAACGGGCCTACGAGCGGAGGATCTTGTCCGTGCGATTCGTGAAGAGTTCAAAGAGCACGAAGATTTGCCTAACACCACCAATCCGGACGATTGGGCAAAGGTTGCCGGCAAGAAGGGCGAGAAGATTGTCCATCTTCGGACAATCAGCGGCGGGCCGGCGGAGGCTCGTCAAATCGAGACCGTGAACACCGGTCATTACCTGTAGTACGCTCGTAACGATAATCCATGCACGCCACCCATTCGCACAACCTGTCCCGTGTTATCGGCACGGAGACCGAATTCGGTATCGCCAGTCGCGATCCCAACGCGGCCGACCCGGTGGCCAATTCTATTCATCTGATCGGGCATTATCCAAATCTGCCGGCGCCTCACGCAGTGTGGGATTACGAGAATGAAAATCCCTTGCTGGATGCGCGCGGGTTCGAAGTAGATGGAGAGCGGGAACGACCGGGGCCGGACTATAATCGGCAGCTCAATAAGGTCTTGGCCAACGGCGGTCGTCTGTACGTCGATGGCGCGCACCCGGAATATTCAACCCCGGAATGCACGAATGCCAGGGAAGTGGTGGCGTTTGAGCGGGTAGGGGAGCGTATCATCGCGCAGGCCTTGGATGGCATTACCAAGGTTCGGGGGCATGAGCAGTTCGTCTTGTACAAGAATAATTCCGACGGCAAGGGCAACAGTTACGGATATCACGAAAACTACCTCGTGTCGCGCGCGGTGTCGTTCGAGCGGATCACCCAGGTACTCACCCCGTTTCTCGTCACGCGGTCCATTTACGCAGGATCGGGTAAGGTCGGAGCGGAAAACCAGACGAGCCCGGTGGACTATCAAATCTCGCAGCGGGCCGATTTTTTTGAGACCCTCGTCGACCTCAATACCATGGTCCGGCGACCCATCATCAATACGCGCGATGAGCCGCATTCCGATTCGACCAAATACCGCCGGCTCCATGTGATCGTCGGGGACGCCAACATGGCAGAGCTATCGACCTATCTCAAGGTCGGAGCCCTGTCGATTGCGCTGGATTTACTAGAGGCGGGAGCCGAGCTTCCCCGGATCAATCTGGCGGATCCGGTGAGCGCTATCAAGCAGGTGTCCCGGGATGTATTGGTGAAGGAAACCATCAAGCTGGCCGACGGGACCGCGACGACCGCAATCGCGGTGCAGCGAGCCTACCTGAAAGCCGCTCAGAATTTTTATGCATGTCACGAACTCGATCAGGTGACGAAAGACGTGCTGGTGCGATGGGAAGATGTGCTCGACCGGTTGGAGCGGGATCCGCGTTTGTTGGTGCGGGAGTTGGATTGGGTCGCCAAGCGTTATTTGATCGAATCGTATACGGAGCGCAAGGGATGCGGATGGGACGATTCCCGCGTGCGCTTGATGGACCTGCAATACCACGATGTCCGTCCGGACAAGGGATTGTACTATACGCTGGAACGCAGCCACAGGATCGAACGCGTGGTTCTCGACCACGAGATCGCGCGAGCAGAATTTTTTCCGCCCGTCGGAACGCGGGCCTATTTTCGAGGGCAGTGCGTCAAGAAATACCCGAATGCCGTCTACGGGGTGAGTTGGACGTCAGTCTTGTTCGATATCGGGCAGAACAAAATCAAGAGAATCCCCTTGATGGAACCCCTACGCGGGAGTGAAGCTCTGACGGCGGAACTCCTGGCCCAGGCAGAGACGGCGGCTGCGCTGCTTGAAAAAATTTCGACCTAGTCACGACGTTCACATGAAAAACGGTTCGTTCCTTTCATATCACGAGGGGTCTAGTTTTTTCGACTTCCTCGCCAGGCACTATCCCGAGTTGACACCCTATCTGACCGATATCGGTGGCCCACGTGTGGCCATGCCCCAGGATTTGAACCGGACTGGAACGATGTCGGTGCCGCATGGGACAACGGTCCTGGCTTTGAAGTATCGCGACGGAGCCATTATCGCCGGCGATCGTCGGGCCACTGAGGGGTTTCAAATCGCCGACCGGCGAATTGAAAAGGTGTTCCGCATCGACGAGTATTCCGCCATGGCGATTGCCGGGGCGGCCGGACCGTGCATTGAGATGGCGAGGCTGTTTCAGACCGAACTCGAACATTATGAAAAGCTGGAGGGCGTACAGCTATCCTGCGAGGGCAAAGCGAATAAGCTGGGACAGATGGTGAAGGCCAATCTACCGATGGTGTTCCAGGGATTGGTCGTCATGCCGCTGTATGTCGGCTACGATCTGAAACGGAAAGAAGGTCGAATTTTTAAGTACGACATCACGGGTGGACGTTACGAAGAATCCGACCACCACTCCATTGGGTCCGGCGGCAAGGATGCCCGCAATACCATGCGCGAACATTACCGCTCGGGACTTCCCGAAGAGGACGCGATCCGCGTCGGGCTCCTGGCACTCTACAATGCTGCGGATGAAGATGTGGGAACCGGGGGACCTGATTTGGTTCGAGGCATTTATCCGACGGCAAAAATCGTCAGCCACGCCGGTATTACCGATGTTCCTGAGGAACGAGTCCGTGCCTTATACGAAACCATGATCGCTCAGCGAAGGAGTTCCTAGTCGATGCCGTTACCTTACTACGTCTCGCCTGAACAGATGATGCAGGACAAGGCGGAGTATGCCAAAAAAGGCATCGCCAAGGGACGTTCGATCATCGCTCTGGAATATGTCGACGGCATTCTGCTGGCGGCGGATAATCCCAGCTCTTCCTTGCATAAAGTCTCCGAAGTGTATGACCGCATTGCATTCGCCGGGGCCGGCAAATACAGCGAGTTCGAGCATCTCCGGAAGGCGGGCATTCGACATGCAGACCTGACCGGTTACATGTACAGTCGCGAGGATGTCAGTGCGCGCACCTTGTCGAATGCCTATTCCCAAAGCCTGGGGACGGCCTTCAGCACGGATGTCAAACCGCTGGAGGTCGAAATCCTCGTGGTGCAGGTCGCTGCAAACGGCCAGCCGAGTGAGATTTATCGCATCTCCTTCGATGGAAGCATCGTCGATGAAAAAAGTTTTGCCGTCATCGGCGGACGGTCGGAGGCCGTTCAACAATATTTGCGGGAACATGCCACTGCGGAGGCTCCGTCGCTCCAGGATGGTCTGAGGAGATGTCTTGCCGCCCTGGAACAGGTCGTCGGTCAAAAAATTCCCTCTGAAAACCTGGAAGTGGCCGTTCTGGACAGGACCCGTCTCGGCCGGAAGTTCAAACGATTGAGCAGCACCGACATTTCCCGCCTCTTCGCCTAACGGTCGACCAACTCATCTTCACCACGGCCATTCGTCGCCTGCGGAACTGTGGCGTCCTGTCTCCTGTGTCGCGCACAAGCGTCGCCGTCTGTTGAAGCCTCACGCATCACGGTGTATCCTGTGGATACATCCTTTCGAGGGATTACGCACCCATGCAACAACGAATTTTCGGCTTAGAGAATGAATACGGGCTGATTTTTTCGCCGAACGGGAAGATCTATCTCCCGATGGAGAAAGTGCTGGGTTATATCTTCGAAGGACTGATTCCCAACAGTTGGCCATCCAACGCGTTTCTGGTCAACGGGGCGCGATTCTATCAGGATACCGGCTGCCATCCCGAGTATTCCACACCGGAATGTGACAACATACGGGACCTGGTCATTCACGATAAGGCCGGTGAGCGTTTGTTGGAGGCCTGTTTGCCGGCGGCTGAAGAACGGCTGCGGGAGGAAGGCCTGTCGGGAGAAATTTACATTTTCAAGAACAACACCGATTCGCTCGGCAACACCTACGGCTGTCATGAAAATTACCTGATGCGCCGGGATGTCGATTTCTGGAAGGTCACCGAACAGCTCATCCCGTTTTTCGTGACGCGGCAAATTTATTCCGGCGCCGGGAAAGTGCTGAAAGTCTCAGGGAAGCCGCAATACTTCATCTCGCAGCGTGCCCAGCATATTCATGAGAAGACCTCATCATCGACGACGTCCTCACGGAGCATCATCAACACCCGTGATGAGCCGCATGCAGATGCGGAGAAATATCGGCGGCTCCACATCATAGTCGGTGATTCGAACATGTCGGAGTATGCCACGTATCTAAAGGTGGGGACTGCGACACTAGTGCTGTCCATGATCGAGGCGGGGTTTAATGTGTCCGGCATGGAACTCGAAGATCCTGTCAAAGCCATCCGCGAAATTTCCCGCGATCCGACCCTCAATAAGAAGGTGAAGCTGGACGATGGCCGGCAGATGACCGCGATCGAAATCCAGCGTGTCTATGTGGCGCGCGCGAAGGAATTTCTTGCCGAGCAAGAACATGATCCGGTTCTGGACGACGTGCTTGAGAAATGGGTGTCAGTATTGGATCGTCTCGAAGAGGATCCCATGCAACTATTGCATGAGGTGGATTGGGTGATGAAGAAACACCTCATCCAGTCGTACACGGACAAAAAAGATTGCGGGTGGGACGATCCTCGCGTGTTCCTGTTAGATTTGCAGTTTCATGACGTGAAACGGACGCGCGGGCTGTATTATCTGATGGAGAATCGAGGAATGGCCCTCCGGGTCGTGGAGGAAGAGGCAGTGCAGCGCGCCATGTCGGTGCCCCCCCAGACGACCCGTGCAAAAGTCCGCGGCGACTTTATCCGGTTTGCCCGCGCTAAGAACCGTTCCTATACGGTAGACTGGACCTATCTGAAGTTGAATGGCTATTGGGAAGAAACCATTCTCTGCATGGATCCCTTCAGCGCGGTGAACCGACGGGTAGAAGAATTGTTGTCGCAGGTCTCCAGCGCGCGATTTTATCGATGATGTAAGCTGACGAACTGGGTCGAAACCAAGCATGTCGTATCTTGATCGGATCCTCATCATCTCCGTGGTGCTGCTGGCCAGCGTGTTCCCCGTGGAGTTATTTCCGAATACGGTGCCCGCGCATCAGAGCGCCGACGGGCAATTCAGCGGGAAGCAGGGACAGGTGGTCGTCATCAGGGTGCCGGATCTCAAGGATGCGACTACGGTCAAAGGCCGGTTTCTGGGGCGCATGGTGACGCTGTTTCCCGACGGTTCCAGCGGTGGCGGATTCGGATATCTCGGGTTGCTTGGGATCGATTTGCAGGACGAGCCGGGCACGCATGAGTTGACGATCGATGCACAACTGGGCGAACAGACGAGACACTTGAGTTACCAGGTGTTCGTGGCGAAAGAAAAATTCGCTGTCGAACGTCTTACCTTACCGAAAGATAAAGTCGATCTGGATGACAGAGCGGCCGCGCGCTGGAAGGCCGAGCAGGAAGACGTCCGCAAAGCCCTGGCCGAGGAATCCGCCCTGCGGCTATGGCAGACCGGGTTTATCGAGCCGGTTCAAGGGAAACGCACCGGTATCTTCGGCAGTGTGCGTATCATGAACGGCCAGGCCAGAAATCCGCACAATGGAGAGGATATCGGTGCCCCGCTCGGTACCGATGTCATGGCGAGCAACAACGGTGTGGTGCGCCTCACTGTAGACCATATTTTCTCCGGCCGCGGCATCTATGTGGATCATGGCCTCGGTGTCTATTCGATGTATTTTCATCTCTCCGAGGTACTGGTCAAAGAAGGCGATTTGATCAAGGCCGGACAGGTCATCGGCAAGGTGGGCGCCACGGGCCGGGCCACCGGTCCGCATCTCCATTGGGGGATGAAAGTGAACGGCGCACGGGTGAATCCTTATGCCATGCTGGACTTGCCGTTCCCGCATAATCCCCCCTACGCCACACCTGTTCTCGCCTTTCCGACCACGCCGATCAAGAAAGAGATTGCTCCAACGGCGGTCGGCGGCGACGCCCATTAGTGGCTTACACCTCCTCTGATTTTGGGTCCGTCCGCAATGCGTTCGGGACGTTATCGTGATATTCCCAGGGAACGCACTGTCTCTATCAGCTGAAAAGAGCTCTTGTCGAGCTGTAGTCCTGCGACTTTGAAACTCGTGAGTTGGGGCAGATAAGCGCCGGCAATCATAAACAAAAGTGAGCCGAAGGTGAGGGCTGCGTATGAGCCAAGATCTATTTTTTCGAAGTTCATGACGGTATCCAGTCTCGCTACGTGGCGTTCTATGAGATCCTTCACCGAAGGAAAATCCTTTCTCCCAACGGTCTCCTCAACATGGCTCAAGAGGGACTCCACATTGCGGAACGGGATATCCCTTATGTTTCCGACCTTCATGAGGACGTCCTGTGACATGTCGAGCGATTTTAACGCAGCAAATGACTGCTCTTTCATGGCGACGTGTTCGTTCAAGACCGGACGTCCGACGATGACTCCAAATTGGGTCGCCGCAAAGATCAGAAACGACAGTACCATGACGAACCAGGGTCCACAACGCTCTATGTTTGAGAGCGAGGAGAAACGAGGATTGTCAGCCTCTATCGCTCCACGGCACGCGTCGCTTTGGGGTGGTTCGGATCCAAGTCCTCGCGGATTTTCAGGAAATCCTTCTTTGCCTCCTGTACGAGCCTTGTGCCTTCTCTCCAGCGTGGCCGCGACGCCTCGTACATCTGCACCTTGGTAAACCCGCGAAGGTAATACATCCGTGCTCGCTCGCTCTTGGCATAGGTCTTCGGTCGATCCTCCGATTCCGACGCACCAATGGCTTTCGAAAGAAGATCAATTGCTCGAGCATAGAGGTCCTCCGTTCCCCCCGATTTTGTCCCGGCTTTTTCAGTCAGGGATAAATACGTCTCACCGAGGCCGAGCAGCGCTTCCACATGCGAAGGGGCGATGCTGAGGACATGCTGGTATTCCTTAGTTGCGTCATCAAGGGCTTCTGACTTTAAATATGCCTGTGCAAGAGCTGCTCGTACGGTGAGATCGTCTGGATCTCGGTTGAGTGAAGAGCGAAAGTTTAACAGCGTCCTTGTATTCGCCAGTTCGTGTGCATAATTCGCCAAAAACCTTGTATGCGCGAGCGGAATCAGGGCGTGACTTCAATGCCTCCTTCAGATGAGGTATGACCTTCTCTGTTTCCTCCATCAGCAAATAGTGCTCGGCGAGGTCTAATCTTGTGCCTGTATCGGACGATGCGGTCAGACGGTCAGTTAGGATTATTTCCGCCCACCTGAATGAGTCGTATGCTTGCCAGTGGGAGCTATGACCCATATTAGGAAAGCACTGGGAGGAAAAGATGCACTCGGCCCTATTTACCTGTTACAAGGCAAATACGATCAAGCAATCGACTCCTTTATGGTGGCATTGGAAACAACGGTGAGCCCTAAACTCTA
>JACCYV010000113.1 GCA_013696305.1 Nitrospira sp.
CCCCCTTTGTCCTTGACACCGCTTCTCCAGATAGCTAAGATTCGCCCACTCTTTAGGCTTCTAACGATTATCATCGACCACCATACTTTCACATTCTTTCAAAGGAGTAGGGGTATGAAACTCGTGATCGGCACCGTGGCGACCCTTGCAGGCGTATTGTTCGTGTGTTCGATGGCCTCCGCGAATCCGGCGCTGCTGCCGAAGCACGAGGGCTACCCGATGAAGAACGACGGCAGCCCGGTCAACGGACAGCCGACGGCCAATGACCCAGGGCAGAAAGATGCCCGCGGCGCAAACACTTTGCTAAAGTCTGCCGACTCCATCCATGCGGAACAGAAGTTGACCAGGACGGATAACGCGCGGATCACCGAAGGCCACGGTGCCAATCAGTTGCCGAACGTGCAGGGACCGCAAATCAAGATCGAGCCCCCGGTGACCTCAGCCACGAAGATCACGGGTGATCGAAAGATCGAATAGTACGTATTCCATAGAACGCACGCGGGGCCGCCGTCGCACGACGGCGACCCCGTTTCATTTGGCGCGTCTGGTTTCGCGAGCGCCTTTTCGGTTGGAATCTCCTACCGTCTGTAACCGGAATCGCCACGGTTTCTTCGCCCACAGTCCGGCGTAATCGACCCCGATCCTCGGCAGAGTCGCGATCATCTTTTGTGGGACGATACGATCTCGATCCTCAAACCATAAGGCAGCCCCACGCGTGAGGTCTTGTCGATTGAGCGTTCGATCAATGCCCAGCTCCCGACAGAGCCGCCCCGGACCGTCAACGAGACAACCCTCGATCTCAATGGCCCGGATGAGCACGGCCGCCGGAAAACCCTTTCGTTCGGTGACGACATTCAGGCAATGGTACATTCCATAGATCAAATAGACGTAGGCCATTCCGGCCGGCCCGAATAAGACATCGGTCCGTTGCGTTCGGCCTTTGGAGGCGTGGCAGGCATGGTCCTCGGGACCGACATACGCCTCAACCTCGATAATTTTCCCGGCGATCGGCCCCTGTTCGCGATCACGAACAAGATACTTGCCGATCAATGACCGGGCCACCTCGAGTGTTGGTTGATTGAAGTAGCTAGGCGGAAGAATTTTGTGCCTTGTCTCCATATGACTAATATAGACCGCTCAAAACGATCTTCCAACAAAGCCGCAGGCGAGCAAACGACCGCAGGCGTACCCTCGGGGTACGTTGAGGATCTTTTGAAGCCGAGAACGCCGGTGGAAGTCGTTTTCAGCGGTCTGCTAGAAATACCAGGCGAGGCCGCCCATAACCATTCGCGGATTCCCCGGTACAAAGTGAATGTCGGTCACACCCGCGGCTTCGCTTCTGAGCCTCGACTCGAATGCAAACACCGCTTGTTCCCATTTGGTATTTAACAGGTTCTGAACGAAAAGAAACGCTTCGAGGCGTCCATGCGCGAGCTTGATCGGGATCTGATATCGCTCGGACAGGTCGAAATCGATCCACGACGGCGCGCGGATGCTGCGATCTTCGATGAGAGGTCGAACCCCGAGATACGTCGCCTGGAGCTGCGACGTCAGGCCCTCGGGCCACCGCAGTAGCAAGGCGCCATAGGCAGTGACCTCGGGCGCCAGGGGAATAGCATCACCGTTCCGAAACTCGGCCTTCGTCCAGGTGACGCTTCCATTAAAGTAGAGCGGCCCCCAGACCTGCCCCCGGGCGGCCACTTCCATACCGCGTCGACGGGAAGCCCCGCGAATCTCTGTCGTTCCTTCGTCTCCCACAAAGACCAATTCCTGTTTCAGATCCAACGCCCACAGGGTGGCGATGAGCTCTACCCCCTCCGGCCCCCAAGGCCTCGATCGCAGTCCGACTTCATAACTTTTAGCCCTGGCAAGCGGCGAGGCTCCCGGAGTGATTGCTGAGCGGGCATCGTTACTATGGTATCCCTCGCCATAATTCGCAAAGAACTCCGTTTGAAACCAGGGACCTAAGATCAGATTCGCTTTCGGCAAGACCAGGCCGGAACTCGTCGTGCCCGACGGTTGTTCCGCGCAGGTTGAACAACGGTTGCGGACATCGAAGGTAAAGACTTCGCTGCGCACACCGCCGGCCAACCGCATCCATGGCGTGGGTTGCACTTCTAATTTCACAAACGGCGCGTAAGAGGCTTCTGAAATATCGGTATCCGTCGTTGTTCCGAGCGGATTCCTGAGCATCTGCGGTCCCAGCCGCGCATGGATATCATCCACGCGGGCTTGCACACCGATGGTGGCTGCCCCATCGATATCGAATACCCTGCCTGTCTGCTTATAGCCTAAATCGCCACCGTACATGACGCGCCGATCCGATTGTTGGAATCCGTCTCCATTGTCGGGATCATTCAGAAAAAATGTGAAATTGGTGAAGAGATCGAACTTGTAGTATTGCCCGTACGCATTGGCAAAAAATCGCCCGCCGGATGGGGTGTCATAATGATAATTCAGCCGCGCGGTCGAGCGGAGGGTTTTGCCTCCCTCCGACGGATCGATCGCTCCAAAGCGGTCGAGCGATCCATCCTGCACCGCCCGCAGAGGAATCTCTCCCGAGGCATTCCACTGGGCCTTGTGAAACGTTCCGGTGATCGACAATTCTGACCGGGAGGTCGGGTTCATCGTCGCTTTCCCCAGTAGATTCCCGCGAAAGTACCGATTGTCGCTCTGAAACGGCCCATCGGTGTAGTAGCCCTCAGCCGCGAACAAGGTCCGCACCTTGTCCTTGGTCGGAGAGAACATGAGGAGATGCCGTTGAGTATTGAACTGCCCGCCCGCCAACTGGACGACGCCTTCCTTGACCAACTCCCGTGTCTTGAAATTCACCGCCCCGGCCGTCGCGAAGTCGCCGTATTCCGGCAGATAGGCGCCTTTGTGCACGTCGAGCCCTTCGATGGTTTCCGGAATGATGAAATTCAGGTCCGTATAACCTTGTCCATGGGCATGCGACCGCAAGTTGATCGGCATGCCGTCGGCAAAGAACGCGACATCCGTGCCATGGTCCGCATCAAACCCGCGCAGGAAATATTGATCGGCTTTGCCTGCCCCGCCAGAATGTTCAACGGCAATGAAGCCGGGAATGAGGCGGAGCACCTGCGCCGGACGCCCTTGCGGCTGCAGCAGATATTCTTTATCGGGGATGAACTGTTGAGAGGAAGCCGCCACGGGACGATCGGCGGAGACAGAAATTTCCGGCACTTCGAGATACGGGATATCCGGATCGTGCGCGAACGAAGTTTCGTTCAAACTCATCGCAATTATTCCGGCATAGACTACAGCTGCCATCCAGCGCATACGACACTCCCAATCAGATCACGTGAACGGAGAAGCGTCCACATGGTCTCACACACATCCCCTCTCGGCCGGTTCAGACCCTCGTGATCTGACTGTGCATAATATGGGAAGAAGAACGACGGGTCTGGCTCAGGCGTTCGCCCTGAGCAGAAACGCAATACGTCGGACGGCCTGATCAAGGCATCGAGGGTTCGTCTCTCGGCGCCGACTACTTCGACCTTGCACGTGTTGATGGGGAGGAGCACCGTCGTCGCAGGAGATTCCAGCAGAGCCTGCACCAGCACGGACGTCACTTCACCTAACATGGATCCGAGCATGAGCAGACTCAACGAGCCCACGATATCCGCACCGTCGAGTTGCCGAGGGATCATGTGCGGAGCCGTTTCAATTGAGGGCATACCGACCCGCGCCATCGCCTCCGCAGAGGCTCGATGAGTCTCAATCCCACGACCGCATGACCGTTTCGCAGAAGGCCGCGAAGTCTCTCGACCATCCGACTGCCGAGGCCTCCGCCACGTCCATCCACAACACAGATCGTCATCACAGACTGAGCCCTTTGCCGGTCGTCGTCATGGTCAGCTTTCCATGCTTCACACCCTTGACGCTGAGCAACGCGTCGGCAACTTTGCGAATGGCGGCTCCCTTGCCTCTGGCAACCAGGACTTCAAGACAGTGGTCATGGTCGAGGTGGACGTGCATCCCGGCCATGATGTGACCCTGGAAATCGTGCTGAATGTGGGTGAGCTTTCTCGTCAGATCCGGCACATGATGATCGTAGACGAACGTAATGGTCGCCACCGTTTCTTTGTTCTCGTCCCACTCCTGCCCGACAAGATTATCTCGAATCAGGTCGCGGATCGCTTCGGAGCGGTTGGTATACTTGCGCCGCTCGATCAGGCGATCGAAATCCACGAGGAGATGCTGATCGAGTGACACCCCGAATCGGACAAGCTTCTTCACAAGACCTCCAATGGTGTTACTAATTTATATAACGTAACACTTACAAATCGATGAGTCAACAGAAGAACACCCGTAGCGTGACGGACCGCACGGAAGGTGGCTTATTCGCCCTGAATAGGGATGAAGAGAATGTTGCCTTGGCGATTGATGAGCAAGAGGGCGAGGTCGGTGGAACGAAACGGCTCGGCGAGCCGTTGAAAGGCGGTGAAATTCTGGACCGGTTGCCGATTGAGCTCCAGAATGAGATCGCCGGGCTGAAGGCCGGACACCTCGGCCAGGCTGCCTTCCTCGATATCCGTCACGACGAGTCCGGAAGTGACGGCCAAATCCATCTGGCGCGCCAGGGCCGGCGTCACCTCATCGACTATCAACCCGGCCAAGGGATTCGCGGTGGGACTCACGGCATCCGCCGTCTGGTTTTTCTTGACCCGTTCCCGCGGAGCTTCTTGCACGGTAAGATCCGTCTGCATCAGCCTGGCCTCGCGGACCAACTCGATC
>JACCYV010000127.1 GCA_013696305.1 Nitrospira sp.
CGTATGAGTGGCACTACGGGACAAGAACGCTTCTCCGTCGACTTGCGTCAGTATCCGCGCCTGCGAGTTTCCGCTCCGTTCGTCTGTTCGCTCTCCCGTCTCGGTCTGGCCAAATGGCTCGGTCGCGTGGCGAATGGGATCGGGGTCGTGTTCGATGTGTCGATGAAAGGGGCCAAGGTAATGAGTGAGGCGGGCATTCAGCGTGGTGACAGGTTATCGGTTAGCTTGTCCCTGCCTAATCAGGTCTCTCCCATGACCGTCGAGGAAGCCACTGTGCGCTGGGAGAAAGATCAGGTCTATGGCTTGGAATTTGTCGATCTCTCCCAGGTGGCTGAGATGCGGCTGCGGAAATTCATCACCATTTCGACGAAACCGGCGTCATAGTGTTGCAGGGATCGTTCGCCAGCGATGGCCTAGGTGACTGTGCGCTATAGGAGGGACTTGCCATCCGATATACCGATACCAGATTGATAGCATCGCTTGGTGTATTTCGTCATGCGGCAGCCATTGGTACTCTCTCCCATAATCAGACAGGACGTAGGTGGAGATTGCGCTCGCCGCGCCATTTCCCTACAATGGCCTTCCCATTCGGCCATGTCCAGTACGAATACACGAAGCCAGCGGCAGCAGCCGCATAGTCCCTATCATCCCCTCTATTGGCCCACCTGGGTTGGCTTCGGTTTGTTTCGCCTCCTCTCGTTGCTTCCCTACCGTGGGCAGCTGGCACTCGGTCGGCAATGTGGGCGCTTGCTGCATAGTCTGCTCACAAGGCGCCGGGATATTGTTCGGGTGAATTTAGCGTTATGTTTTCCTCACAAGGCGGTCGCCGAACGCGACAGGGTGGCTCTGCATTGCTTCGAGTCAATGGGAATGGGAATGTTGGAGATCGGGCTCGCCTGGTGGGCGAAGGATCCTCGTGTGCATTGTGAGTGTACGATCAAGGGACTGGAGCACATTCAAGAGGCGCTCCATCAAGGACGAGGAGTGTTGCTATGCGGGGCCCATCTGCATACGGCGGAACTCGCCGGCCGCTTTCTGGCGCTTGAGCAACCGATCGCCATCGTGTACCGGCCACAAAACGATGACGTGGCGGAAACGGTCGCGAATCGATGCCGTAGCCGCTATTATTCTGAACTGATTCAACATCGCGATATTAGGGGCGTCCTGCGAGCCTTAGCCAAGAACTTAGTCGTGTGGTACGCCCCCGATATCGATGCGGGATCAAAGCGCAGTGTATTCGCTCCGTTTTTCGGGGTGCCGGCGGCGTCACTCACGGCCACGTCCCGATTGGCGAAGGTGAGCGGAGCGCCGGTGGTGCCCTGTTTTTATTATCGAAGGGCTGATGGAAGCGGCTATGACATCGAAGTGGGCCCGGCTCTCGATCAGTTCCCGTCCGATGAAGTGTTGGATGATACTGTGCGCATCAACCGCCTGATTGAGGGAGCCGTCCGTCGTGTACCTGAGCAATATTTTTGGCAGCATCGCCGCTTTAAAAGCCGGCCGCCTGGCGAGCCGTCGGTCTATCAGCGGTAGTAGGCCCCTTTTCGCCAGTGTTCGACGATCGCTCGGTTCGGGATCTTGAGGGTTGTCCAGGTTGTGAAATGATCAGCAGTATTGGCGAGGCCGGCTTCTGAAGCTATATTGCTGCTAGCTGGATGCGGGGCACGATCCACTCGCTTCGTCATGGATCAGTCCAATCAGGTGCCCGGTAAACGGAGTGAATTACGACAGCACCAGCGGCGTGTTGTGCCGCCGACCTGTCTGTTCTCGTTTGCCCGCGTTGCTCTTTCTATAACCTTCAGCGGCGATGCGGAGGGCGAGGGTTTCGTGACTAATCTCTCCGTCAAGGGGAAGAAAGTCGAGGGTGACGCGGCGGTGAAAATTGGAGATGCGATGTCTCTAATCATCCTGCTTCCAGGGGGAGCACGCTCCGATGACCGTCGATTTGGCCCTGGTGTGTTGGGCCAAAGGCCGGTGTTTTGGATGGGAATTCGCGTCTGTCGGGGTTGCCGGGATGAATCGTCTCGCAGGTTTCTCCCGTCCGCCGGCGCGTCTACACTGTAAGGCAGTCGCCGCGGTTATACCTGCCGCATGGTCTGGTGAAGGGGAGGATTTCGTGGAAGAAGCGAAAACGTCGCGAAAGTCTCGTCGGATAGCGATCGGCTGCCGCCTAGTATTTTTCGGAGAGGATGAGGTGGAGGGTGAGGGGGAAGTGCTCGATCTCTCCTTTACCGGCTGCATGGCCAAGTCGGACAGTACGATGCAACCGGGACTTCAGATGAAAGTATCGTTGTTTCTGTCGGACGGGCACGAGTGGCCGGTTCGTGTGGATGAAGCCATTGTCCGATGGGCGCGAGGCGGGGAGTTCGGGGTAGAGTTTCTGGCCTTGCGTCCCCCTCAACTTCAGCGTATCCAGCAGTTTCTCATCAAGACCAAGCCTTTATAAGGGTCTCGCGAGGCCAGATTTCTTCGGAGCCCCGTCCGTTTCGACGAGAGCGTCCCGGCGAACCACCCTGTTTCGTGACGGAGACTATCTACAAGACATGAGTGTGTAGGTGGAACGCAAAACCATCTGCGGGTTATACCTGCTTGACGGCGCTGGCCGCGCTTCTTTTTTTCAGGCTATCTAGATGTATTCTTCCGGCATGCCAGAGGCGTCCGAAGTCCTTGCAGGGTCTCGCCAGGCAAATTATTTTTACGGAAGACGCGTGGTCCCTGAAGACGGTCAGTGCCCTATTAACAGTTTCGGCGCGGAATCACCCTGTGGAATGCGCCGGAGGAGACAGGCAGAGGTCGCAGGATTGAAGCAGGAGTTGTATGGTCTGACGCATACATCCGAACCAGGACGGTAGCGTCCCAGCGTGAGTGAGCAAAGTCGGTGTTACTTGATGGCGACGGCTTTGACTTCTTTGAAGGTCGTGTGGCCTTGCAACACCTTCTGAATGCCGTCTTGGACTAAGGTCGTCATCCCTTCCGACATGCCGGCCTGGACCATTTCAGCGGTCTTCGCTTTGTTTTGGATCAACCGCTTCATCAAATCAGTCCCCAGCAAGAGCTCATGGAGCGCCACGCGTCCTTTCAGCCCTGTCCGATTACACGTGTCGCATCCCTTGCCTCGATACAGACGGAAGGTGCTGTCGTACGCAACTCCAAGGGCGTCCCAAGATTCCTGTCCATATCCCAGCCGCAGTTCCTCATACTCTTCTTTCGACGGCTGATACGCTTCTCGACATTCTTTGCAAACTCTCCGGGCCAAACGCTGGGCCAGGACACCCAGCATAGCGTCGGAAAAACTAAATGAGTCGCAGCCCATGTCCAACAGTCGAGTGATGGTTTCCACCGCGCTGTTGGTATGCAAGGTGCTGAGCACCAGGTGTCCGGTCAGAGACGCTTCGATTCCGGTGTCCGCCGTCTCCTTGTCCCGCATTTCGCCGACCATGATGACATCGGGATCAGCCCGGAGAAATGCGCGCATCGCGGCGGCGAACGTGAATCCGATTTTGGCGTGCACCTGAACCTGGCGGAGCCCGTATTGCGTGATTTCGACAGGATCTTCCGCCGTCCAGATCTTGATGTCCGGGGTATTGATGTGGCCCAGCACGGAGTGCAGTGTGGTGGTTTTTCCGGATCCCGTCGGTCCTACGCAGAGAATGATGCCATACGGCTTCTCTGCGATGCTCTTGATCTCGCGCAGATTCCTCTCAGAGAATCCCATTTTGTCGACAGGCAGCGGTTCGCTTGCGGCGAGGATACGCATGACCACATCTTCGTTATAACCGGCGGTCGGGATGGTGGCGACACGCAATTCGATTTCTTTATTTTCACCGATCTTGAACTTGATCTTACCGTCCTGAGGCTTTCGTCGTTCCGCGATGTCAAGACTCGCCATGATCTTGAGACGGGAGACGATAGCCCGGCGATAACTCGGTGGAATTTTCATGTACTCGAAACAGTCGCCATCGACGCGAAACCGGACGAGCGTATCGCGCTTTTCCCCGTAGGGTTCGATGTGGATATCGGAGCTGCCTTGCCGAAAGGCATCGGCGATGATTTGGTTGGCCAGACGCACGATGGCATTGTCGTTTTCGTCCAGGCCTGAGCTGGAGGCATCTTCCTGGGCTTCAAGTAGAGAGTCGTTGACCAGTTCGCCGAGAATGTCGGAGACATTCTCGTTCATCTTTGTACTGGTCTCCGGCGTGCCGGTCGTAGTGGACAGGAAGAGTGAAATATCGCGACGAAGGCTGACCGCGAATCGAATATTCAATCCGGGGAAGGTACGCTTGATATCCTGGACGCGATCCAGATCGCCGGGATCGTCCGTCAAAATTTCAATCGCCGCGCGATCTCGCTTGAGCGGCATCCAATGGTTTTTTTTCAGGTAGTCGACGTTTAAATTTTTGAGCAGTTCAATGTCGACGATCGTGCGTTCGCTGTATTCGATATAGGGACACTTGTGAAATTGGGCGAGCGATTTGCCGACGTCGGCTTTGGGGATTTTATATTTGTCGATGAGCAAGGATTCGATGTCGGTCGTGCCTTTTCTGGACTCTGCGACGGCATTGTCCAGATCGTTTTGTGAAATCTTGACGTTGGCCAGCAGGAAATCGAATTTGGAAGGAGGTTTCTTAGAGGTTTTTCGAAGATTATAGAATGCAGTCCCCAGCGATTTGGCAATCTCCGCAACGCATTCTTCGTCTTTGCGGGTAAACCGTCCTCCACTCTTCTTGTTGAGAAGTTGAATCACGCCCATCAAGTACTTGTTTTCTGCAACCACCGGATAGGTCAGGATCTGCTTGGTTTTAAACCCGGTGTTTTTGTCGTACGTGGCATCATGGGCGAGCGAAGGATGGACCGCGCTTAGTTCAGCTTGATTGTAGGCGTCGCCCACATTGACCGGGCGAAGGTATTTCGCGCAGAATCCTGCAAGGCTTAATTCGGTAATCGGAGTGCGGACTTCCTGAATGGTATCGAGATGGGGAATCTTCGAGAAGATTTCCTTCTTTTCGGAATCCACCACGAAGAGCGTGAGATCTTCCGCATCGAAACAGCCGAGGATTTCATGACGCAGATCCAGCAGAATCTGGTCGATGTCGCTCGCTGCGAGAATGTGCGTACTGATGCGCTTGACGTTTTCGGCGAACCCGGATTTGAGCGTGTCGCCTAGTCCGGGCAGCGGGGCTTTGGGCTGCATCGAGCGGTCTCCAAACGGTTCGCACGAGGGCGTAGTCTGGTGTCGTTCTGCCAGGTGATGCTGGGGGTCTGGAACCATTGCGGGGAACCGGTTTGCTGAGCGTTCCCGTGTGCGTCAGTGTATCCCAACGTACAGTCAAGGCAAGCAAAAGGCATTTTCACGAAGCCATTGCGCCAAGGCGTTCGGGTGCGGACAGGTCGATGAGAGGCAGAACGCCCTCTCGTGGGCGACGGAAGGAGAGGAGCGGGGATTATATGGCGGTGCTAAGCCAGGAAGACAGAGTTCCGAGAACCTGGTCGGGAGTGATTTTTTTGGTTTCGCCGGTATGGCGAAGTTTGAGTTCCACTTGGCCTTGAGCGAGTCCTTTATCGCCAATGACCAGGTGGTATGGAGCGCCGATCAGGTCGGCGTCGTTGAATTTGACCCCGGCGCGTTCGTCGCGGTCATCCCACAAGACTTCAACTCCGGCCCCCTGCAATGTGCGATAGAGGGTTTCGGCTAACTGCGTCACCGGCTGAGACTGGCTGAGCGGCAAGAGCGTCACGTGAAACGGCGCGATAGGAACCGGCCACTTGATGCCCTTGGCATCATGATTTTGCTCAACCGAGGCCGCAGCGGTGCGGCTCACGCCGATTCCGTAACAACCCATGACCGCGAGTTGTTCTTGCCCCTGCGCATCTAAGAAGCTGGCTTTCATCGCCTCGCTGTATTTTGTCCCCAACATGAAGACATGACCGACTTCGATGCCTTTGGCGGTCTTCAACATGCCGTCTTTGCGCGGAGAAGGATCGCCGGCCTGTGCGTTACGAAGGTCGGCAAACCGGTCGATGTTGAAATCACGCTCCCAGTTCGCATCGACAAAATGTGTGTCGGCTTGATTGGCTCCGACCACGAAGTTGACCATGGCCTTCACGGCCCAATCGGCCAGGATACGGATGTGTTTCAACCCGACAGGTCCGACATATCCGACCGGCGCACCGGTGAGGCTAGGAACGATTTCAGACTTGACGAGTTCAAGTTCGGTGGCGCCGAGAAGGCGTTTCACTTTGACCTCATTGACGTCGTGATCGCCTCGAATGAGTACCGCAACTGTCTCTTTGCCGGCGTTGTAGAGCAGGGTTTTGACGAGCCGGCGTGGCGAGATCTTCAAGAAGATCGTGACCTCTTCCACCGTCCGTCGTCCCGGCGTTGAAACCGTGATCAGGGGGCGGTGCCCGTCCGGCTCGCACACGTCGGGTGGAAGCACCTCGGCGCGCTCGACATTGGCGGCGTAGGCGCCTTCCTCGCTGTAGACGATGGTGTCTTCGCCGGTGTCCGCCAGCACCATGAACTCATGCGACGAGGTGCCTCCGATCAACCCCGTATCGGCTTCGACGGAGCGAAAGGTGAGCCCGCAGCGTGTGAAAATGCGCTGGTACGCATCGTACATTTTTTGGTAATTCAGCCTGGCTCCCGCCTCGTCCCGGTCGAAGCTATACGCGTCCTTCATGATGAATTCGCGCCCGCGCATCAACCCGAAGCGCGGACGGATTTCGTCGCGGAATTTTGTTTGGATCTGATAAAAGTTCAGCGGCATTTGGCGGTAGGAGCGGACTTCGCGTCTGAATAGATCGGTGATGACCTCTTCGTGCGTCGGTCCGAGGCAGAAATCACGCTCATGCCGGTCCTTGAACCGGAGCAGCTCCTTGCCATAGAAGTCCCAACGGCCTGTTTCGCGCCAGAGTTCGGCCGGGGAGGTCACCGGCATCAGGAGCTCCTGGGCGCCGGCGCGATTCATTTCTTCCCGCACGATCCGCTCGATTTTGCGGAGCACCCGCAGGCCAAGCGGAAGGTAAGTGTAGATCCCCGCGGCCACTTTTCTGATCATGCCTGCGCGCAGCATGAGGCGATGGCTGACGGTTTCAGCCTCGCCTGGATCTTCACGCAATGTGGGAATAAAGGTTTGAGAGACGCGCATGCGGACTATGGGTAAATCAAACGCTCGATATCGTTCCAAAAGGCAAAAATCATGATGCCCACGAGCAGGACCAATCCGACCTGTTGCGCGAGTTCACGTTGCCGGTCTTCCAAGGGCTTCCGGCGGATGGCCTCGATAAAAAAGAACAGCAGGTGCCCGCCGTCTAATATGGGAATGGGCAATAGGTTGAGCACCCCCAGGTTGATGCTGAGCATAGCCATGAGAAACACTAAACTCGAGGTGCCTTGTTCGGCTGCGTCTCCGGCGGTTTTTGCGATCGTGAGCGGCCCACCGATGTTTTTGCGGGATATCTCCCCCGTGATGATCTTGTAGATCCCCACTACCGTCAGTTCAGTCCAGCCCCAGGTGGCTTTAGCGCCGAGCCACGGCGCTTTAAGGGGATCGTTCGTTTGCAGAATGGTCTGGTTCTGGGCAGAAATGCCGATCTTGCCGATCTCAACCGGCTTCCCGTCCACCGTGGTTTTCTCACCTACCGGTGTCACAGAAAACGACTGGGCGGCGCCGCTTCGTTGAATCTCGAATTGAAGCTCCCGGTTGGGGCTTTCGCGCACCAGGGACGTCATCTGTGACCAGGTGAAGATCTCCTGTCCTTCGATGCGAACGACGCGATCTCCCGCCGATAGACCGGCGGCCTGCGCGCGCGATCCGGGGATCACGGCCGTGATGATCGGCGCCCGTTCTTCAATTCCGAGTTGGTAGACAGTTACGGCCTTGCCGTTATCCTGGAGAGTCATTTTGCCGGGGATGACCAGCACCGTCTTGATCTGCTCTCCGCGCTTGAGATCCAGCGTGAGCTGCTTTCCGTTACTTTGGGCAATGTATTTCAGCAGTTCGGCGCTGGTCGAAATTTCTTTGTCATTGACTCGAAGCACTCGGTCGCCCGGTTTCAGTCCTGCCTGATCGGCTGGAGATCCGGGCAGTACGGCTTCGACTTCGGGAATGATGTCCTTGAAGCTTGGCACCGGCAGTGTATATCCGAGGCCGATGTAGACCGTGTAAATCAGGTAGGCCAGAATAAAGTTGAAAATGGGCCCAGCGGCGACGATGAGCGTTTTGCCCCAGAGTGACTGGTGGGCAAACGCGCGTTTCTTGTCTTCCGGTGTAATCGTTTCGTGTTCGTCTTCTCCAAAGAGCTTGACGTATCCTCCTAGAGGGACCGCCGATAACAGGTATTCGGTTTCTCCGATTTGCCGCCCGAAAATCTTCGGCCCGAAGCCGAGGGAGAACTTCAAGACCTTGACTCCAACCCAGCGCGCGGCCAGAAAATGTCCCATCTCATGAAAGGCGACGAGAACGCCCAGCACCACTAAAAAAGGAAGCGCCCAGTGAGTCAAAAGCGAGACAAAGTCCGGCGACCAGGCTAAGGCTGTTCCCACAACAAAACTCCTTGGGTTCAGGGTATTACTGCGTTAAAGCATGCACGAGAGACCCGGCTTTTTCACGAGCCCAGCGATCGGCCTCCAATGCATCATCCAGGCCGTCAATCTGTCGCGGCGCATGTGCTTCCATTGTACTCCGGATAATGTCCGGAATATCGAGAAAACGGATTCCATTCTGCAGGAACGCCTCTACGGCCACTTCGTTGGCGGCATTCATTGTCGCCGGCATTGTTCCGCCGATCTGCAACGCATCATACCCCAGTCGCAAACAGGGAAACCGATCGTGATCGGGCTTGAAAAACGTCAGTGTGCTGATTTCGGTCAGGTCCAGCGAAGGCAGTTCCAACGGCATCCGTTCAGGATATCGCATGGCATATGAAATCGGTGTACGCATGTCGGGAAGCCCCAACTGCGCAATCACCGAACGGTCTATGTATTCTACCAGCGAATGGATAATGCTCTCGCGATGGATCAACACTTCGATCTGGGCATCAGGAATATCGAACAGCCAGCGTGCCTCAATGACTTCCAGCCCTTTATTCATCAGCGTGGCTGAATCGATCGTAATCTTCGAACCCATTTTCCAATTGGGATGTTGCAGCGCGCGCTCGGGTGCGACATCTTGAAGTTGTTCACGAGAGAAGTCCCAGAGCGGACCTCCCGAAGCGGTCAGAATCACGCGTTTCACGTCCTCGCGCCGATGCCCTTCGAGTGCTTGAAAGATGGCACTATGCTCACTATCGACTGGGAAAATGCGGACCTGATGTTCCTTGGCTTCCGCCTGCATCAACGCCCCGGCCATGACCATCGGCTCCTTATTAGCGAGTGCGATCTGTTTACCGGCTCGAATAGCGGCCAGAGTCGGGACTAACCCCGCTCCGCCGACGATACCCGACACCACCAATTCGGCTTCCGGCGCTTGCGCGACTTGTGCGACGCCCTCGTTGCCGGAGAGGATGTGGACGGGAAGATCGGCGCAGCGTTGGCGCAATCGAGCGGCTGCTGACTCATTTGCGAGCGCCGCGAATGGCGGGCGAAATTGTCTGATCTGGGCTTCGAGTTTCTCATCATTCGAGCCGGCGGTCAGGCCAACCACACAAAAGTCCTGTGGAAACCGATCTACGATATCGAGCGTATTCGTTCCGATCGAGCCGCTCGAACCAAGAATGACGATTTTCTTCATGGCATGCTCCCCAGCCGATGGATGGTTTATCCGTCACGCATGGTTGACGATCGTGACATAGTAGTAGAAGGCCGGGCCTGTGAACAAGAGGCTATCCAGTCGATCGAGCATGCCTCCGTGTCCCGGAATCAACGCACCCGAATCCTTGAAGCCCCCGCTACGTTTGACGGCTGATTCCGCTAGGTCGCCGACGAGTCCGGCCATCGTGAGTATCACGCCTAGCATCAGACAATCCACCAGCGAGAAGGTGGGAAGGAACCATGCGCGCGCTACCAAGGCCATAAGACAGGCCAGGACGAGTCCGCCCGCGAGGCCCTCATACGTTTTTTTCGGGCTGATGACCGGCGCGAGTGCATGCCGTCCCACAGATTTTCCGACCACGTACGCCCCTGTATCGCCCGCCCAGGTGACGAGTACCACGAAGAAGATGAGCAGTGCTCCATCAGGTAACCCTCGGGTCGACACGAGATAGCTTAAGGGCAGTCCGATATACAAAACACCCATCATTAACACCATGCCGTCGGTGAGCGCATCGCGCAATGGTTTTGCGGACAGCAGGGGCATGCACAGGGCCATTGCGACGGTTCCCAGCAACACGGTCCGATCGGTTGTAAGAGTGGGCCACTGTGCGCTGCCCAAGAACAGCCCCGTCGCTGCCACCCCCAACCAGCTCCACCACGTCCATGGTGCTTCTTTGAGATAAAGTCGATAAAATTCTCCCACCGCCAGCATTCCGGCGACCGCGACGAGACCAAAGAATGCCAGCGGACCGAGATCGTGTACGAGCACGTAAAAGATAGGTACAAAGACGACCGCGGCAAGGACGCGACGAACAGCCTCTACTGATGAGCGTGGTCGGGCGGAATCCAGGGGGGGCGGCATCTGTTCCTCGCACTGGAAGGCTCCCAGTTTCACAACGAAGAGTTAGGAGGAGACACTGCTGAACACGCGGCCGAAACGGCGTTCGCGCCGCTGGTATTCAATCAACGCGACTAAGGTTTCGCGTCGACGGAAATCCGGCCACAGTGTCGAGGTGAAATAGAGTTCCGTATAGGCCAGTTGCCACAGCAGGAAGTTGCTGATACGGGTCTCTCCGCTGGTACGGATCAAGAGATCAGGATCGGGGAGATTGTGCGTATAGAGGGCCTGTTGCACGGCGCGTTCATCGATCCGGTCTACCGATAATCGGCCGTCCAGTACAGCGCGGGAGAGATCTTTGGCGGCATCGACGAGTTCCGCGCGCCCACCATAGCTCAGGGCGACATTGAGGATCAACTTGTCCAGGTGAGCGGTGTCCTGCTCGGTGGTGCGCACCCACTGCAAGGCTGTGGGCGGAAGCGAGGAAACCCTGCCGATGGTTTGAAAGCGCACTCCCTTTTCGACCAGGCTTGAGCGTTCCGTCGAGAGGTAATGCTCCAGCAGGCCCATCAGGGCCGTGATCTCTTGCGCCGGCCGATTCCAATTTTCTTGTGAAAAGGCGTAGATCGTCAGAACCTTGATGCCGAGCTCGAGAGAGAGCGAGATCAGTTCACGGACGGACTTGATACCTTCCTGATGGCCGGCAATGCGCGGCAATCCACGCAACTCCGCCCATCGACCGTTCCCATCCATAATCACGGCCAAATGTTTCGGCAGCAGGTCTGGTTCGAGTTGCGAAAGCAGGTCAGAGTCAGGAGCAGGCTCGATATCGCGTGACCGAGAATCGTTCATGGAGCGGCGTCTGCACCTTTGCTTATTCTTTATGGATCTCCGAAAAAGTAAGGGGAGTCTAGCGATGGGATAGGGAAAAGTCAAACAGTATTTCCCAATTTCGCTTTATTTGCAGATGGTTCGAGAGCGTTTGCATTGCGCCTCCTGAAAGGAGTGCGTTATACTCCGTCACCGCATGAGAGGAGTATCTTTATGGCTAAAGACGAGGCCGGCGCACTGGCGCGTTTCGGGGTCACCGATCGAGAAATCGAGCAGGCTTTGGGACGGGTCAAACTGTCGACGGTCGATTATGCCGACTTATATTTCGAGTATTGCCAGTCCGAGTCGGTCTCCATGGAAGAGGGGATCGTCAAGCGCGCCACGAAAAGCATCGGACAGGGCGTCGGTGTGCGCGCGACCGCCGGTGAGAAAACGGGGTTTGCCTATTCCGATGAGCTGACTTCGAAGGATTTAAACATCGCGGCCGAGACGGCACGGTACATCGCTGATTCCGGCCACAGCACGACACCGGTTTCCGTGACGCATCGGCCGAGCTTGGCACGCAACCTCTATCCTCACGATCGGCCCAACATAGAAGTCGCCACCCCCGATCGGGTGGCCTTGCTCAACGCTATCGATGCCGAGGCCAGACGGTACGATCCGCGGATCAAGAACGTCATGGCTGCCTATAATACCGAGTATAAGGTCATGCTGGTGGCGACCTCTGAAGGGCTCATGGTGGGAGATATTCAACCCCTGTCGCGGTTGCAGGTGACATGCATTGCCGAAGAAAACGGCAATCGGCAAGTCGGAACGTTTGGCGGCGGCGGTCGGATCGGATTGGAATATTTCCAGCAGAATCAGCGCTACTTGCAGTTTGCGAGAGAGGCGGCGCGGGAAGCGATCCTCAACCTCAGTGCTGTCGATGCGCCGGCCGGGGTTATGCCGGTCGTGCTGGGCGGGGGATGGCCGGGGATCCTGCTTCATGAAGCGATCGGGCATGGGCTGGAGGCAGACTTCAATCGGAAGAAGACCTCGGCGTTCTCGAGTCTCCTAGGGAAGAAAGTGGCCTCGGAGGTCTGCACGATTGTGGACGACGGGACGCTTCCCTTTCGGCGTGGCTCCCTGAATGTGGATGATGAAGGCACGCCCACCAGCCGCACGGTTCTGATCGAGCGCGGCATCCTACGGGGCTATATTACCGATAAGCTGAATGCCCGGCTGATGGGCATCCCGGTGACCGGCAATGGACGCCGGGAGAGTTACCAGAGTGTCGTATTGCCGCGCATGACCAATACGTTCATGTTGGCCGGCGAATCCGATCCGCAGGACATCATCAGGTCCGTGAAGAAGGGTCTCTATGCCGTATCCTTCGGCGGCGGGCAGGTGGATATCACCAACGGCAAGTTCGTGTTTTCTGCCAGCGAGGCGTACCTCATCGAAGACGGGCAGGTTACCAAGCCGGTTAAGGGAGCGACGCTGATCGGCAGTGGACCGGAAATCCTGAAGCAGGTGTCCATGGTCGGGCACAACTTGAAGCTCGATGAAGGGGTCGGAACCTGTGGCAAAGAAGGGCAGTCGGTGCCCGTCGGTGTCGGACTGCCGACCATCCGAATCGATGAAATTACGGTCGGTGGGACGAAGGCATAACGATGACACGAGCGATCGGTGAACAGGATTATTCGAACCTCGCGCAGGATCTTCTCGCGCGAGCCGCCAAGCACGGGTCGACGGCGGCGGATGTGATGGTCGCGGACGGGGAGACCCTGTCGGTTCAGGTCAGGATGGGAGCGGTTGACCGGCTGACAAAAGCCCGTGAAAAGCGGCTAGGCTTGCGGGTCTTTTTTGGCCAGCGATCAGCCAGCGCTTCGACCTCCGATTTTTCCCGGGAGTCTTTAGAACGGTTCGTCGGTGAGACCTGCACCCTGGCGCAGGCCGTCATCGAAGATCCCGTCTCCGGATTACCCGAAGGGTCCCCGTACGCCACCGAATTCCCCGATCTGAATATTCACGACCCTACGAAGCTTCAGACGGATCAGCAGATTGATCTTGCGCTCCGCACGGAGCGTGCCGCGTTTGATGCCGATTCGCGCATCACGAATTCGGAGGGAGCCGAGTGCGACTCGTCGTCCGGCCGGATCATTTTGGCGAACAGCCACGGCTTTCTCGGTCACTATGCCAACAGTAGTTTTTCCCTGTCCGTTTCGCCGATCGCCTCGGATGCTGCCGGGATGCAGCGCGACTATTGGTATGGCGTCGATCGGTCGTTCGCAAAACTGGAGAGTCCGGAAGCGATCGGGAAGGAAGCGACCAGGCGAACGGTACGGAAACTGGGCGCACGGAAGGTCGCGACCTGCTGCGCACCGGTGGTGTTTGATCCGGAGGTGGCAGGCAGCCTGCTCGGTCATCTGTGTAGTGCGCTCTCCGGTTATGCGCTCTACAAAGGGGCGTCGTTTCTCATCGGCCAATTGGGGGCGCAGATCGCTCCGGGGTTCGTGACGATTTATGACGATGGCCGGATGCCGGGCGGCCTTGGAACGCGTCCATTCGACGGCGAGGGTCTGCCGACGAGAAAACAGGCGGTGGTCGAGCGCGGCCGATTGACGAGTTACTTACTGGATACCTACTCGGGCAAGAAATTAGGTCTGTCCTCGACCGGAAATGCGTCACGTAGCATCGGAGAAAGTCCATCTGCCGGCCCCACGAATTTTTACATGGTACCGGGCACCACATCACCGAACGACATTCTGACGTCCGTGAAACGGGGCTTATACGTGACGGATCTTATCGGGTTCGGGATCAACATGGTGACGGGCGACTATTCGCGTGGAGCAAGCGGGTTTTGGATCGAAAACGGGGAGTTGGCCTACCCCGTGGAAGAGATCACAATTGCCGGCAACCTCAAGCAGATGTACGCGAATATCGAGACAATCGGCACAGACCTCGTGTTTCGTGGACGTGTGGCCTGCCCCACCGTGAAGCTCGCCGAGATGACGATCGCGGGGCAATAGCGCCGCTAAAACCGGCGAATGTTCAATGTTACATGATGAAAACATCCAATCGAATGATCAGTGTGCCGTGCCATCTTCGATGCCGGGTGCTCGCGTGCAGGAAAGGACGGCAGGCATTTTTTATCACACGAGACCTGGGCTCGAAGCTCCGCGTTCTTGCAGCAGCAGTTCGCCTAGCGAACGCGGGGTTGTGTCTTACGCTGTCTCGCATGGTTCAGGACTGGCTCGAAGCGAAATGACGTCGGAGGATGAGTGAGTTTCACACAGCTTACATAGTGGAGAGGAACCATGGCACTTGATGCGGAATTCGGCAAGACGATGCTCCAGTTGATTACGTCGCGCTATGACGATCGGCATTGGAGAAAGAAAATCGAGAAGACGCTCAGCCTTCCCCACAGCGGGGTGGGGGACGCGCGCCAGCAGCAGGTGTTCGTGTATCTGAAATTGGAACTGAAAGCGTACAAGTCGAGACGTGCGGATCCGGATTCCTGGATTCTGGGCGGGTATGCCACGAAGGAAGTGATCGATCGCGCGAAGTTCCAGCCGCATCTGGTCGGTGAAGGGGTTTCGACTGAGGATGTCACGTTTCTGGGCGTCGATCCCGGTCCGGAAATTGATGAAGGGTGGTGGGAAGAGATGTTGGTGGCCTGGTTCGGGGCTCCCGAGGAAGAGGAAACGCCGGAGACGTCAACGGACGAAGATCCCCTGCCGGCCGACGCCGAACATAATCCCGCCCGCACCTGAACGCACGGCCTCTTCTTTCCAGCGGGTCTCTCTTTCCGCCCAGCAAGGCGGCCAGGCCGTCTCCGCTACGATCCAAACAAATCCATTTGTTGTGCGATGGAGATCGGTGGCTCGGTCTGTGGCGTGGGGGCGGCGTCGGAAGCGGCATGCTGCTGCGTTGCAGCACTCTGACCGTGTCGGTCGAGCAACTCCTTGAGCTTTTGAAAATCGTCACGCAAGGGCTGCAGCATGGTCCCTTGGTGCAATGCCGCGGCGGGATGAAGCAGCGGAAACAGTACGAACTCCTTCAGATAAAAAGCCTGCCCGTGCACTCTGGTGATGCCGACCTTGCGCTCCAAGAGAGTCTGCGTAGCCCAGTTTCCTAACGAACAGACCAGTTTGGGTTGAATCATGGCAATCTGCTGTAGGAGAAACGGCTTGCAGGTTTCAACCTCTTGCGGTTCGGGGTCGCGATTGTTCGGCGGGCGGCATTTGATGACATTGGCAATGTAGATCTCCGCGCGTGACAGCCCGACCAACTGCAATAATTCGTTGAGCAATTGCCCGGCTGCACCGACGAATGGTTCTCCCTTTTGGTCTTCGTGATACCCCGGGGCTTCTCCCACGAACATGACCGAGGCGTGCGGATTGCCGACGCCGAAGACTACCTGGCTGCGACCCAGTCTGGCCAAGGGGCATCGCTGGCAATTGTGAAGCGAAGCCGCGAGTTCCTGGAGGGTAGTCAGGGGTTGAGACATGGGGTGTGCCGGTCGATGGTACGTCGAATCTTAGTCGTGGGCTGATACCTTGTCAATGTCGCAACAGGGTACATGCTTCACAACGCTGCCGGAAATCACGTGGTGGTGAAGCCTCCAAAGATAGATGCCTAGGCAGGAATCGCCTCGGCGCATCGTTGCCCGCTCAGAATAGCAGACTCCAGATTGGCCGGCCAGCCGGTATCGGTCCAATCTCCTGCCACGAAAAAATTGAGGAAGGGGCTGATCGGCAGTGGCCGGCACTGTTGTGTCCCGGGTTTAGGCGTGAGACAGGCTTGAGGCTGTCGAATGACGTCTGCCGTGATGAGGCGAGGAGTCGAGGCGGTCGGGAAGGCTGCGCTCATGTCATCCAGGGTGAGACGAACGATGGCCTCGTTCGTCTGCGCCAGCAGATCCGGTGCTTCCACCGCGATGGCCCAGACGACGGACGCCTGTTCATGCAGTTCTCGATCCGGATGCCGGATCATCCAATGGAAGGTCCGGCGTTCGAGGAGGACGAGCTGTGTCTGTTCTGCCGGGTGATCGAGATGCAGGCGTACTATGACCAGGGGCGATTCGCTAAGGCGGCTGAGCTGCTGGAAATAGGCATAGTGGGTCACGACTCGTTCAGGCAGCAGCGGCGTGACCTGACGGCGCGGCAATGCGGCGATATACCAGTCGGCGATGAGTCTGGTGCGGTCGGCCAATTCGACTCCCACCACGCGATCCCGATCGAAATGCAGCTGTGTTGCCGTCGTATTCAACTTGAACGTCACGCCCGCGGTATCGAGTTGCGCCTTGAGCGGCGCGAGAAGAAACGAGTCGATTCCAAGAGACGGCACAATCAGCTTCGTCGCCCTGGCCCCCGTCAGGAAACAGCGTCGCAGGGTTCGCATGAATAGACCAGCCGACACTTGCGGGAGTGCGGCGCCTAACAGCAAGCGGGCGAGACAGTTCCAGACTCCGCGCCGGGCGCTCTCGGACTGGCCGATGCTCGCGAGCCATTCGTCGGCTACACGCAGATCAAGGTCGTTCGGCAACGGTGGATCCTGCTCCCACGTCCGCTCGAGGAAGGAAAGCAGATGCCAGCGGTCCCGCATCGAGAGGCCTTGAAACACTGTCGTCCCCAGTAGTGTGTTGAGGGGGGAGGGCAAGGGAAGGTGCAGAAATTGAATGCGGGCGCCGGTCGATTGCAGGAATTCAAGCGGGGTATGTCGCAGACGCCGGGTGATAGCCTCTTTGCCGAGGCTATGAAGCAAGGACCAGGTGGCCGTGTGAGCTTCCAGGAGAATCGGCGGAGGCGCATGGCACAGGCGGCCGCCTATATTGGCGGCTTGCTCGATTACTGTGACGGTGTGGCCGCCGGCGTGAAGGTGTAGAGCTGCCGTGAGGCCGGCGATCCCTCCGCCAAGGATGACCACCGTCCCGCTCATGAAGTTGAAAAGGGCAGACGCGATTGCAACCACACGCCGGCTGCCACACCCAGCCGGTGGCTGAGGGATAGCGTCACCCGCTCCCCCAGCACCCGATACCCGGACTGTTCGATGCGTAACAATATGCGGCTGTAGACTCCCCGCATGATCTCCGCCACCGTCAGGGATCGGCGTTCAGCGCGCGGCAGAGATTCCAGCGCCCGCGCGGCTTTCGCGTAAAACTCCTGCGCACGGCCGACCTCGAACCGCATGAGTTCAGTAAATTCCGGAGTAAAACGCCGGTGCAGCAAATCGTCTTCCCGGTACGTGAAGCGTGCGAGATCTTCTTGCGGGACATAGACGCGCCCGCATTCGGCGTCGTTACCCAGGTCGCGAAGAATGTTGGTCAATTGAAACGCCATGCCGAGATTGACGGCATAGTCCTGTGCGCGTGGCGATGTGGTCCCGAAGACGTGCAGGCAAATCAGGCCCACGACCGACGCCACCCGGTAACAATACAGGGACAGCTCTTCAAAGGTGGCATACCGTGTCGTGGTGAGATCCATTTCGACGCCTTTAATCAGCTCATCAAAGTATGCCCGTGGGATGGACAGCTCTCGGACATGCCGCGCAAGGCTGATGGTGACCGGCAAGGTCGGCGTACCCTCGTATGCCGCGGTCAGCTCCCGTCGCCACCGAGCCAGCTCCTCTTGCGGATGGCTTCCTGGAGACGGTTCGTCGACGGCATTGTCCACTTCTTTGCAAAAGGCGTAGACCGTGTACATGGCGTGACGACGTGCCTTGGGCAGAAAAAGAAATGAATAGTAAAAATTGCTTCTGCTTTTTTTCGTGAGGGTGGTGCAGTAGTTCTGAGCGTCAGCCGAGGTCATCATTGCGGCTGCGCCCTATACTGGTCGAGTCGTTCGACGGACGCGGGAAGACGGTTGCCATAACAGTCAGGGTGGCATATCGCGGCCATTTGTTCCACGCCTTCAATGAGACGCGGCCCCGGCCGGCTGAAATGCGATAGGGCATCGACTAAATAGACCGCTCCTCTGCGGACGGCGGGAAGGCTCTTCCATTGCGGGTGTTCGGTGACCGCGGCGAGCTCGGCCCTCGTGCGCTGGATCGTAAACCCGCAAGGCATGAGGACGACGACGTCCGGTGCGGAGGCGAACAGCGTATCCCAATTCACTTTTCTAGAGGCCGTCCCGGCGGTGGCCAGGGCATCGATCGCTCCTGCGGCTTCCACCATGTCAGGGACCCAATGACCCGCGGTGTAGAGTGGAGAGAGCCATTCGAGGCAGGCGACTTTGGGGTGTAGCGTTTCGGATGACAGTCTGGTGCGAACGGCGTCAAGTCTCCGGCGCAGTTCGGTAGTCAATTGCCTTCCGGCACGTTCCTGCCCCAGCGCCACGCCAAGCGTTTCGATATCCCGGAGGACGTCTTCCAGCCGGTGAGGATTGAGGGTGAGCATGCGGGGCGGCGGCGAGAGCGTGCGGATGACGCGTTCCAGCTGCGAGGGTGTGACCGCACACACGTCGCACAGATCCTGCGCAATGAGCACATCCGGATGCGCCGCCATGAGCTGCGGTTCGTCCAATTCATACAGGGCTGTTCCGCCCGAAAGCAGGGTGCCCACCTGTTCATCGATCTGGGCACTCGAAAGTCGATGACTGTCGACCCGAGGGCGTACCATCACAGGGATCTGGGCCAGGTCGGGTGGATAATCACATTCGTGACTAATGCCGACCAGGTCTTGCTGAAGTCCCAATGCCGCGACCACTTCTGTGGCCCCCGGTACCAATGAACAAATTCTCATACGCGTCCTTGATCCCTTCCCCACAGTCGAATCTGCACGTCGGAGAGCCGGGTTGCCACAAGCGAATGAGTCGTCATGTCGGCCTCGCCGAGATCCTGTATCGCATGCGTGTTGGCGACCGCCAAGATTTTCATGCCCGCCGCGCGCGCGCCTCTGATACCGGGCAAGGAATCTTCGATAACCAGACACTCACCAGGGTTCAGCGCCGGGGACTCGGATTGCTGATTTAAACCAGCCATGGCGTGGAGAAAGGGATCCGGCGCCGGCTTGCCTCGAGTGACATCTTCGGCGCTCGTAATGTGCTGAAATGCTTTGCGAAGGCCCGCTTCCGCCAGAATCAATTCAATTTCGTTTCGCAAGGCACCTGAGGCAATGGCGAGATGATACCGGTCTGTGGCTTCTCGGACCAGTTCGCGCACCCCGGGAAAGATGGCCAGATGGTGTGTGACGGCGGTCAGGTAAGCGCCGGATTTTCGATCCATCAACTCAGTGAGCAGCGCGGGAGAGGCGTGACGGTGGTGCTTCTGCAAGGCCGTCATGAAGCATCCACGATCGTCGAAACCTAGGTAATCGGTGTAATACTCTGCTTCTGTGAGGTTGATATCGATTCCGGTCAAGACCTGGCGCAGGGCGGCAAAGTGCAAGGGTTCGGTGTCGGCAATGACCCCGTCGAAATCAAAAATAATGGCGCGTAACTCAGTCATAGTCGTTACTGGTTCGTCCCGGTGCGCAGATCGTCGGATATGGATTGAGTCGACGGTGTGGGCGCGGCATTATAACAAGGGAGTGCCGACGAAAAAAAGACGGCGGGCCGTTCCAGGCAGAACGGGCCGCCGCAGGTAAGAACAACGCCGATTGTCCTTAGCGCTTAAGTTTCAGGCTTCTCTCCGGGATCCACCCTTTCCGACCGTCTTCGGTCCGCACCGTATAGACCCACCCGGTTTGTTGGTAGTCACCATCCAACACCATGAGCGTGGCGCCGGCTTGCACGATGGTGCTGGTGTTGGTTCCTGCTACATCGACGAATAGTGGCACCGGAAACTTGGGCCGGTTCGAATCCGAGATGACCGTCACACGCTGGCCTTCTGAAAAGAGCGGACCGGCGACGTTCACGACCGGAGATGCAGGCGTGACTGTCGCGGTGGCAGAGCCCGGAATGACCGGAGGTGCGATGAGCGGTTCCGCGGAGGCCGGGGAGTCCCTGTCGACCAACTCGGGCGGGATGACGGTGGGGGCTGATGTGTTGTCGGGCAGAGTCAGGGGCACGGACCGGGTTGTTTCCATGTCGCCCCCGAGGTACGGCTGAAGGAGTTGCATAGCCTCGTCGGGGTCCATGGCCACATAGCCGATACCTGCCACGAGCAGGAGCAGCAGGATCCAAAGGAAAGGCCGTTGTCCCGACCGCTTGGGTGCATGCATCGGCGGCGCCGGGGATGGCAAGGCTTCGTCGAGGTCCTCGTCAGTGAACTCAAGATCAGGTTCGGGCTGACGCGCGAACAACAGATGCCAGTTCGTCCATTCGCTGCTGAGCGCAAGAACGCCCGTAGAAGAAAACATCGGAGGACCTCCTCATTCGAACCGTGCCGGGGATTTGTCCATTCTAGGTATTTATCACTGCCCCTACAGCCTGTCAATTTTGTTGCGCAAAGCGACGTACTTATCGAAGCTTGAGGGGACACCAAGTGGGAACATTCTGGTCGCTCGGAAGGCAGGGGTAATAAAAGGGTGAAGAGGGTGGGGCCTTCGGCGGCAATGTGCGACGAGCGGTTTGCCGGCATGATGCACGCAAGGGCTTGCAAGTTCGAACATCCTCGTTGCAGAATCGATCACGACCCTGTGCGCGGAGTCCGATGAAGTCCTATCGCGAAGAGCTGTGGTTCGAAACAAACACGAGACGCGCCTACCTCAACATTACGAAGCAGGTCGACGCCGCCGTGCGAAAAAGCGGCGTGCGTGAAGGAATGGTTCTGGTCAATGCCATGCACATTACCGCCAGCGTCTATATCAACGATGATGAGGCGGGCTTGATTCACGATTATGAGACGGTTCTTGAACGGCTCGCTCCGCAGGACGCGGCGTATCGTCACAATGACACCGGCGAAGACAATGGCGATGCGCATATCAAGCGGCAGCTCATGGGGCGAGAGGTGGTGGTCGTCATTACGGACGGGAAGTTGGATTTCGGACCGTGGGAACAAATTTTTTACGGTGAGTTTGATGGGCGTCGGCGCAAGCGCGTGCTGGTCAAGGTCATCGGCGAGTGACCTGTCGGTAATGAGGCGGCGCGGCCGCCTCGGGTGGACCCGCGAGTCACGTCGACCAAGATCCGCAACTCGCTTGCCACGTTCTGAAAAGTTTGGCAACATGGGCAACAGGATGAACGCGTACCTTTCAATTCGAGTTCGCATCGACGTGGGAGGCCGGCCATGTTGAGTTGGTCGCGACCGGATCCGCTCACGCGGGATTTGATCCACCTGATCAATGCGCGCCGTCACGACCATGGCGACACGGATGCCGCGATCGATACCCTGCAAGCCTTTATCGAGCAGGGACGCGAGCAGGATCTGCTGACAGTCCTCGCAGCCCTCGACGAAGAGATGGCAGAGTGGATGTTCGATTTGGTGGCGGAAGCCTCATGCGTCGTCATCATGGACGGGCCCGACGATGAAAAGGGCGCGTATGCTCTCATGGCGGCTTTGGAGTTGCCGCTTCAAGCCAACCTGGGGCAGCCACTCGGATTGAAGATCGATCCCGTGGCGACCGCCGATTTGCTCCATCGACATCTGCAGTTGCCGTCCGGTGTGGTCGTGCGGGTGGAGCCCCGTCTCTTGACCGATGCGACCCTCGAAGGGTTGACGCTGCAAACGTTGAACGAGCATCTGGCCAGTATCGCGGACTCGCAGCGCACGCAGGCCATTGCATCCCGTCTCTATCCTCCGGTGGAAAACACGGCCTTTCTCTTCTTCCAACTCATCGGCATGCCCGATCCAGGATTGCCGGACTCGCTGGAGGAACCGGAACGCCGGGCGCTGCTCGAGGGTCTGGTGACCCAATGCGCCGAACTGGCTTTAGCGCCGGATACCTTGGAGGTGCCGGTCTATGCGTCCTATGCCCTGTTCGACGCGCAGAATGCCGTGCGGCTTCACCGCCTGGCCGATGAAACCGCTGCGGTGTGGCGTGACCTCGACCCCATGGTGCGGGCACGCACGATCGCCCACCTCCATACGCAATGTGGAAACGGGGTGTACATGCCGGTCTGGACGGATCTCTTCGATCCGGAATTACCCGAGGACCATGGTCCCGTGTGGACGTCGCCCGATGTGTGGGTATTCACGGCCGATCTGCCGATCGAATGGCCGGGGGAAATGTTGACGAATCGATTACTTGCCGAAGGTTGCACGCGATTCGAGAATCACATCGTCGAAGCGCCCGAGAACTGATAGCTGCGGAACCTTCCGGAAGCAGTCGGCTGGCGGGCAAATTTTCACGATATACGCTCCCAGGTATCGGACGACACTCTGGAGGACGCCTTCAACATTCGGTTAACCGGACGGAATCGATCCCACATCAATTAGAGCTACTTGGCCGGCCCATCGCGATTCGGCACCATCGTTATTGTCACGGTTCTCAGCTGTGTGGTGTTGGGCGCGGTCTGGGGACTCGTCATGTATGTTTTACCGCAGAGTGCCGATATGCCGGAGGTGCCGTCGCGAGACCTGTCCATTTCACAGCCGACCCCGCCATCATTGTCCTCTCTCACTCCTGATTCTCCGGCGTCGCCCGATCATTCCGCTCCGCCAGTCATGGTGAAGGAGCAAGTGCCGGCCGCTCCTCCGGCGCCGATAGGGCGGCTGGAGCCTGAGGCCTTGCGGCGTCCCTTCGGGATGGAAGTGAAATGCGCGATGGAAATGGACGGCCTGTGTCCCGAGGACAAAGAGGAACGGCGGGTCTGCCTGCAAGGTAAAGCGGCTCAACTATCCATCCCCTGCCGGCCGGTTCTCCGCGAGCGGCTCGTGAGGATGAAAGAGAACATGCGACATCTGCGTGCGGCTTGCGAGGCAGACCGGAGACAGTATTGTCGCGACGAGTCGTTAAGCGGAGGGGCGGTCGTTCAGTGTTTGGAATCCCATGCTCAGGAAGTCTCGGACCAATGTTTTCAGCTCCTGCCCAAACGCGGCCGGATGCTGAACTAACTTGTCTGAGGCCTGCCGGCTAGCGAGACACCGGGGATTTCTTCAGGCCGCGCACTAAAAAACGCATGGTGATGCCGGCCACTTCTACCACGTCTCCGTGCCGGAGCGTGTGCTCACCGTGCACGGGTCGGCCGTTGACGAGGATGCGTTTTCCGCTTTCCGTCGGGCTCACCAGGTACCCGTCGCCGCGCCGGCTGATTACCGCGGCAGTTTTCGGTGCGAACCAACCGGTCAGCGTGATGACCGCGTCGTCTTGTGCTCCGATGAGCGAGATGTGTTTCGTCAGCCGATACTGCGGGTGATCGGTCTTTCCCGACAGGATTTCCACTACGCCGACCTTCTGTTCTGACGCCAAGCGTTCACCGGCACGGGTTTCCGAGACGACCACCGTCTTGTCTGCGATCATGAGATCGCCTGCCGGTGGTGGGTCCGCCTGCATAGAGTGATTCCCTCGAAAAATCAGACGGTGTGTGCCGATGCGGATACTGTCGGCATCCTGAAGTTGACGCCGGTCGACCTTCTGCTCATTGACGAACGTGCCGTTCGTGCTGGTGAGATCTTCCACAAACAGGACTTCCTGCACCCGGGCGATGCGCGCATGGTGCCCCGAGACGGCGAGGTCCTCCAGGCTCAGGTCGTTGTCGTCCCTCCGCCCGATCGTAAAGGGAAGACGGGAGACCTCGATCTCTCTCACCCCCCCTTGCGGCGCCTTGACGAGGAGCGTGGGCGATGGGGCTATGTGGTTCTGGGACATGGTCGCTCCTTATTGTGAGTCGGTTGCAGATACGGTGAACAACTGGGCGCGGAGGCGTTCCCACAGCCCTGACTTGGTTGTGGCGACGGTCGCCACGATGACGGTCGTGTTGTCGGTTCCTCCGGCGGCATTCGAGAGGTCGATGAGATGGTTGGAGAGGGTCTGCGGGTCCGGCGTTTCGTAAGCGGTGCGGAGGATGGTGTCTGCGGACACTCCGGCGGTCAGGCCATCGGAGCAGAGCAGGAGGATATCGCCGTCCAGCACGGAGAGTTCTCCCAACTCAACGTCCACGGTGGCATAAATTCCGACCGCGCGAGTCAACACATGCTTGTGCGACACGCGCTCGGCATCGTCGGCGGCCAGGATCCCCGACTGCACTTGCGCATGGACCAGTGAATGGTCGGCGGTGAGCGGGTGCAGCACCTGATCCCGAATCAGATACAGGCGACTGTCGCCGACGTGGGCGATGGACAGAACATGCCCGACGAGCCAGGCAGCCACGACTGTCGTGCCCATACCGGTGTACTCGACATGACACGCCGCCTCTTGATGCACCGTGTAATTGGCCAGCCGAATGGCGCTGGCCAGCCGGTTGGTGGCGGTCGAAAATTCAGGACGGTCGACACCGACCAGCGGGAGAGCGGGCTCGGCGGCGGCCTCTGCGAGATGACGGGGAATGATCTCAACCGCGCGGCTGCTGGCGACTTCACCCGCCAGGTGCCCGCCCATTCCGTCGCACACGATGAACAGTCGCATAGAGGGATCGGCATGAAACCGGTCTTCGTTGTGTCGACGTGTCAGGCCGATATTTGAAGAGGCCCCGTGTGTGAGCTGCAATGCGTGCATGGCCGGTGTTATCTCAGCATCACCTGAAAGACATCCCTGAGGTCTTGGGCCATGTCGCTGGCATGACGGTAGCGATTGGGGATCTCTTTTTGCAACGCGCGATCCAGGATGGATTGCACGCGCGTCGGCAGATCACGACGGTATTTGAGCAACGGCGGATGCGGCGCCTTCGCAATGCGCATCACGAGCGCCGCCATGTTCTGAGCATCGAACGGTCTCTCGCCGCTTAAGAGTTCGAACAGGACGATGCCCAGGGAGAACACATCGGATCGGCCGTCCACATCTTTGCCGGTGGCTTGTTCGGGCGACATGTATCGCGGGGTGCCGAGAATCATGCTGGTATGGGTCTTCGAAGCGCTGGCCATCTTGGCGATCCCGAAATCCATGACCTTCACCAGGCGCTGTTTCAGAATCATGATGTTGCCGGGCTTGACGTCGCGATGGACCACGCCCTGGCTATGGGCGTAGTCGAGAGCCTCGGCGACGGCGGCTACGATCTGCAGGGCTTGCTTTGCGGGCAGAATCGTAGATTTCTGGCAATAGCAGCTGAGCAAGGTGCCTTCCAGATACTCCATGGCGATGTACGCCAGCTCATCCTGCTCGCCTGCGTCATACACCGTCACAATGTTGGGGTGAGACAGCCGCCCCGTCGATTCGGCTTCGCGAAAGAATCGGTCCCGGAATTCTTTCAGATCTTCTTCGTTGTCGATTTCGTCCAGCCGCATGGTTTTAATGGCGACGAACCGTTGGATCGTCGGGTCTTTCCCCAGGTAGACGACACCCATGGCGCCTCGCCCGAGTTCCTTGACGACCTGATATCGCCCCAGAGTGGCCGGCGCGCCCGTGCCGATGCGGGCGATGACCGGGCCGGTTGAACGAGCCTGGATGGGTGCCGGATTGTCGGAGCTGCGAAGAGCTTCGGCTGCTGTGGTGTCCTCTGACCTGTCTTTTTTTTCGATCGGGCGACGCGGGCGTCCGATGAGGGCCTGAGTCAACGCATCGGCATGGCGAACCCAGGCGAATGTCAGCCAGGTGGCCGAGCCGATGAGGCCGCCGGTGAGCAGCCAATTGTAGAGCGGTTGCTTGGGAGGACCGAGCACCGGAATGCCATGCGCGTCGTAGGCTCGAAAGGCCACGAGGACAAGGAGAAGGGACGCGAATGGAAAAAGGATGGAACGGAGAAACGTTTGTCCCTTGCCGTTCTCGCGCAGTTCCCGCCTTGCCCGCGCGGCAGCGAGCCAGATCATCAGCAGGCACAGGCCATCCGCGATGAAGCGCACCGCCTGGGCGGCATTCATATGCAAAGGTGAGACGAAGGTCTGCGTGAACAGCGGGAGTGTGGCCAGTAACGGCCCCACGAGAATGGTGAGGATGACGACGATCAGGTATGGGCCGATCCAGCCCCAGGATGTGGTCATGCGATGGATTCTTGTGAGGTTGTGACTCAGTGTAACGAAAGGCTCAGGAGTGTCAACGAAACGAGGGAATGGCGCTTCGACGACGCAGGACGAGGCCGCATCCTCAAGACGCGAGGCAGGCAACATTGTCGATGAGTGGACGCGTCGCGGTCAGGCGACGGTGGCGGCTTTTCTCAGTGGATCGAGCAGTTTCTCGGAGACCTTCAACTGGCCCCGTCCGATGCCGACTTCAATGTCGGGTTTGGTGACGCCATGGAAATCGCTTCCACCGGTCACGAGAAGGTCGCATTGTTTGGCGAGGTTCAGATATTCGGCGGTTTGGCTGGGGGTATGCGTGCTGTAGTGGACCTCGATACCCCCCAACCCGGCTTCTTTCAACTGTCGCAGCAGGGCGTCCAAGCCCTCCGCCGATGTTCGAACCCAGGTCGGATGGGCGAGGACCGGCACGCCTCCGGCTTCGCGAATCCATCGCACCGCCTCAGCCGGCTCCGGCAGTTCGCGATCGACGAAGGCGGGGCGGCCATTGGCCAGGTACCGATCGAAGGCTTCCTTGGCCGAGGTGACGAATTGTTTCTCCATCAACAGGCGAGCGATGTGGGGGCGGCCGACGGATTCTGTGCCGGCCAGTGCACGCACCTCTTCATAGGTGATGGGAATGCCCAGCTCATTGAGGCGTTGGACGATCTTAGGATTTCGGGTGTGGCGGCTCTCCCGCAAGCTGACCAGGCGTTGCGCCAGGACCGGATCGGTCCAGTTCAAGAAATAGCCAAGGATATGGAGCTCACTCTCGCCCTGTCGCGAACTGATCTCGACGCCGGGAATGACTTCGATGCCGAGTTCACTCCCGATCGCGAGGGCTTCCGGAATGCCCGCGACAATGTCGTGATCGGTGATGGCCAGAGCCGTGACGCCGGCTTGTTTCGCGAAGGTCATCACCTCACGGGTGGAAAAGCTGCCGTCCGAATGGGTGGTGTGGAGATGGAGATCAATGCGGCTCATGGCGGTGTCTCAGGCCCCGCTTTCTGCGCGACCAACCGCGCGGTATAGGACGGTCCGCTGCCATGGCCTCCGTCATGTTCCCCTTCATCGTAATGGAGCACACGCAACGGAGTGGTCAGGCGGAGCAGTTCGTTATGCGCCAGGCAGAATTCCCATCGGCGGGGATGCTGCTGGCGGAAGTAATTGTCGATGGTAAAGGTTTCATAAAGCAGCATCCCGTTCGGTTTCAAGGCCTCCATCAGCGCGGGAAACAAGGGACGATGCAGATAAAAGAATACGACGATGGCGTCGTAACACTCCTCTCCCAGGCTGGGTGGCCGGTCCGGGTTCTGTTCTAAATCGAGCACCCGTGTGGCGAGGCCCGGGAGATGCCGAGCCTGTGCGGCCGCCTCCAACATAGCGAGCGCCTCTGTGTCTCGATCGAGGGCCTCGACCTGCATGCCGTGGGACAGCAGATGAAGGGCATGACGACCACGACCGGCAGCCACATCGAGAACCCTGCCCTTGGGTAGCCGTGTGAGTTGTTGGATGAGGAAGGGCGCGGGACTGGGATCCGTATTGTACGTATGGTGCGTGGCGCGCGTCCGTTCGAATCGGACGCCGACCGACCCGGCGACCATGGCGAGAGGAGCGTGGAGTTTGCGAATCCACATGCGTACCCGTTCCACCGGGAACTCCGCAAACATCACCCCGACCAGCTGTTCCGCCAGGGTTTCCAACAGATTGCAATCCAGCGAGGTTCCAAGAGCGACAAGGCGCTCCGCCACCCGGGCATAGTCGATCGTCTCGTCGAGCCGATCTGAGAACGCAGCGGATTCGATCGTGGCGTCCAGTTCGAGGTCCACGGCGATCAGTTGCGCCTTTCGGCGTTCCTCTTCCGTGACACCACAGTGGCCGTAAAACTCCAGGCGTTCGATGACGATGCGTGCTGCCATGGCGGCATTGTCGTGGATGGACTTTCGGACTGTCAAGCAAGGGAATGAGAGGTGGTCCATGAATCCGATAAAGACACCGCCGGCTCTCCGTCTCGTCGGCCTCCGCAGACTGACGCTCAGCATACAGCGCCGGGACGACAAGGCATGATGGTACATTGAGGAGCTCCTCACATCGGTACTGAAGCCCATGACGGCGTTCTCCCGCCGACTGAGGATCCAAACGGGTGCCCTCAACACGCACGCCCTTCGGTGCCGGTGATCGAGGCGCCACGAATCTCATTTCCCTGTTCCATTTGCCCATGATTCCGTGTATGAACGTGGAGCCAAGTAGGTGAACGCACTACTACTCACTCAACCATCACGGGAGGCAGGTTATGGCGAAGGGCATGCAACAGAAGAAAACGGACAAGAAGAAACCTGCTAAGACGCTCATGGAGAAGCGCGCCGAAAAGAGCGCAAAGAAGGGCCGCTGACCCGGCGTCAGCCGCATCAGTTCCTGACCGAGATAGGTTGGTCCCGTCATCACCTGCGTCACCGAGACAACGGCGAGTTCCACGCCGTCCTCGTAACGCAGGTTGTTGGCGGCGCGCGCGTCGCATCACGCGCGCGATGCGCATGTCGGTCATGGAGACAGGTGAGACGGGCGATTCCGTCACCCGTCTGTGAACGTGGTGATGTATGAGCGCCACCCTGCCTAGGGTAGATTGAATGAGGTCGTCAACGCAGCTTTTGCAGAAGTCCCTCGGCGACGACGGAATTCGGATCGCCGCCTACGATCATATCCTTATCGCCGACGTGAGCGGTCGATCGCGTCGTCACCCGCATGTTCAAACCTCCCGGCGCAAGGGCATATTCAAAGAGCGCGACTTCTTGTTGTTGGTCCATGTAACCTTGGCTCGCCCGTTCGAAAGAACCGACAATATGAACCGACAGGCGGCCCTGTCCTTTCTCCAAGCTTTTCACCACCATGCGTTGCACGCCCCCGCCCCGTGGCACGTACTCCACCGTTTGGCCGACATGTGACAATTCCACCTGCCGCGCCACCCCTTTATTATTGGTGTAGGAATACTTCGAGGCGAAGAGCGGGGAATAGTTGTGGAGATCCGTTCATGGCCGTGAAACTTTTTGCCGGCGTCACGGCGACTCTGTGCCTGCTCACGATGGTCGTCACCGCGGGCGCAACGGATCTGACCGGCGGGTGGAAAGGAACGCTCATCAGCCCCGACGGCAGCCAGGCCGAGGTCCAAATCGATTTTAGCCCCCAGGGCTTTCCCCTCTGCCAGAGTCTCGTCTTCAACGGCGTAGCTGATTTCGACCGGATTGCAGCAGACCTCACAGTCTTCGACATAGGTGTGGCGATGAGCCGAAAGGTCTAAGACCATCGAGATCTGTGCACCGCACGCAGGGCACGTGAAGAAGTGTTCCACAGCTCAGGGAGCGTACTGCAACTCCTTATGAGATGCAACGACACTACCGCGACATCCTGGTCCCTCAGGTATTGCGCGAGCGATCAGACATTGAAGGGTTGCTGTTGTGCAAAGCGAGCCGCGGCCCCGAGCGTGA
>JACCYV010000131.1 GCA_013696305.1 Nitrospira sp.
CGGTGGTTTTCCCAGCTCATTTACGAAGTGGTGAATAGAGAAAGTCTGGGGGCGATTGCGACTAAAAGTGGAGGCGGAACCAGGGTAGTCCGAAACAGGGCTCCGAGAAGAGCCCGGTCAGAATAACTCTGAGATATCAGCAGGAATGGTTGGAGGCGCCGGGCGGGTTCGAACCGCCGCATCGCAGTTTTGCAGCTTGCCCAAGGGGTCTACGACGGAGGATGACCCACAGCTACCGACTAAGATTCCAGAACAATGAAATCAATAGCTTACCGATTTCCATTACGATCTACTTCGATTGTTTATGATTCCGAACCGGGAGCAAAATCGGGAGTGGAACCGGGATTAAAACCGGGATCAGGGTTTGTACTTTGTTGGTAGGCGTTCGAGGTGAGATATGGCTCCACGGTCCATATCCTTGTCGGACGCTTCAATCCGCATTACGCCGTAGTGCAAATGCTGGTTCTTAACCTCGACGCGCTCGTACCAAAACTCGCAAAGCTTGTTATCGGTTTGGGCCAGACAGGACCTCGCAGAATTGTGCATTCTGCAGCCCCCCTCAACGATGGACAAGCGCAACCTTTCCCCCAGCATCCACGAGCACGTATGTCGGCGACGCATTGACCTTGAAGGCACTTGCCACCCACCGGTCTTCGTCATACCCAGTGGGAAACAGTTGCAATCCAATCAAAATTTTAGTTGAGGCACGACAAAGCTAAGTCATGGAGGCCTGTCACAATCTTGGCGAAGCTGGACAGGCGGGCATTTCACGTTGGCATAAGAACAGAAGATACAGCAGTCAGGAGGATTTGGCCTAAGAACTGCGTGACACGACCCGCACTCAAAGAAGACAACGCATGCATCGGTCGGCATTTCCGTCTCAGTACGCGCATTACAGTTCGGGCAGCTAACCACAGACTGTGTGATTACCTCCATGTGACCTCCTGGATCTTAACCGTTGAGTAGCTGACCGGCGTAATGTATTCGTCGCCCTTCTCCGGGAGAAAATAGAGCATGGCAGTAGTCGTTGCAGACAGGGAAGTTTCTTGCCAAGAGTCTCATATGACCCCACAGCACCCCAGGAATTATTTTGACATTGTCAACCTTCAATAGATCTATCCTTTGGCTTTGCAAGATGGCCCCAACCGACGACCTCAGGGCACAATGTTTGGCGTGGCAGTTCGACTAAAGGCAAATCGAAGTGCCTGTAGTGTTCTTGGGGCAGCTGAGCACGAAATGGTTGAGAATGGCGTGGCGCTCATATGACAGGAGGTAAACATGGAGCAAGGATGGGTCCTTCGCATCACGATGCAACAGAGGGCCATCCACACCGATCGCATGGTGGTCGAGCCAGCGATCCTGGGAGTCCAGGTGAAATCCGTAGAAGTTGCGCTGGATCGGCGGAGTTGCGACGACTTGCTCATATGACTCGAAAAAGCTCGGATTACCGATGCCGAGCGGTACCTGCCATCCCCGCTCGTAATGCTCAGGAGATGCCACTGGAATCGCCGACCAATCGAATCCTCCGACGATTAGACGAGTAGCGTCCTGAGTCTTGTTACTGCGAAAGCGGAGTTCAATCTCAAAGAGCGACTCCGCTCGTCCGGCCGTTTTGACCTGCCGCACCATGGCTCCGGTGAGGTCGGCAAGATAGTGTAGCTCCGTTTTCCGGGGATGTGATCGGGAATAGTACCCGGGTGAGATAAAGCTCGCGAACTGAACCGGGCCCTGATACCAGTCACGATATGCCGCAGCAACGGGTGTCAGAATATTCTTCTGCTTGCGGATTTGTTCGCCCTGCGTCGCCACCGCCTCATCCCATAGCCCTCTGGCCAGAATCGGCCACTCCTGCTCAATGGTTCGAATCCTGTCCAGACGGATCGGCGTCCCTGTCGGATCCACCCAATGTTCCAGCGACCACCAGTAAGACCAATACGACAAGCCATTCACACGTTCAAATAATTGTTTATAGAGCCCAAGTGGAAACGTGAACCATAGGTGTTCATAGATTCGCTCATCGCCGTCTTCTACAGTGAACAGGAGCAGTTCCCACAGACCGGCGTTCAAGCAGTTGCGAGCAAGATCGACGCGGGTCAGCAGCCGCTGCTCCACAGCATCTCCTCTCTCATGCACCTGGACATGAGGGGAGGGACGGGCAAACCGGACTTGCTGCCGATTCCATTCCCGATCGATCAGTCCAACTCTCGTAAGGTCAGCATCGGCCTTCACCCAGGGAGGGACTGCCGCCACGAAGTGAGCGAGATCAACGCCCGTCAGTTCGATAGTCGCCGCCTGTGGCTGAGCCGGTTGCAACAGGAAGCGAAAATGAGTGCCATCCATCTGTTCGATTTTCAATTGACGGTGAGGATAAGCACCAAAGACCTGGCTCGTATTCTCAGGATTGTCTGGGTAGGTCTGCTCCGAGAAGGCAGTCAGGGTCACCATCTGCTGAGGCCGGTCGTCATAGCGATTGGCGAACCAGAGTACGCCACCGATTGTCATAACGATCAGGAAGATGATTAGAACAAGCGATCGTCGCTTCACGGTCGTAGCGGGCATAGGACCCCTTCCTTTCTGACGAGGACGGCTGGATGCAGGAATGCTCACATCGATAGCCGCTTGCTTCCCCGCACTGGCCGGCAGGGTGCAAAACAGCCATGCGATGATCGATGGCCGTCTCCCGAATCAGGTTGACGATAAAATGTATGATTTAGGATCGCTATGCTAGGAGAGGGGGAGCGCGGGCTTGTACTGTGCCTGAGACGATAGGAAGGACAGGACAGGGGAATCGGCCAGGCTGGCTGAATGAGACGGCTCGAGTTGGGCGAATGATAGGCGAGCTATCGATGAATCCGGCTTCTCCGCTTGTTCCGATCCAGGTGCAGACTTGATGGTGAGGTTTGGTGAGATGCCCTGTAGGAATGCCGGCTTGCAGAGTCCAGATATGCATCCAGACTATAAGTGAAATATAGGCCAGGCCAATAGTCGAGGTGAGGAACTGTGCCAGGCGGTACCGATTTGTAAGCATTAACATTAGCGTAATCACACAACACCAATCGTGTCAACCAAGTATTTTAGTTTTCAGTCGAGTAGATAAGCCTCTCGTCCTACTTTGACCATATGAATCAAGTGAAGCGGGGGCTGCGCCCCCGAACCCCCCGGCCGTCCGGTCCGAATGGTCCGGAGCGGCCGGCGGGTCCTTGGGGTAAGTGTTCCGTATGACTTCTTTCCTCATTGTCTGCATGCTTCCTTTCCCTTCAACCAGGGAATCCTCGACAGAGCTAGATGACGGCCAAGCTGACGCCTCGCCGCCATCTTCATGGATGATGCGCCATGTTCCCCTCTCACCCGTGGGGATAGTGGATGGGTGACAGGGTGAGATTGATTAGAGCAGGCCGCAGTGATCTCAGAACCTACCGTTCCCTTATTCCCGCGCATGACGCGCAGAGCCACACCTCACAGGGCGCGCCGTAGAGATGAGGCCGCATCTGCACTCGCGCCCAAGCCCGCTCACACTGGCAGAACTCACACAGACGCTCTCGATGATGTTCCGTACAGATCCAATCCTTTCTGGCGCGGTCATAGAGCGTAGCGGGCTGTCCGCAACACGTGAATCCCAACAGACTTTTGATTTGGACGACACATATATGGCGGGCCTTCATAGCGGACTCCAGACGAGACCCTTGCCCAAGACAAGCTGAAGGATGGTATTGCTGAACCAAAATGGGATGCCCAGACAGCAGATCTTCCCACGTCTTGAGAAAGACGATACGAGGCACCTCGATCTGTTTCCGTATGCGTCGATAGACGTTCTGGGTCTGCCATTGATTGCGCATTTCTTCCCACATTTTGCCAATGGGGAACCCCAACGACCGTTTCCACGACCAACACATATTCACGTAGCCTGATTGATCCTGAACGTACTGGCTGATGACATAGCGGCTCAGACAATTCCTGGACCGGTGGCCTGCCTTATAGGCCTTGATCCAGACAATTGGCGCACCGTGGAGCGCTTCCCATTGCGCCGACAGCCATTCTTGCGAGATCCAGAACCGGCGAGGCCGCTCGCCATCCGGCACCCGCCAAGCCCAGAAGATATGGAGGACGCCGTGGCCTTCCTCCGTCCGCACCTGGTAGTACTCAAGGCCCTCAAAACCCAGCTGGCGTTCAATCCGTTGACGGAGTTGCTTATGGCGATAGGTCAATTTGTCGGCATTCCCACCATCCGCGGTTGAGAGCGTGACCCACAGGACCTGGAAGTGGTGAGACTCCCAGAACCAGAGGAGTGAGCGAATCCGTTGATAGCCCCGCTTCTGTTTCCGGCTCCATTCACCGACAGCAGGGACACGGTGAAAGTCCTTCCAGCGGCTCATCGGGCACCCTCCCCTTGAGGGATCGCTGGTCGAAGGCCATTCGACAGAATCCGTTCCAGCTCTTCGATCGGAATGCGAACCGCTCTGATCGAGGGCTTCACATAGGCAATCTGCCGCTTCAGGATGTATTTCCTGATCGTACTTTCCTTCAGCCCTAACCGAGTGGCCGCCTCACGAATGGTGATCAATTTTGTACTGGGACTCATCGGGTACCTCCTTGAAAGAGTGAATGTGAAGAGATCATGCCTAACAATTTATAGGCGTGATTACTCTTGACAGGCATTAGCAAGTCGGAGGTACACTTGCCAAATAAATTCATCCCCAAAAGGCCATCGAGACCGACACTATTTTGGGTGGTGATGGGATGAGGAATACGGAGAGGGCCCGGCATGAGAAAGGAGCGGGAGGCATGAGCGCACAGGAGATGGCCCGTCAACAGTTCCAACAGGAACATCAGAAAGCAATCGAGCGCATCCGCACGATGCCGGATGGCGTCGTGGGTTGGGTGATCCGATTCTTACACACCGATCTGGACGCCTTGACGCCGACGGAATGGACGCTGTTGGCCTTTGAGGTCGTGAGCTTCGTGGATGATCTGGCAGACCGGTATGGCGGGATCGTGGCCACCGAAAGCGGCTGGAGTGTGGAAGCTGTGCCCCAGGCCAAGCCCTTTCAGACGATTCCCAGTCGCAAGGAGGCCGTGGACATTCAGGCCACGGTCCTGGCGCAGTTGGAGAACTATTGGCACGACTCGCAAGCGGTCTTCTCCTTTCCGCAACTCACACTCGTGGTCCTGGCACCGGGCGCGTTTCCTGACGACAGCGGCACGATCATCGTGGCAGCCAAACGCAAGGCGAAGGAGTTTGAATACCGGTTTGCTCACTTGCTGGCCCAGTCAGGGGACTACATACGGCGCTGCCCCGAGTGTGCCACGATCTATTTAGCGATTCGGCGCGACCAGGTATACTGCCACCCGCGTTGTCAGGCTCGCGTGGCGTCGAGGAAATGGCGAGAAACGCATCGATCGAAGGAAATCAAGGTACCGACAGACAAGACGCGCACAAAGGCCGATTCGGCCGTGAAAGGCCGCAAGGGAGGCTTCGATGGCAAGGCGAAACGGTAAAGACCGTGGGGTAGTGTTTAAGCAGGGCAGCTGGTGGGTTCGCCTTTATGTGAATGGCCGGGAGAAGTGGTTTCGGGCGGACTCCAAGAGCCAAGCCAAGACTCTCTACGGGCGCTTGCGATCCGAGGCTCGCGAGAATCGCTACTTTCCCGAGAAGTATGCCGCCTCTAAGGAAGTGACCCTCCGCGCATGGATCGCCCGGTATCTGGAAGGTGTCACCTCGCCCGGCCTTCGGAATGTGCATCGCTACGGCAAGTTCTGGTCGAAGCTCCTGGGACGGAAACTCTTGACCGAGGTTACCGCCGACGACTTACGGCACATCCAAGCGAAGATGAAGCACAAAGGCAGCCGGACCGCTCGAACGATTAACCGGTACTTTGGGGCGCTGCGACGCATTCTAAATTTGGCCATTGCCGACGGCCTGCTTGCCGCGAATCCGGTCAAGGGCGTGAAGTTCTTTGCCGAGCCTGTCGGACGGCTGCGGTTCCTCAGTGACAGTGAAATCTCCAGCCTGCGTGACACCCTCACCCCTGAAGACTGGTCAATTGTGGCGTTCGCCCTTGAAACGGGACTACGCCTTACCGAGCAGTTTCATTCCCGCTGGGATTGCCTGAATACCGAACAAGGTATCTTAACCATTCCGTTGAGTAAATCCGGCAAGACCCGGCATGTCATTCTGACAGATGCCGCGCTCGACATTGGAAAGGGTCTCACGTCTTGGATGCACAGTCCTTATCTCTTTCCGAGCCCCCTAGGCTCAGGACAACCGATGCAGGGACGAAACTTTGTGGTGAAGGTCTACGAACCGGCTTTGAAGCGAGCGAAGATCGAGGGGGTCACCTGGCACACCTTACGCCATACCTTTGCGTCACGGGCTGTGATGGCGGGAGTCGATATCCGAACGGTTCAGGAACTCATGGGCCATTCCACGATCACAATGACCATGCGCTATGCTCATCTCTCCCCGGCTCATCTGCGAACAGCAGTGAATCGAGCGAGTTTGGGAGCCATTGCGTCAAAAAGTGCGACTGGAACCGGGAGTAAAACCGGGAGTAGTGTAAATCAGAGCGTGGAAGAGGGTCCGGTCAGAATCACCGAACCCTCTGAGATATCAGCAGGAATGATTGGAGGCGCCGGGCGGGTTCGAACCGCCGCATCGCAGTTTTGCAGACTGCTCCCTTAGCCACTTGGGTACGGCGCCACGGGTCGGATTATAGAAGGGGGAGCTTCAGGAACTCAACCGCGAAGCGAGGAGAAACGAGGGAATAATCAATACCGATGACTGGAAGATGCACTGCGCTACCGTTTGTTCGGAAGCACCGGAATGTCCCGGAGAATGGTCGATTGATCATCGGCCGCATGGCCGATGAACTCCCACCCTGTTTCCGGCTGCCCGTCTTGCGACACCGCCGCGTCCTGGACTGTTCCGTCGGCTTCAGCTTCTTTTTCTTTGGCCAGGAGCTCGACTTCGCGAATCAGTGTGTCCATGAGATCTTCGATGGGTACCTTGCGCATCAGCTTGCCTTTTTTGAAGAGAATGCCCTTGCCTTCTCCACCGGCAATGCCGATATCCGCTTCTTTGCCTTCCCCGATGCCGTTCACGACACAGCCGAGCACGGACACATTGAGCGGTGTCTTGATATGGCCCAGTTTCTTTTCCAGCTCATTTGCCATTCGCACGACGTCGATCTCCACCCGGCCGCAGGTCGGGCAGGCAATCACATTGATACCACGATGACGCAACTCCAGCGACTTGAGAATCTCGAATCCGACTTTGACTTCCTCCACCGGATCGGCCGCGAGCGAGACGCGCAATGTGTCACCAATGCCTTGCGACAGGAGCCACCCGAGGCCGATGGCGGATTTCACCGATCCGGTCATGGCCGTTCCGGCTTCCGTGATTCCGATATGCAACGGATAGTTCGCCTGGGTCGAAAACAAGTAATAGGCATCGATGGCATGGTGCACGTCGGACGCCTTGAGCGACACCTTCATATTGGTGAAGCCCTCGTCCTCCAATGCATGGACGGCATTCAAAGCCGATTCCGACAAGGCTTCCGGCGAGGGCCATCCATACTTGTCCAGCAAGGGCCGCTCAAGCGAGCCGCCGTTGACCCCCACCCGCAAGGGAATCCCTCGCTCATTGACCGCCTTGATAACTTCCTGCACCTTCCACCAGGCCCCGATGTTTCCGGGGTTGATACGGACACAATCGACGACTTCGGCAGCCTTGAGGGCTAGGCGATGGTCGAAATGAATGTCGGCGATCAGCGGTACCGTCATCGCCGCTTTGATCTGGGAAAGCCCGGCCGCTGCTGCCTCATCGGGCACGGCGACGCGAATGATCTCGCACCCCGCTTCCTCCAATTGACGGATCTGGGCGACCGTGGCCGTCACATCGCGCGTATCGGTCGAACACATCGATTGGACCGAAATCGGCGCATCGCCGCCGATCTTCACCGACCCCGCCTGAATCTGCCGCGTTTTCTTTCTAGTGATATGCATGGTCTTCGGAGATCTTCTATTCTACTTTCCTTTTGATTGTTACCTTCTTGTCACTTAACTGCCCTGCTCATCTCCGTGCGGCAGGCTCCCGACAAGCGACGGCAACCGGTTCGCCCCATCTGTCGCGACTGCGGCTCCGAGCAATGCTTTGACATTCGTGTAAATTCCGTCTGCCGTCAAGCCATACCGTTCACGCAGCAAATCTTGCGGCCCCTGCTCAATGTACCAATCCGGAAGGCCGATGACCTTCGTCCGCAAATGAGTGACCCCTTCATCCGATAGGGCCTCCAACACCGCAGAGCCAAACCCACCCATCTTGGAGCCTTCTTCGACGGTCACCAGACAGCGAACGTTCTTTGCCGTCTTGACGATCAGCTCGGTATCCAAGGGCTTCACGAAACGGGCATTGATCACCGCCGCAGAGATGCCCTCTTGCGCCAATCGCTCGGCAGCCTTAACGGCCGGCCAAACCGTCACCCCGATCGCCACAATCGCCACGTCGGTACCGTCCCGCAACAACTCGCCCTTGCCGATCGGCAAGGCCTTCGGTTCGGGATCCATCCATACTCCGAGACTCACGCCGCGCGCATAACGCACCGAAGCGGGGCCATCATAACTCACACAGGTCTTCATTAAATGCTGCAATTCGTTTTCGTCTTTGGGCGCCGAGACCACCATGTTCGGCACATGCCGTAAAAATGCAAAGTCGAATGCGCCATGGTGGGTCGTGCCATCCTCCGCGACGAGTCCGCCCCGGTCAATGCAGAAGGTCACCGGTAAGTTTTGCGTGGCCACGTCGTGCACGACCTGGTCATACGCGCGCTGTAAGAATGTGGAATAAAGGGCGACGACCGGCTTCATGCCCTGCGCAGCCATTCCCGCGGCAAAGGTGACGGCGTGCTGCTCAGCAATGCCGACGTCATAGATCCGATCAGGGAACACTTTCTCAAAGGCATTGAGACCCGTGCCTTCACACATGGCTGCGGTAATGGCCACAATCCGCTCGTCCTGGTGCGCAACCTTGATGAGCGCATCGACGGCCATGCTGGTATAGCTGGGCCTTGAGGCCTTTTTAGCCGGCACGCCCGTTTCGCGCACGAAGGGTGGGCAGGCATGGAACCAGACGGGATTCTCTATCGCCGGTTCGTATCCCAACCCCTTCTTTGTAATGACGTGGATCAGGACGGGGCCTTTCATTTTCAGCACGTTTTCCAGCGTGGGCAGGAGATGTTCGAAATTATGTCCGTCGATCGGCCCGGCATACTGGAAGCCCAGCTCTTCGAACAGCAGGCCGGGAAGAATCGCTCCCTTGGCCAGCTCTTCTGCCCGTCTCGCAATCTTCTGCACCTCAAGGCCGATATGGGGGATTTTTCGCAACAGGAGGCCGGTTTCTTCCCGCATTCGCGCATAGAATTCGCCCGTGAACGTCCGGTTCAAGTAAGCCGAAATCGCCCCGACGTTCTTGGAAATAGACATCTGGTTGTCGTTTAAAACGACGATAAAATCCTTGCTAGTCCCTCCGGCATGGTGCAATCCCTCCAGAGTCATGCCTGCCGTCATCGCGCCGTCACCGACGACACAGACGACTTTATGTTTCTCATTGCGCTGATCCCGGGCTGCCACCATGCCGAACGCGGCGGAGACGCCGGTACCGGCATGCCCGGCATTGAAGGTATCGTAAACACTTTCTTCCCGTTTACAGAATCCGCTCAACCCTCCGTACTGCCGAAGTGTATGGAACTGCTCCCGGCGCCCGGTCAGCAACTTATGGGCATAGGCCTGATTGCTGGTATCCCACACGATCTTGTCTTTTGGCGTGTCCAGGAGGTACTGCAGCGCGACCGTCAGTTCCACGACGCCCAGGTTGGAGGCCAGGTGCCCCCCGACATTGGACACCACCGCGAGAATCTGTTCACGGATCTCCTGGCAGAGCTCCGGAAACTGTTCGGGAGAGAGGCGTTTCAAATCAGCGGGACTGTGGACATTTTTCAATAGAGACATTGCACAACTCCTTGTCAAATCTTGACAACTGGGCGCAGGTACGAATATTCATTCAGTGGGAAACAATTGTCTTGCGAAGATAGCGGCAAAGCAGCGCAAACGTTCCGTACGTCGCTTATCCTCACATATGCATTATCTCGTGTCAATATTTCCCTCACGTCTACGATACTAGTAAGATCCCTGACTTCTCAATAGCGATGGGGAGTCTGTACGGTTCCGACGGCGCCAATCTTGTTAGGAACGGAATCGGCAGGTGAGGACAGTCGACAGGGTGAGGTCCGCAGCGCTTCCGGTGATGAAATCCAGATTCTCCACCCCGTAGAGCTGCCATAACAAACCGGGGACGATGAGGTAACTCACCCCGATGACCGATTCCGTCACGCCCTTGTCCAACACTCTAGTCCCCGTTCCGTGAAACGGCGGCGAATAGTAATCGAACTGTGCCGTGAAGGAAAGATTCTCCGTCCAGAGATATTCCAGGGCCACCAACCCGCTCACCACCGGTTGAAGGTCCAAGCCGGCAATCCGTCCAGTGGGCAACACCCCGTTCACGTTCGCATACACGATCCAATGGGCCGCAATGGTTTTATCCAAGGCGACGCCGATGCCGAAATCAGGATGCCCGCTCCCGAACACCTGCCCGGTATCTCCGGTAGGCGCTTTCACGGCACCCCGAATGGATATCGCGGGGACTGCGGACGTTTCCTTCAGAAGTTGATACTTGGCGAACAGTGACCCATCCCCCAACCCGGTGGCGCCCTCCGACCCTTTAAACATGGTTCGCCCGCCGTTCGAAACGTTAAATGCATAGTTGGTATCCCGGAGGGCTTTGCGCGGCGGCGATAATCCCGTGGTCGCATTTTCCACTCCTATAATCGCCCCCTCCATAAATCCCCCATAGCGGTGGAGCGCGGGAATCTCCGCACCGATCTCCAGCCGGTCGGTAAGGCCATATCGAAGATAAAGACCGGCGCGAACGGTCTCAAACTTCATCGTGACCTCCGCCTGTTCCTCGCTGTCCCTGGCAATAGTGGCCGTATTGGCCACCTCGAGCCGCACGTCGAAATCCCCCTTGTGGAGTACCGCCGCCCGCTCCCCCGGCATGCCGAGGACCAGCTGATCCAGTGCTTGAAAATTTCTGACCGGAAAGGGGCCAAAGCCTTCGGCTTTGAGGGAGCAGGGCGCTCCCCACAAGAGGGCAAGACCGCAGAAGAAAAAAATTGTCTGCTGCATAGTGATACGGGTCGTTCACGCACAAGCACCTAGTAGGGGAAATCCAGGCCGGCAAAAATCGCTCCGCCCTCGCGGCTGTAGCCGTAATCGAGACGGCCGACGACATTGGGGCGCACGATGGCACGAAATCCGAGCCCGGGGGTCATGCGATAGTCTTGAAAACTCACATCCTTGAACGAGTTGAACACCTGGCCCGTGTCCAGAAAGGGCGCCAGTTCAAAATCCGCCGTGACACCCGCCACTTTCGTCCGCAAGATGTGGATGCGCTCCTCGATGCTGAAGGCGATCAAATGCTTGTCGATGTACCGATCCAGGCCGAAGCCGCGCAGATTGTTCTGCCCGCCCAGTGATGACTGCTCGTAAAAGGGGACCTGAGAGCCGATTGTCGCCTGCAAGTCGGCACGGACGATGAGAATGGCTCGCTTCGACTCGCTCGGAAAAAGCTTTTTCACTTCGAGCTCATATCGGGAATAGACCGGATGGTCGCCGTTTTTCACATTTTGGTTCAGCTCCGCATAGGCCATGACGGCTACACCGTCGGTGGGCGTCACCAAGCTGTCCCGCGTATCGTAGTAGAACGACGCGCGGTGACCCACGATGATGGACTCACCCTGAATGCCATCAACCGTCGGGAATTGTTCGACCGAAAACGGAAGATCTGTGGCGCCCCGCTGGAGTTGTACCTGCCGGACACGCTGCCCGACCGAAACTTGTGTCACCTCATTGGCATATAAGCCGAGCCGCCAGTAGGCGCGTGCCTCCCTGGCCGTATAATTCGACTCATCGGCTTCCACCGTCGACTGTCCGAGGCCGAAGAAGCGCGACGTCGCGTTCTTGAAAAAAGTTCCTCCGAAGTTCAGGGAGTATTGTCCGTTACCGAAGGCCGGATCCACATAATCGAACAGGACCTTGCGCTCGATCCGCTCGGTCAGTGACGCAATAAATCGCATCTGACGGCCACCCGGATCGTATTTGAAGAGATTGAACACCGCGCGGCTGCCCACGATCGAGTTCTGAATGAGCATGGGCGCCATGAGATATTTCAACTCACCGTCCGGGTCCGAGATGAGGATCGGCGCGATCAAGCCGGCATCGTTACCGTCGTTTTTGCTGGTTGAGACGGAGGGAACAGGGAAAATCTGCGTGTCTGCGCGGGTCGAATCCGGGAGGCTCGCGAACAGCAGGCCGGCCAGCGCCAGGAGAATACGAATCAACATCAAGTGATTACACTGCATGGCGCTCGCCGGAATCGATCACACTCCGGGCTAGGGAGCTTTGATCTTATCGGATTTCTTGCGGAGTTGATCGACGAGGCCGGGATAGGAGGAGGTGTTGAGGATTTTCGCAAACTGACCGCGGTAATTATTCACCAGACTGACGCCATCGACCACGACATCATATACACGCCAGTCGTTATTCTTATTCAGCAACCGGTAATCCATGGGGATTTCTGTTTTTCCGGAGAGTACCTTGGTGCGCACTTCCGCGTATTCTTTTTCGGTCCGCTCGTTGAGATATTGCACGCCGTCGCCGGAATAGTTCTCAACTCGATCTGCATAGGTATTGGTCAGCAGGGTTCTGAAGAGATCGACGAACTCCTGTTTATCCTTGTCTGACAACTGGTTCCATTGGGTGCCCAGAGACCGCCGCGACATTTCAGGATAATCGAATCGCGCCCCGACCACATCTTCCAGCCGCTGCCGGCGCGCCTCATGACGTGCCGGCTTTTTCAGTTCCTGATCGACCAATACTTTGAACACTTCATCGATCGTCCCCCTGATCGATTCGGTAGCCGGCCCTGCCGTAGCAGGCGATAGTCCCGACAGGAACAGCTGTACCACCAGCATCGCCCCAATCATCATCCATCGCAGTCCATTCATCCCTGCGCCCCTCCTGTGAGTGGTGAACCTATACCACCGGCTCCGTTCCATAAATCCCATCACTCGGTATCTCCCGCCAAGGCTAGTTGACCTTCCCATGTACATACTGGCTGACCAATTCTTCCAGATCAAGTCCCGATTCGGTATCCCGAATCTTGTCACCGGGTTTTAACGGATCACCCCCTCCACCGACCGAAATGGCCAGATACTTATCACCGATGATCCCGCGCGTCTTGATCGAGGCAATCGTATCCGAGTACAACTTCACGCCATCCTGAATCGACAGCGCCACTACGGCGCGGTCGCTGTTCAAACCGATCTGCCGGACACGTCCCACCTCGACCCCGGCTATTTCTACGGAAGCCCCTGGTTTCAAGCCCGATGCCGAGGTAAACTCTGCTTCAACCGCGTAGTTATGTCCTCCGATGACTTCCAACTTGCCCAGCTTGATGGACAGATATCCCAGGCACGCCACCCCGACGAGCACGAAGACCCCCACCAGTAATTCCACCTTTGCACGTTCCATGTGATCTCCTAATCAGAGGGATGCGGTCGGCAGACCCTTCGCTGCGAGGGTGCCTCCGACAAAAATAAATTCCCGAATCTCCTCATTCGTCGTCTTCACAAAGTCACTCGAGGGCGCCATTTCGGCGATCCGCCCCTTCATGAGCATCGCCACCCAATCTGAAATCCCGAAAATCTCGGGAATCTCGTGACTGACCATGACGGCGGTAAATCCAAACTGCCGGTGCATCGCCACAATGAGATCATGAATGGATTTCGCCATCAATGGATCGAGCCCCGTCGTCGGCTCATCGAACAAGATAATTTCAGGTTCCATCACCAATGCGCGAGCCAGGCCGGCTCGTTTGCGCATTCCGCCGCTGAGTTCCGCCGGAAATTTGTGTCCCATGCCGGCCAATCCCACCTGTGCCAGTTTCTCGTCTACCCGCCGGGTGACGGTATCGCCGGTTAAGCGAAGTTTCTCCCGAAGGGGAAACGCGACATTGTCGAACACCGTCATCGAATCGAACAGCGCCGCGCTTTGAAACAACATCGCGAACTTCTTGCGGACCTCATTGAGCGCCTGCCCCTTCATACGGGCGATGTCCGTCCCGTCGATCCACACTTCGCCGCGATCAGGCTGCATGAGGCCGATGATATGCTTCAACAATACACTCTTCCCCGAGCCGCTTCCCCCGATAATCGTCGTGAGTTTCCCCGCGGGAATCGTCAAGTCGACCCCGCGCAATACGGCTTGCCTGCCCAATGTCTTTTCAACCCCGACCAGTTTGATCACACATTCTCCGTCAGAATCGGCGTCACGATGCGCGCTTGATCCCGCCCAACTATCACGATGTCAGAGCAGCACAGAGGTAAGAAAATAGTCCCACACGAGGATCAAGACCGCCGAGAGGACGACCGCTTCAGTGGTGGCGGTTCCCAACCCTTCTGCGCTGTGCTTCGTATGAAACCCCTTGTAACAGCAGACCCAACTGATCAGGAGCCCGAAGCTGACGGATTTCAACATGCCCCCATACACATCCTTCCACTCCACCGCAGATTCGATTGAACTCCAATAGGCCCCTTCATTGCCGTTCAGCAACTGCACGCCGACCACGTAGCCGCCGTAGATCCCCACGACATCGAACAGGGCGACCAATAGAGGCACCGCAATCAAGCTCGCCACGAGCTTCGGTGCGATGAGGTATTGCAGCGGGTTGATCGCCATCGTGTCCAACGCATCGATCTGCTCTGTAATCCGCATGATGCCGATCTCCGCGGTCATGGCAGAGCCCGCTCGGGCCGTGACCATCAGCGCCGCGAGGACGGGACCCAATTCCCGGATGATGCTGAGCGCCACCGCCGAGCCGAGCACCCCTTCAGAACCGAACTTCCGCAGCGTGTAATACCCTTGAAGCGCCAGGACCATTCCGGTAAAAACCGCCGTCAGCACGACGACGAATGTGGATTTGTAGCCGATAAAGTTGAGTTGTTTGACGATCTGGTACAGACGGAAGGGCGGCCGGGTCAACCAGGCGAAGGAGGACAGGACGAACAGCGTCATCCGCCCCGTTTGCTCCGTGAGCTCGAGGGTGTATCGTCCGATGCGAGCAATGCCGTCCACGCCGCGTTCTCCTCCCGTCCGCCTGCCATGAGGCGGGACTGCACTCGTTCCCGGCCCTGTCAGGCCACGCCTTCGAACACTGCCCCGTCGGCACAGGCTTGATAGGCGGCGGTGAGCTGCGACCCCGCCACACGACTTTGGACACGCAGTCGATTGAGTTCGATCAGGCTCGTCGGATGAGCCAGGCAGGCGGCCACACCCTTCGCCCATCCAGATGGCCTGAGAAAAAGATTGAAGTCAAGGGGAAGATCTTCATCCGCGAGGTCCGACACGGTACGGACGACCGCGAACGGAATCTGACGCTCTGATGCAACCAAGCCCAGTGCCGCACTCTCCATGTCGAGCCCGATTGCCCCTGTACGCTCGGCGAGCGCCTGCTTATCGTCTGCCCGACAAAGCACCCGCGGCACCGTCACGAAGTGGCCGATCTGAACCGAAAAATGCTGCATGGCTTGCCGCGCCCATTCAACGATCGCCGGGGAACACTCGGACGAAGAGGGCCGATTCGTCTCACCCTCCATACTCACCCGGGTTCCAATCAAGACATCACCGATTCTGGCTGCCCCTAACGCACAGGCAAATCCCGCCGACCACACCGCGGCAAACCGCTCCTCCGCGAGTACGATCCGCGCAGTCGCTGTAGCCCGCTCAGGACCGACGCCCATCGGAATGATCCACCAGTCCACCTGAGGCCGTGGCGCAACCACGCAGCGAATTCCCCCGATCGACCGGAGGTGAGTTAGTGAAAAGGCCTGGCGAACGGCGTCCGCCTCCCATCGAGTGGCCACGAAGACTCCGATCGAAGTCACAGATGCTCCCATGGCACATGGCAAGAAAGACTGGCACGGGTGGACCCACACTGTCAGCGTGGCGACCGGAACTGCCCCGATAGATACGCCTGTTGACGCAATTCATCAGCCCTCGTCGTTCCACGAGTCTTGAGATTGCGATACATGGCCAGGGCCCAGAGGGGAAAATATTGGCAATACCAATGATAACGAAGATAGAACACGCGAGGGAATCCCGTCCCGGTATGGCGTACCTCTTCCCAGGACCCATCCTTCCGCTGATTGCGAATGAGGTAATGGATGCCCCGAGCCAGGCTAAATGAATCCGTCACACCGCCTGTCATGAGGGCCAAGAGAGCCCAGGCCGTTTGCGATGGAGTGCTGTCGCCGCGTCCACACTGCGAGACATCACCGTAGGACAGACAGGACTCACCCCACCCGCCATCAGGGTTTTGTTTCGATTCTACCCAACTGACCGCCCGGCGAATGTATGGGGACGAGAGATCCTCGCCGATCGCGCGCAGGCCGGACAGCACCGACCAGGTGCCGTACAGGTAATTCACCCCCCACCGGCCATACCAGCTGCCGTCCTGCTCCTGATCCTTCTTCAGAAAAGCCAGTGCTGAGGCGACTGCGGGATGGGTCCAGTCATAGCCCAGGGTCGCAAACATTTCCAGGCATCGCCCCGCCAAATCGGCCGTGCTGGGGTCCAGGAGAGCTCGATGATCGGCGAAAGGAATGTAATTGAACACAATCTTGTTGTTGTCGACATCGTAGGCGCCCCACCCTCCGTCGGAACCCTGCATGGAGACCACCCATCGACAACCACGGCGGATCGCCAGCCGTTGCTGTTCCTCGTCCTGGAGCCGGACTTTCGCCAAGGCCATGAGCACCACCGCTGAATCATCCACGTCCGGATACTGTTCGTTTTCAAATTGAAAATACCATCCACCAGGCTCCGCGCCAGGAGCAGAAACCACCCAATCCGCCACGGTTTTTGTCTGTTTCGATATCAACCAGGCGGCCGCCTTCTGGAGAACCGGATGGTCTTGCGGCATGCCCGCCTCAGACAGCGCGTTGATGAGCAACGAGGTATCCCACACCGGAGAATGACAGGGCTGCAGATGCATGGCATCGACGCGTTGGCCGTTCACATACACGGTATCGTGTACTTCAAGCTCTTCGATCTCCTGCATCGCTTTCACCACAAGGGGATCGTCGTTGGGGTATCCGAGGCAATGCAACGCCATGACAGAATTGGCCATCGCGGGATAAATCGCGCCGAGACCGCCGCTCCCCTTCATATGATCGAGCATCCAGCGAGCGGCGTACCCGAGGGCCTTCTGCCGCACCCATTCGACCGGCGAACGGTCGTAGATCTTGAGGAGTCCATCGAGATTGATGAAAAAATTCCTGGCCGTACACCACGTCCGGTCCTTCTTGAACGGAGGGACCATGCTGTAGTCGATCTGCGTAGAGCGCTCCATGTAGAGCTCGTCGATGCCGTGCTCGCTGGGGATCCGGCATAACGGCCGTTTTGCAAAAATGATCAACAGAGGAATCAGCACCGCCCGCGACCAGTACGAAATCGCGTAGATACTGAAATAGAACCGTTTGGGCAGCAGCATGATTTCCGGAGGCATGCTGGGAATGCCACGCCAGTCATACTGCCCGAACAACGCCAACGCGATTTTTGTGAACACATTGGCCGCCGGCACACCGCCCTTGTCGAGGATGCAGGTTCGGGCGGCCACCATGCAGGGCTCGTCCGCGGACACACCGGACAGTTTTAACGCGAAATAGGCCTTCACCGACGCACTGATGTCGGCAGGCCCCCCATAGTAAATGGGCCAGCCGCCGCCGGGAAGCTGGGCGGATTTCAAATAATGGATCGCCTTGCGCTCGCGCTCCGCATCACCGCAACTCATGAAGCGGCGCAACATCAGGTACTCGGACGTGAGGGTCGTATCGGCCTCCAGTTCCGCGACCCAATAGCCTTCAGAGGCATCTTGTCGCGCGAGAAACCAGGCCTGGCTTTTCCGGATCGCCTCTTCCAAGGCTTCGAGGTGGCCGGTCGAATGGGCCGGCGTCCGCTTGAACGCACTGTCGCCCGTAGCCGGCGCGGCGGGTTTGGTCGAGACGAGCCGAAGCACCGGCGCCGAAGCGAAGTCACGAGCTGCTCTGATCCTGGTTGGCACAGATACGAGCAGACTATCGGACAGACGATTGAAGAGCGTCTTAAGAAGTCGCATGACGTTATGCCGTGAATCTGAAAATGCCGGCGGGATCGATAGTCGAGACGGTTTCATCGATCAGCGAGCACACACATGAAACCGCACCATACCAAGTCGTCACCATGCGTAGAATTGTATAACAAACCCGCCCGGGGCAGTCAAGGGAACGAGGGTCCTGCCCTATGCCATAACGGCGCCGACGCATCGCTTTGTTGCGCTAGGCCGGCTGGAGATCGCCGAGCTTCACGGAAATCAATGTTGAGACGCCGGGCTCTTCCATCGTTACCCCGAATAACGAATCCGCCATCGCCATCGTTCGCTTGTTGTGGGTGATGACCAGGAACTGCGCCGTGGTCGACAGGCCGCGCAATACGGTCGTGAACCGTCCGATGTTTTCTTCGTCGAGCGGCGCGTCGATTTCGTCCAGAATACAGAACGGGGTCGGACGGATCAGGAAGCTGGCGATCAAGAGGGCCATCGCCGTGAGCGTCTTCTCGCCTCCGGACAACATGGTAATGCTTTTCAGCCGCTTTCCCGGCGGCTGTGCGACGATTTCGACGCCGGGCTCCCGTGCTCCATTGTCCTCCGCGCCCTCTTCCAGCGGTGCCTCGATCAATTGCAACTCGGCGCGCCCACCGGGAAAGAATTGCGCAAAGACTTCCCTGAACTTCTCCTGCAGTTCGTTGAAGGTTTCCACGAACATATCCTTCGTCGTTCGGTTGATGCGGTGAATGATTTCCTTGAGCGCGGCGATGGACGTGGAGAGATCCTGCTCTTGTGTCGTCAAAAAGTGATATCGCTCCTCCAGCTCCCGATGCTCGTCGATTGCCGCCAGATTGATCGCGCCCATCCGGTCCAGCCGCTCACGGATTTTCTGAATCTGCTCCCGCAGCTGCGGCGTCTCAAGGATCGACGCGGAGACCGGCGGCGTCAGTTCGTCGATCGCGGGCGGTTCATCCGTCGGTAGCGCACATAACGTAGGCGGATGGATTTGATAGGTACCGGTGAGGGTGCTCTCAATCGTCGAGAGATGTGCCTTGACCTCAGCTTTGCGCACTTCCGCTGTCATCCGACGGTCGTGCAAGGCGGACAAACTCTGCCGCACCGCGGTGAGAAACTCTTCCATCGCATGCAGCCTGGTCATTTCATGCGCCTGGTTTTCCTGTGCCGCCACCAACTCGGCTTTAATCCCGTCGACCTCGGCTCCCACTTCACGACACAACGTTTCCTGTCGGGTCTGTTCCTCCCGGCTGTTCTCAATGGCCTGAACCAACTCGGCGACTTGCTCGTCCAGGTCAATGGCTCGCTGTTGTGCCGCATCGAGTCGTTGGGTGAAGCGTGCGATATCGTTGGTTCCATGGTCTCGCCGCCCGCGGAGGCTCTCCAGGGACAATCGAACGTCGGTCAACCGTTGCTGAAGCAGCATGCCTTGGCCTTCGATGGCACTCAGCCACTCCCTTACCTGAAGCAAGCCCGCTTCCTGGCCGGCCTTCTCGGACACCCATTGCCCAAGTTGCCCTTGGCGGGAAAGGAGTTCCTCCTGCAGGCGCTCATGTTCAGCCAGACCCCGCTGAAGTTCTTCCCCCAAGACATCCATCCGTCGATGCACTTCTCCACACTGGCGTTCAACACCCGCATCGTCTTTTTGCAGGGATAATTCCAACATCTCCGCTTCCCGAATAGCCCTGGCGAGACGTTGCTCGTCTTCTCGCACCAGGACCAACCCGGCGGACGCCTCGTCCCGCGCCACCCTGGTTTGTTCAAGCGCCTGCACCGCTTCGGTCCGGCGTGCCTCCAATTCCAGGACTTCGCGACGACGCTGGAGCAACCCTCCTCCTCGATGGCTGCCTCCGCCGGCAATCACGCCGGCGGCATCCAGCATCTCGCCGGATAAAGTCACGCAGGTTGGACCTCCTGGGGCCGACCACTGGTACCGCGCCCAGAGCTGCAGCGCGACGGCCAGCGATTCCACGATCACGATTCCTTCGAACAGATAACCCAAAGTCGGCGCGGATTCCCCCTCGGCGCGAATCACGTCGACCGCACGGCCCACCACCCCCGGCTCTCCGTTGATAGCCGACCACCAGGCCGCCGGGGAATCGGCCGACGTATTAGACACCCACCTCAACTGCTGTGGAATGAAAGCCCCGCGACCCAACTCTTTTTCTATTAAAAACTCGACCGCGCGGCAGGCCGCCAGCGGCTCATCGACCAACCAGCCACGCACGCGTTCCCCCAAAATCGTTTCGACGGCCCGATCCAGCCCCGGGGGAATGACCAACCATTCCGCCAGGGCCTCCCGGACTCCGTCGCAGGTTTTGAGCGCAGTTCCCTCTTCCTCACCTGCTCTACCGTATCCCATTTCTTCACGCACGACGCCTTGCAAGACGCCGAGTCGCGATTCCACCCCGGCAACCTCTTCCGAAAGCCGGACGATATCGCGATTCAATCCGGCAATCTGGGCACCGAGTCCCTCAATACGCTCGATCGCCGCCTGGCGTTCGGCCATGAGCCCCTGAATACGATGACCGGCCTCTTCCTTCTGCGCCGTGAGAAGATGACGCTGCTCGTCCAACGCAGCGACTTGCTCCATCAGGATTTCTCGCTCTCGCGAAACCCGTTCCGACCGAGCGGCCGTTTCCTGCCGGCGGGTGGTCAGTTGCGTGAGGCTCTGCTCCGTATTCGCCACCAGCACGGCAAGGTTCAACACGTCGCGCCGGGCTCGTTCTTCCTCGGCTACCGCCGCTGCGCGCTGTCCGGCCAGAGCTTGAGCTTCGACATCCCACTGCTGAAACTGTGCGTCCTGCCCGGCGATATCTCTCTCCAGCTGCAGCAACATCGCGCGGAGCTCTTCGATCTCCGCCCGCCCCTGTTCCTGGTCGGAAGCCAGCCGGTCCATTTCCTGCGCGGCCTGGACGCGTTGCCGTTCAAACAATTCCGTTCGATTCCGCTCGACTTCAGCCGCCGTCAACGCATGCGATTGCCGCTGTTCCGTTCCGGCTAATGTCTCGCGCACGCATGCAATGGCCTCCGCCGCATCGTTCATGCGCAGTCTGATGGCCTCCTGTTCCGAGCCCAGGCGAGCTTGCTCGGCCACCTGTTCGGTTTCATGCGATTCCACTTCTCGCGCTTCTCGATCGACGGCTTCAAGGTCCGCATGCATCGTGCGATAGTCGCGGGATAAGAGTTCGATTTCGAGGCCTCGAGCCTCCTGCTGCAAGGTTTGGTAGGAGCGGGCCTGGCGGGCCTGGCGCTCGAGCGAATTCAGCTGCTTTTTCACTTCCGCCACGATGTCGCGGACGCGTAGCATGTTTTGCTGAGTCGACTCGAGCTTCCGCAGGGCTTCGATTTTCTGTCTCTTGTAGCGAACGATGCCGGCGGTTTCTTCGATCAGTTCCCGGCGGTCTTGCGGCGAGGCTTGGAGGATTTGCTCGATCCGGCCCTGCTCAATGACGGTATGGCCTTTGGATCCCGCTCTGGTTTCGATCAAAACGCTCCGGATGTCTTTCAGCCGGCACGCGGTCTTATTGATGAGATATTCACTATCTCCATTTCGATAGAGTCGCCGGGTGATCATCAGTTCCTGGTACTCGCTGAGCTGGCTCGGCAACCCTGCAATCGCATTCAATCGTAACTCACCCAGCCCGCCGATGATCAGCGAGACCTCCACCAACCCCAGCGGCTTCCGAACTTCGGTGCCATTGAAGATGACATCTTCCATGCGTTCGCTTCGGAGAGTCTTCGTGCTTTGCTCACCCAATACCCACAGGATGGCGTCTACCACATTGCTCTTGCCGCTGCCATTCGGCCCGACGATGGCCGTGATGCCTTTCGGGAATTGAATCTTTGCCTCCGCAAACGATTTGAATCCGAGCATGTCCAATGACTTCAGGTACACCGGCGACCTCCAAAGCAAGAAGGTTGGATGTGACGGATTTTTTAGGAATAAAACGGAGATCTTCTATCACAGGATAGGCAGCAAAGCAAAGAAAAACACCCGATATGGGGGAATGGTTCTCAGCACCTACAACATATGGAAACTGATGAACGATGACCCTTTGAACGGAACGGCACCCGGCAAACTTAATTCGCCGAGGCCGTCGTACGCGAAATGGACTCGATCGTCACCAATTCTTTCGGCAGGAGAAACTCGACATCTTCCTCGATCACGGTCAGCTCCTCGACTTCTTCAGAAGACCCGAGGCGCTTCAGGTACGCGACGACTTCGGTGACAAGCACTTCCGGGGCAGAGGCTCCGGCCGAGAGTCCAACGCTCTTGGCATCTTTCAACCAATCGGGATTGATGTCCGATGCCGCGTCGATGAGGTAGGACGGAATGCCGCAGTGCTCTCCCAGTTCGCGAAGGCGATTCGAGTTCGAGCTGTTCGGCGAACCGATCACGAGAATGACATCGACGAGCTTCGACAGCGACTTGACGGCATTCTGGCGGTTCTGCGTCGCATAGCAAATATCTTCCTGGTGCGGACCCTTGATAGTGGGGAACCGCAGATGCAACGCGTCGACGATGTCTCGACATTCATCGACGCTCAGCGTGGTCTGCGTGACATAGGACAGATTCTGCGTCTTTTCGACATGCAGCTTTTCCACATCCTGCACCGAGGACACCAGGTGAAATTTGTCTGGAAGTTGGCCCAATGTCCCGATTACCTCCGGATGCCCCGCATGGCCGATGAGAATCAATTCGTACCCCTGCGCATAGTCGCGATTCACCTCATTGTGGACCTTGATGACCAGCGGGCAGGTGGCGTCGATGACATGCAAGCGACGGCTCTGCGCCTCTTCCCACACCGATTTCGCCACACCGTGGGCGCTGAAAATGACCACCGATCCTTCGGGCACTTCATTCAGTTCTTCCACGAACACGGCGCCTTTGTGTCGAAGCGAGTTCACGACATGTCGGCTGTGCACGATCTCATGGCGCACATAAATCGGCGCTCCGTATTTTTTAAGCGAGAGATCGACGATATCGATGGCGCGGTCCACGCCCGCGCAGAATCCACGAGGATTGGCTAAATAGATCTTCATACTCGGTCTTTCCCCCTCACGATCACCGGCCGCGGTCGGGCCTGCTGAGAGAGTTGATGACGTCACTGCACGATCACCTTACGTCAGACCCGCCCTTGTCGTCAACAGATTCGTCCCGGCCCTTTCCTCGCGACGGGCTTGAGGCCGCTCAGCCGTTGTGGGAGAATCCCGCCATGTCACCCTCCGCGACCAACTACAAAAAAATTCTAATCGTCGAAGATGAGAAAGATATTCTTCATCTCGTCAAACTCTACCTGGAAAAGGAGGGTTTTCGCACCGTCTCCGCGATGACGGGCGCGGAAGGGCTCCGTCAGGTCAAGGCTGAACATCCCGACTTGATCATTCTCGACCTGATGTTGCCTGAAATGGACGGGCTGGAAGTCTGCAAGCGGATCCGCCTGAATCAGGATACCGCGCTCCTCCCCATTCTCATGCTGACCGCCAAGGCCGAAGAATCCGACACCGTGATCGGTCTCGAATTGGGGGCCGACGACTACGTGACCAAACCCTTCAGTCCCAAAGCGCTGGTGGCGCGCGTCAAGGCCCTGCTTAGGCGGCTGGAGCGGAACGCAAACAATCCCCAGACTTTGTATCACTACGGTGCATTGATGGTCGATCTGTCCCGGCATGAAGTCCGGCTGCAGGGAGAGGAAGTGATGCTCACCGCCAAGGAGTTCGGCCTGTTGGAGCACCTGCTGCGCAATGTCGGACGCGTGCTCACGCGCGACGTCTTGCTCAACGCCGTCTGGGGCTACGACTATTACGGCACCACCCGCACGGTCGATGTCCACGTGCGCCGGCTCAAGCAAAAACTTCCGCTCTTGAATGACGCCATCCTGTCGGTCAAATCGCTCGGGTACAAACTTCGTGAATCCGACATGCCTGCATGAACATCGGCATCCGATGGAAAGTTGCGCTCGGCACCCTTGCAGCCGTCATGTTCGGCCTCGCCGTGGCCGGCTGGCTGGTCATTCGCTCAGTCGAACAGACGGAACTCAGCCGCACCGCCGACACGCTGGATGCCCGGGGCGGATTGGCCGTGATGTCGCTCAGACCGCTGTTCGACCAATCCGGCCAAACCGTCCCGGAGCCGTTGCTCCACGCAACCGTTCGTGAACTCAGTCACCATGCCCGCGTCCGCATCACCGTTATCCGGCACGATGGTACCGTGCTGGCCGACAGCTCCGTCCCTGTCGACGGACTGGCCGGCGTCGACAACCATCTCTCCCGCCCTGAAGTCGCGCAGGCGCTGGCGTCGGGACGCGGCACGGACATCAGGGCGAGTCACACCACCGGAGAACGCACGTATTATGTCGCGCGCCTGCTGTCAGACCCTGCCGCCTTACACCCAGGCCTCCCGGTTATCAGACTCGGACTATCGCTGACCTCACTCGACGAACGCGTGCGCCATATCCAGCGGGATCTGGCGGCCGCTTTCGGCGTCGCGTTTCTCGTCGCCATGGCCCTCAGCCTCTGGGTTTCGCGCAATCTCACGAAGCCATTGTCGGAGATGGCCGCCGCTGCCCGTCAGCTGGCCAGCGGAACCCCCGGCATCCGCCTGGTCGTCTCGTCGACCGACGAGGTCGGCCTGCTCGCCCAGACACTCAACCACATGACCGATCAGTTGGAGACGAAAATCAAGGAAGTCTCCGACGACCGCGCGCAACTCTTAGCCATGTTGATCGCCATGGTCGAGGGCGTCATGGTGCTGGATTATCGCGGCACGGTGGTTCAGGTGAATCCGGCACTGGAACGCATGTTCGCCTTGGGACTGATGGAATCACGGGGACGTCACTACGCCGACCTCATTCGGCACGAAGGGCTCAATGCGATCGTGTCCTCGGTGTTGCAGACGCGCTCCGGCCAGGGTAGCGAAATTACCCTCTCGCCGACCGGACGAAGCCTGCGCGTCGAAGCCTCGATTGCAGGCGGCAGTCGCGAGCAGGAGGCCTGCGCAGTGTTCGTGTTTCACGACATGACGGAACTGCGGCGCCTGGAAAAGATCCGCAAGGATTTCGTCGCCAACGTCTCGCACGAACTCCGTACCCCCCTGACCTCCATCAAGGGCTACGTGGAAGCCCTCCTGGACGGAGGGAAAGACGAACCGGACACGGCGACGGGATTTCTGGAAATCATCATGCGGCAGAGCAACCGCCTCAATCTGATTTTGGACGATTTGTTACAGCTGTCACAAATCGAATCCGGACAGGTGCTGTTCCGGCACGAGCCCGTTGAACTCCGCGCCTTATTGGAACGGACGGTGGCTGTGATCAAGCCCCTGGCGGACAAGAAACATCATACGATCGAGCTCTCACTGCCCGACGAGTTGTTGGTGGTCGAGGGCGATGAGGAACGGCTGGTGCAAATCTTCATCAACCTGCTTGAAAACGCCGTGAAATACACCCCGGATTACGGACGAATCTCCGTGAGCATCCGCCCTGCCGTACAGAGCCGGACGACATCACCACGCACCATGATTGAAATTGTGGTGGCAGACTCGGGGATCGGCATTCCGGAAGCAGACCGACCGCGTGTGTTCGAACGGTTCTATCGGGTGGATAAAGCCCGCTCTCGCGAACTCGGTGGGACCGGCCTCGGCCTCGCCATTGTGAAACATCTCGTGGACGCCCACAGCGGGCACGTGTGGGTCGAGGGCAATGCTCCCCGGGGCAGCCGGTTTGTCGTCCATTTGCCCGCCGCGCAGGAGTCGCCTACACTAGTCTTGACAAGAGCAGGTAACAAATAGTCGAGAGGAGCGCGGCTCCTGGCAGGGTGAAGAGCCAGGCCGACAGAATTCGTCTCGTCACACCCCATCGCACCGCCGACAGTCGTTTCACCGCTCCCACGCCCATGACCGTGGAGGTGATCGTATGAGTCGTGCTGACCGGAAGCCCGATATGGGCTGTCACCAATAATACGACGGCGGCTCCCGTCTCAGCGGCAAACCCATGTACCGGTTCCAGCTTGACGATGCGCATTCCCAAGGTCCGGACGATGCGCCATCCACCTATCGCCGTGCCGAGCCCCATGGCGAGGGCGCAGGAACCGATCACCCACGTCGGCACTTCCACCGTCGGAAGCACGCCCGCCGACACGAGCGCCAGTGTGATGATCCCCATGGATTTTTGAGCATCATTCGCTCCATGACTGAATGCCATAAAACTGGCGGAGACCAGCTGCAGCCGGGAGAACAGTCGCAGGGCCAGCGCACGCGGCACGCGAAAAAACATCCAGCTCAGGGCGATCATCAGGATCAGTCCGATGGCGAAGCCAAAAAAGGGAGACAAGACCATCGCCTCCAGCACGGCGCGCAGCCCGGAAAATTTGACGGCCCCCACCCCGCCGTGCGTCAGCGCGGCGCCGACCAACCCGCCGATGAGCGCATGAGATGAACTCGTCGGCAGGCCTAACACCAAGGTAAAGAGATTCCACATGATCGCGCCGGCCAAGGCCGAAGCCACCACCACCTGCGTCACCGACTGGGGGTCGACGATCCCGGTTCCAACCATCTTGGCGACCGCTGTCGACATGAACGCCCCGGCCACGTTGAGCACACCCGCCACCAATACCGCGGTGGAGGGACTCACCACGCGGGTCGAGACCACCGTGGCGATCGCATTGGCGCTGTCATGCCATCCATTGGAAAAATCGAAGAGCAGTGCCAGGATCACGACAACCAATAACAGCCCGCTCAGTTCAGCCATGCATGCCGGCTCCTACTCTTCGGATAGTGATCTGGATTGGTGTCAGAGGAACGCGGAAGGCGTTCACGTATGCTTGAGGGCGATGCGCTCAAGAATATTGGCGACATCTTCGCACCGATCGGTTCCCGCTTCGAAATTCTCGTAGATTTCTTTCCATTTAATGACGGTGATGGGATCCGTTTCCTTCTCAAACAGCAGCGAGATGGCATCGCGAGAAAGGCGGTCGGCTTCATTTTCCAAACTATTCACCCGCACACTGCACTCGATCACGGCGGGATGCGACTTGCCGAGCAAATCCACCGTCGCTCCCACCTCTACGGACGCCTGATAGAGCACATTGGCCAGCCGGATCGCAGGCTCTGTGGCCGCCGTCACCTTATAGAGAACGAACCGATCGGCGATCGCCTCAACCACATCCAAAATGTCGTCAAGCGCACTGGCCAGATCATGGATGTCCTCCCGATCGATGGGCGTGATAAACGTCAGGTTCAGTTTCCGCGCAATCTCATGGGTAATCCCATCCCCGATGTGTTCGACATCTTTGATGCGTTTGGCTTTCTCGATCGGATTCCGGAAGTCTTCCGTCATATCCTTCAGCAGACGACTCCCCTCGATCATGTTGTGTGCCGCATTCTTGAACAAATCGAAAAAGGCTTCTTCCCGAGGTATCAGACCGAACATAACGTCCTTGCGTCCTTTCTAGCCGAGAGGAATTACCAGCGCACCAATCCTGTAGCCCACGTCAGACCGCCGCCGAATGCGCCCAGCAGGACGAGATCTCCTGCCGCGAGACGCTGAGCCCTCACGGCATGGTCCAATGCAATAGGCAGCGAGGCCGACGAGGTGTTCCCGTAATGTTCGATGACCGAGTACAGCACCCCGTGCGGAAGTCCGAGACGGCGCCGAAGCTGCTCCAGAATGCGCGCATTGGCCTGATGGGCGATGACATGTGCCACATCGCCGGCCGTCAGGCCGAACTCCTTCAACAACCCGGCAACGGCCTGTTCGAGGCGGCGCACCACAGATCGAAACACCGCGCTGCCTCGCATACGCAGCGTATGTTCATTGGCAAGTACCGTCTCCGGTCGATTGGGCTTTCGTGACCCCCCGGCTGGAATCGTGATGAGGCCGTGGCCCGAGCCTTCCGCGTACAGCCGCACACCGAGTATGCCGGGCGCATCAGGACTCTCACGGTCCTCGCTTGCGATCACCGCGGCGCCGGCCCCATCGCCAAAAAGAATGGCTGTTTCTTTATCCAGTAAATTGAGGGAGCGCGACTTGACCTCCGACGCAACAACCAGGCAGGAACGTATCTGCCCGCTGCGGATCATGACGTCGGCCATCGACAGTCCATAGAGGAACCCCGAGCAAGAGGCCGACAGGTCGAAAGCCATGACCTGTTTGGCGCCCAAGGCTCGCTGTACAAGACAGGCTGTGGAGGGAAACGCGCTGTCCGGCGAGGTCGTCGACAATACAATCGCGTCGATTGACCCGGGGTCCAGCCCTGCAGCTTCGCAGGCCCGTTGCGCTGCCACCACCGCCAGGTCTGAGGAGGCTTGTCCCTGCTCCGCCCAATGCCTCGTCCGGATTCCGGTCAATGTTACGATTTGATTCGGGTCCAGCCCAAGAAGCGCTGCCACCTCCTGATTGTCGACAATCCGGGAGGGAACGAACGAGCCGGTTCCGACAATACGACTGCGCTTCACGGAGACCTTACTGAGCATCGTTGAGGTTCGCCTGCTGCGGCGAGATTATAGGACCCGCGCCCAAGAGGGTCAACCACTAGCCCGCATGATTCATAACGGTTCCTTGCAAAAGTCGGAGTCGCGAGGCGAACACGTATGAGCTCAGGTTTGCGGACATTACCGAGCCGGTGAGACGGCCGTGTCTTGCTCGCGAACCTCGTGAGGAAGGGGGCATCCTTGACAGAATGTCGACCGACGAGCGGCGAGCCCGTCCGCCGACCGGCCGTCGCAGCCACAATCCGTCATTGCAGCAGACGCGTTCATGACAAGCGGGCAAGATGTCGAATCCGTTGCTTTTCGCTTCTAGATCTGCTAGAAAAATTTTGCAGTTACAATCTCTCAGCCATCTGCGCCACATGCCATACATGTCATCGAGGAGTCGTCGGATGCGTTTGCGTTCAAGGGGATTGTGTATGTGCCTCACCGTATCCGTGGCACTGCTCTATTTTGCCACCGGGTGCTCGAGCAAACCGAAAACCACCGCGGAGGGCAAACCCGTCAGCGGCACCGACGAACAAATATTTCTTGGCGACACGATTGAAAAGAATTACGACCCGAATGTGATCATGAAGCGCGGCGAAGCCTTTTTTGACAAAGAAGATTACGCCGAGGCCATCGTCGAGTACCAACATTTCATCGAGCTGCATCGAGCCCATCAACTCGCCGTCTATGCGCAGTTCCGAATGGCGGAGAGCCACCTGCGGATGGCCAAGTCGATCGATCGCGACCCGGAGCCCATCCAAAAGGCTATTACCGCCTTTGAGAAATTGCGGAAGGAATTTCCCGGCAGCAAATACGAGGGACAAGCCCTCCAACGTTTGGATGATTGCCACGATTGGCTGTCCAAGACCCACCTGTTCGTGGGACACTTTTACTACCGCCGAGCCTCATACCTTGCCGCAGCCCATCGATTCGATCAAATCATGAAGGATTATCCGGATAAACAGGTGGCCCCGGAGGCCTTATACTACCTGGCCTTAACCTACCAGGAACTCGGTGCCAACGATTGGGCGACGGAAAAGCTTGCGCTTCTGGCCCAGAAATATCCGAACAGCGAAGTCGCGGGGGATGGCCGCCGATTGCTGGCCAAGCTTGAGAAAAAGCCGTCGTCACGACCACCGGCGGTGGTGGCCAAAGCAGACGCCTCGACACCTGACACTCCACCAGCCACCCAACTACTTACCGCCACGGCGTTGTCTTCGAGCTTCAACCCTCTCTCTGCATCCACCAACCAGAGCCGACCAAGCGCGACAGGCCTGTCGCTCCAGCCGTTCGTCTCCTGCCGGCTCGGAGCGTGGTGCTGAACTGAACCACGCTCCGTATCGCACACCGCGCTACCGCAAATGTAACGCTTCGAGTAGCAGGTCATTGACCGAGGCTTTCAGGCGTTTCTTTGCATCGGCTAGAAATTGTTCGGCAGAGGTATGTCCCTGCAGCACCTCATAATAAGACTGTACGACATCCTGATATCGACGAAGAAGCTTGAAGCTCAACCGGGGAAAGGCATAAATCACCCTGGCCATGCGAGCTGTGACCCGAAAGTCGGGCACAATGTCCCGATTCAACGCCGCCTCATAGGCTGCCATCGATACCCGATGATCGCGAACGTTTGCCAAAATCGCCTGGGCAGCCAATTGCCCCGAACGAACCGCATAATAAATGCCCTCTCCAAACAGCGGATCGACCAAATGGGCCGCATCACCAACCAGTAATGCCCGACCGCTGACGAACTGAGACATTGTCTTCTCGTCCTCCCTCTTCATGCCTTCTGAGAACGCAGGAATCGGATGCCCCACCGGGCGAGGCACGGCCCGTCCGGCTAGCCCTGGTTCTCCGCCAACGAATCGGTCGAACGTGGCGCGCAGCCTGGTCGACTTGCCACGAAACTCTCCGATCCCCACAGACAGTCGCCCCTGCTTGGGGAAGATCCACCCATAGCCTTGCCGAGCCGCGCCAACATCGACAAGAATTGCGGATGGACCTGGATAGGCACGGTCATTTCCGATGAAAACCTCGCTTTCCAGAGCCGGGGCGCGATACAGGAAGCGATCCGCAAAAAGATGTCGAGCCACCATGCTATTGGCTCCGTCTGCGCCAATCACGATCTTCGCGCGATAGCGGCCTTGTTCAGTGATGACCTCTACCCAGTCGGATTCTTGACGGACGGCGGCCACGCCCTCACCAGTTCGAACCTCGGTCCCGGCTTGCGCCGCTTGTTGGAGGAGATGATGGTCGAAGCGATCCCGCATGACCATATAGGCAATCGGTTCTGATGATTGAATCAGGAGGGGATCTTGCCCGCGATAGACAAACTGCACCCCGTTCACCGTATGCTCGACCACCGATTGAAAATCAGGATCTAACAGTCGGCCGATGCGCGCCGATAGTCCCCCACCGCACACCTTATAACGAGGATGCGTGTCCTTGTCGAAACCGAGCACGGTCAGACCGCCGCGGCTGAGTGCTGCCGCCGCGGTTGCTCCCGCCGGTCCCATACCGACGATCACCACATCGTACGCCGTGCCTGCTTGTCCGCCAGTCATGTGCCTACACCAATAATCCATGCCCCTCCGAACCGGTCTTGCCGGGCCGGAGCGCATACGAAGCTTGCGCGTTCATGGGGAGGACCACGAGAGGAAAGAATCACACCCTACTGACTACTTTACTGCCCGAGATACCAGCCAATACCATAGCGTTCAAGAAAGCTCGTAATCATGGTCAGCGAATTCGCATAGATCATGACGCCCACCACGATGAGTAGCACACCGCTCACGGTCGACACCCCCCAGAGGTACGCTCGCACTTCTTTAAAGTAGCTCAGAAATCGATCGACACCGAGTGCCGTCACAAACAGCGGCAAGGCCAGCCCAAGCGAATAGAACGTGAGTAACACCACGCCGCTGAGCATCGATTCGGTCGTACTGGCATAGAGTAGAATGGTTCCCAGTACGGGGCCCACGCAGGGGGTCCAACCCGCCGCGAACGCGATGCCGATCAAAAAGGATCCGAGCAACCCGGCCGGCCGGCTCCGAAAATGGTACCGATGTTCCATTTTGAGGAAACTCAGGTTCAGGATACCGAGCAGATACAGGCCGAACAGAATGACGACGATTCCGCCGAACCGCCGCAGGTGTTCCTGATAGGTCATCAAGACCTGTCCAAGCAAACTGGCCGAGGCCCCGAATGCAACGAAGACTGTCGAGAACCCTGCAATAAACAGCAGCGAGTTCACAATGATCGCTTTGCGGAACCGGCTTCGCTCGGATACATCGGTCAGTTGTTCGATCGAGAGGCCTGTAATGTACGAAATGTACGAGGGGACCAGCGGCAGCACACAGGGCGAGACGAAGGACAGCAGTCCTGCGGAAAAGGCAGCGATCAATGAAATCGACTGCACGGATTCGGTCATGCTTAAGACCCTTGTAAAAGCGATTCGATCAGACGTTTCCCCGCCGGTGTATTCCAATCCCGGGCGCCAGGAATCCGGTTGCGAATAATGCCTTGGCGATCGATAAGAAAGGTCATCGGCAACTGGCGTGCGCCATACCGCAGGCCGATGCGGAAATCGGCATCATGGAGCACGGGAAAGGTAAATCCCGCTTCCTGCTGGAAGGGGCGGGTGACGACCGCGCCCTGGGCGTCGGTTGAGACGGCCAGAATCTCGAACTCTTTACGGCTGAACGACCGATACAGTCGCTCCATAGCCGGCATCTCAATCTTGCAGGGGCCACACCAGGTCGCCCAGAAATTCAGAAGCACGACTTTCCCGCGAAACTGATCCAGCGCGACATTAAACCCTTCAGAGTCTTTCAGAAGAAAGTTCGGCGCTTCCTCATCGACCTGGGGAATGCGGTCGACCACAACGCCAGGAGAACCGGTCTGAAGCGAAGCAGCCTCTCGGGCGTCGGCAGGGATGAGCCCGCCGAACATCATTGCGGCACCGATCCTGGAAAGTAACGACCAGCGGTTCATTGTCCCACTTATAGCGCAGGAGTATCCTGAACAGAGGCCGCGCGCGCGGCCTTTTCTCCTGGCTTCAGGAGTTGTGTCAACACCTTGAGATTGTCCAATCGTGTCCAATCGCGAGGTCCGATCACTTTGTCACGAAGAATTCCTTGTTGATCGATGATGTACGTTTCCGGAACCCCCATCAACTTATAACGCTTGTCCGTCTGCCCCCAAGAATCGATCAGGACGGGGAATGTGAGATTGAGGCCCTTGACGAACGGAGGAATTTCCTTCGTTGTGGTCACCCGATCAATGCTGATCGCGAGAATGACTAATCCGTCCTTTTCAAAATTTTTGTATAGCACCTCCATGGAGGGCATTTCCTCACGGCAAGGCTTGCACCAGGTCGCCCAAAAATTCAAAAAGACAACTTTGCCGCGATAGTCCGAAAGCCGCAGTTGCTTGTCATTCAAATCGGGCAACTGAAAATCCGGCGCTACTTTTCCCACGAGCAGAGGTTCATACTTCGAACTTTGCAACCACACCACCACAAACATGACTGCAAGAATGGTGGCGGCGACCAGCACCACCATGGTTCGAGACGAGCCGGTCTGCGGCGCGACGCCAACGGACTTCTGATTCGGTTGATCAGCCATTGGCTATGCGTAGGCATGCAGTCCGGAGAGCAGAAAATTTACTCCCCAGAAGCAGAAAATCACCATGAGGAACCCAAAGATCGCATAGATGGCGGCCCGATGGCCCAGCCAGCCCCGGGTCATGCGAGCATGAATATAGGCGCCATAGATCAGCCAGACAATCAACGACCAGGTTTCTTTCGGATCCCAGCTCCAGTACCCGCCCCAGGCATAGTTGGCCCACATCGCCCCGAGAATGATCCCGAAGGCCAACAGCGGGAACCCCAGCATGATCGCCTTATATCCGAGCTCATCGATGGTTTCGAGATCAGGAAAGGCGGCGTAAAAACGAGACTGACTGCCACGATTCACGGCCCGCTCCTTAAACAGATACATCAACCCAAGTCCTCCCGCCATCGCGAAGGCGGCGTAACTGGTCAAGGTGACGGAGACATGGATGTAAATCCAATAGCTATTCAAGGCCGGCACGAGCGGCTCGGCGGTTTGATATCGATAGGGTAACAGCGACGCCGCGCCCATGGCGATGAATCCGATGCCGACCACAAAGGCTCCGACGGCCTTGATCCTGTATCTGAATTCGAGGAGCACATAGCCCAAGATAATGGCCCATGACACGTAGGCCATCGCTTCGAACTGATTCGACCAAGGGGCGAACGTGCCGGAATGTTCCATTCGCTCGAAGGCCCGTGTCGTCAATGCCAGGGTGTTCAGCACCCATCCGAAGACAGTGACCAGCGTAGCCACTTGTCCCAACTGGGTAGCCCATGCACCATCGCGCTCCTCAATATGGTCTATCGGATGCCCGGCAGGAGCCAGCTGCAGGGCGGGACGTTTCGCAAACAGATACGCCACATACAAACCCAACGCGGCCAGGTAGAGCCAGAATGTCATATCGAAAAGAAACAGTGATCGCATCATACAGGCCTCCGTCTATCGTAGATGGCAGCGCCGACGGTTGAAAGGTTTCTTAGAACCGCTCTGCATCGGTCTTCCTTCAAGGTCAGATCTTGGACTGGATCTTCTCAGTCAGTTTCTTGAATTCTTTTTGAAAGTCGATCTGACTCTTGTGTGTCGTCCCGCCCAGATGAACCGTGACACCGGAATGGCCGGGCACGATCTTCGCCCACAGCCGACGATGATAAATCACAGAGGACAGCGTCATCCCCACCACCAACATCGTACACCCAATCCACACCATCATGATGCCTGGATTTCTCGCGATCTGCAGACCGGTAAATTTCTTCGGTTGATATCCGATGAATTCGAATTGGTACGCAGAATCCTTAATTTCGAACAGGTCAGGATAATGATAAAACACCCATGGAGTGGACTGTATAGTGCTGCGTTCGTCGACCGTTAGCCGAATCGCAGGATTGGCATGTTCGGCAGTTTTTGAAAACACTTTTTTCTCAGTCGAATTGAACGCGAAATCGGCCACGAAATCAGTCATCTTCATCTTAAGTGGAAGGCCGTCGACGGCCTTTTCCTTGTTCCACTCCAAATCAACCGTGGAGACGATTTTCTCGCTGTTTTTCTCCTTAATATTGATCCGCGCCGCTTCAATCTGATCCCAGGCATCGCCATAACTGGATTGGTAGAACCAGATGCCCTTATAGACTAACGGATCATTGACCGTAATGGTCTTGGTTGCGGTCGGCGTTCCTTGATCGATCACTGTCAGCGTGCTGTTATAGGATTTAACCGATCCGTTTTCATGGTAATCGATCCAAAACTTGTCCACCCGCAGATCGAAATTGCCGCGCGGGATATGGTAGGTCTGGCCTTCCAGGCACACACCGAATTCCTGGAATCCATAGTAACTGCCCAGCAGTCCTCCGAGCACAATGATGGTCGCACTGAGGTGGGCGACGTGCGCACCGACCCGGCCCATGATCCCTTTGGTCGCGTAGACCGTTACCTCCCCCGGGTCGCTCTTGGCCAGCACCCGATAGCCTTTTTCGGCAAGGAGCCGTACAACATGCTCTGCCACGGCTTCTTTGGACTGCTTGAGCGAAAGCGTCGCCTGTTGCTTCATGCCCTGGATGAATGCCAGCGAGACACTGACCTTATCCTGACGCATGGATCGCCACACACCGGGAAATCGTTTATGAAAACAGGTGAGAGAATTCACGCAGAGAAGCCCCAGCAGACTGGTGAACCACCACGTGTGGTAGACGTCGGTGAATCCCAGCCTGACAAACCAGCGGTACGCCTCTTCGCCATATTCTTGCACATAAGTTTCAGGCCGTTCGCCCTGCTGAATGACCGTTCCGATTGTGGCAGTCATGGCAAGCACAATAAACAGGAACATCGCCAGCTTGATGGAGGCGAAAAATTCCACGACTTCCCGGGAAAACTCTTCCCATCCGAGTCCAGACGTGGAAGGACCGGGCGCGGTCGAATCAGATGCTGCGTCGGGTTTACTGTTCATGAATCACCACACCTACCTGCTTTGACCTGCCATTTACAGACCGCCTCATCATAAACGATGACACGGTGCGTGTGGGATCTTGCACCTATGCAGGTCGGTACCACGAGGTTGGAATTGCCCGGGGGGCGGGGCGTTATGATAAAAACTGCTCCAAATACGCGAAAAAAAAGCTATCTTACAAGTCGCCTTAAAGGGCTGTCAAGCAAGACACATCTGCCGCAGGTGAAACGATCGATTCAGTCAGATCAGTAGACAAGTATGGCTTAGTCAGTTACTATTGCCACAGTTTTCTGCGGAGTTCCTAATCATTCTGAGAGTATCGTCTTCCACGTTTAGTCGCCGTGCCATCCGAACTCCACCGCCGAATATTCGAATCACTTCAATTCCAGGGGGAACAATGAGACATAATTATCTCTTCACGTCCGAATCTGTGACCGAAGGACACCCGGACAAAATTGCCGATCAGATTTCTGATGGAATTCTAGACGCCATCATCGCCCAAGATAAATATTCGCGAGTGGCCTGCGAAACCATACTCACCACAGGTATTGCTTTCGTCGCGGGGGAAATCTCGACAAAAGCCTACGTGGAGATCCCGGACATCATTCGCGAAGTGATTAAAGATGTGGGCTACACGGACGCGTCCTGGGGGTTTGACTCCAACACCTGTTCGGTGCTCACGTCCATCCACCAACAATCCGGCGATATCGCCATGGGAGTTGATTCCGGAGGTGCTGGCGACCAGGGACTCATGTTCGGATATGCCACCAATGAGACGACCGAGCTCATGCCGATGCCGATCGTGCTGGCCCACCGGCTGACCAAACGTCTGGCGGAAGTACGCAAGAAGAAAATTCTGAAGTGGGTTCGTCCAGACGGCAAATCCCAAGTGACGATCGAATATAAAGACGGCAAACCCTTCCGCATCGATACCATCGTCGTCTCCACACAGCACAGTCCGGACGTGACGAATAGGCAGATCGAGAAGGATTTGATGGAGTATGTCATCAGGCCGTCCATGCCGAAGGGATTGTACGAACCGACGAGCGTGAAACACCATATCAATCCGACCGGTCGGTTCGTTGTCGGCGGCCCGATGGGCGATACCGGCCTCACCGGCCGCAAGATTATCGTCGATACCTACGGCGGGCATGGCAGCCATGGCGGTGGCGCCTTCTCCGGAAAAGATCCTTCCAAGGTCGATCGTTCCGCCTCCTACATGGCTCGTTACATCGCCAAAAACATCGTGGCCGCAGGCCTGGCCTCCAAATGCGAAGTACAACTGGCCTATGCCATCGGGGTCGCCGATCCCGTCTCCGTGTTGGTCGACACCAAAGACACCGAGAAGGTGGCTCCCGAAAGTCTGGACAAGATGGTTCGAAAACATTTCCCGCTGACCCCGCGCGGGATCATCGAGCATCTGAAACTCCGCAGGCCCATTTTTAAGAAGACAGCGTCCTACGGGCACTTCGGTCGTAACGAACCGGAGTTCACTTGGGAAAAGGCCGATAAGGCCAAGGCCTTGCGCAAGGACGCGGGCCTCTAGGTCACGCAGCAGGTCGCACCAGCCTAGGGGGTGGGTCGCAAACCCGCCCCCTTTTTTCTGCAATCGAGCAGCAACCAATTACAAGTTACGACATAGGAGGAGGAACCAGTGGACTACGACGTGAAAGACATGGGCTTAGCAGATCAGGGAAGACTTAAAATTGAATGGGCTGAAGCCACCATGCCGGTCTTGCGACTCATTCGAAAGCGGTTTGAACGTGAGCAGCCGTTCAAGGGCATTCGTGTCACCGCCTGCCTGCATGTGACGACGGAAACCGCCAATCTCATGAAGACACTTAGGGCCGGTGGGGCAGACGCCCGCCTCTGCGCTTCCAACCCTCTGAGCACGCAGGACGACGTGGCCGCAGCGTTAGTACGCCATGAAAGCATCCCGACCTTTGCGATCAAAGGTGAGGACAACAAAACGTATTACCGGCACATCGAGGCAGCCATCGCCCACAAGCCCCATTTGTCGATGGACGACGGCGCCGATGTCGTATCCCACCTGCACTCAAAACGGAAGGATCTGCTCCGTCACGTGATCGGCGGAACAGAGGAAACCACGACCGGTGTCATCCGTCTCCGCAGCATGGCAGAGAAGAAAGTCCTGAAGTTCCCGGTCATCTCCGTGAATGATGCGGACACGAAGCACATGTTCGACAACCGTTACGGCACGGGCCAGAGCACTATGGACGGCATCGTTCGCGCCACCAATCGGTTGGTATGCGGTTCTACGCTTGTCGTCGCCGGGTACGGCTGGTGCGGACGGGGCATTGCGACGCGTGCGCGCGGCATGGGGGCCAACGTCATCGTGACCGAAATCGATCCCTTGAAGGGCCTCGAAGCCGTCATGGACGGATTCCGCGTGATGCCCATGAATGAGGCCGCTCCTATCGGGGACTTCTTCGTGACAGTCACAGGAAACCTGAAGGTCATTCGTGGCGAACACTTTGCCGCGATGAAGGAGGGCGCGATTGTCTGCAACTCCGGCCACTTTAATGTCGAATTGGACATTCCTGCGCTGGAAAAACTGAGCAAAAAAAAGCTCGCCGTACGTCCGGGGGTCGACCAGTACACCCTGCACAACGGTCGTCGCGTCAGCCTCCTCGGTGAAGGGCGCCTCGTGAACTTGGCCACCGCCGAAGGCCATCCCTCCAGCGTCATGGACATGAGCTTCGCGAACCAGGCCCTGGGCGCGGAATTCATCGTAAAGAATTACAAGACACTCGAAAAGAAGGTCTATCCGGTTCCCACCGACATTGACAAAGAAATTTCGCGTCTTAAGCTGGCCGGCATGGGCGTAACGATCGACAAGCTCACCAAAGAGCAGGTGAAGTACTTGGCGTCGTGGGAAATAGGGACGTAACCTATAATGTCAATTTAAGCGACGCGGCAAGCGGCCGGTTGCGGTCTCGCACCGGCCACTTGCCGTTTTCTTTTTCTGGATTTGTTCGAACTGGCACGCACCGCTCTACTCCTCTGTTAGTCTTATATTGAGCCGCCATCTTGTTCGGACGCGCCGATCCCCTCCCCTCTCCTGCCTCTTGTCAGTCCGATCGCGATCACCGGTCTCTGCCTTCAAGCCAGATTACATTCATGACTCATCCTTGTTATAATCGGAACCGAACCGGCCCTTCGCAATACCCGGTCATCACGCCATCTCTGATCGGTTTGTCGGCAAAAACGTTTCTGGGCATTTCTGCCTAAGTCCCGGTCGTCATGTTCCTATGGCCTACATTCGCATCGGACTCTCCGGCTATTCGTATAAACCATGGCAAGGGCCGAAACGCTTTTACCCATCGGAGCTCAAGCAATCCGATTTTCTCGAATATTACGCGAGGCGATATAGCACGGTTGAATTGGACGGTGTGTGGTATCGACTCCCCACTTTATCGTCAGCAACGAAATGGATCGATCAGACACCGGATCACTTTGTCTTCTCGGTTAAGGCCCATCGCACGATCACTCACGTGAAACGGCTGCGTCCCGAATCAGTTCCCTACCTCCATACCATGCTGGAACATTTAGCCCCCTTGGCCGAAAAGGAGAAACTGGGACCGATCCTTCTTCAGTTACCACCCAATCTCAAGCGGGACAATGACCGGTTGGCCGATTTCTTGCCTTCTCTTTCCCGTTCTCACCGCTGGGCGATGGAATTCCGGCATGACAGCTGGAACAATTCTGCAGTGGAAGACCTCTTACGTCGCTGTCACGTCGCCTGGGTAGCAGTTGATACAGATGATCGCCCTGCGGAGCATCGAGACACGGCTGATTTCGTCTATGCTCGTCTCCGACGCAGTCAGTATTCGTTCAAGGACCTAGAGCGATGGGGAAAACACTTCATAGAGGCGAGAGAGAATGGAAAGGATTGCTATGTTTATTGCAAGCATGAGGATGAGGGATCGCCATGGGTCTGGGCGGATCACTTGTTGAAAATGACAGCAACCACTGCCCTAACGGGTGGAAATCATCGGTAGCTCTCGCGAACCTTCGGCTTCCTTCTGAATCCGCTGGCGCTCTGCTTTCGATTCTTCCAACACACTATGCAATAACTCATCACTGAGCTGAGTGAGTTGCGCCGCGGCGTCTTTCATTTCCGCATGCTCGACCGCCCGGGACAGCACCTCGGCCTTGGTTGCGCCCTTCTTTTGCCCCAAGAACGGCTTGATGATGATATAGGCGACATCACGGAAGGGCATATAGCGCAAAAACCGCCGCAGCAATTTGAAAGTCTGAATGGGATAGCGGGTGAGCTTATAGATGAACAGCCTCCTCAGGCCCTCCTGGCGCACCGTATTGATGACCGCTCCCGGCAAACAGGTCGGGTCAATCTCCGAACATTTAAAATATTTGTACCAATCCTTGGCATCGGTCACCAGACCGCGTTTGACGTATTCCTGCCACAGCGGCGTTCCTCGATAGACGCAGAGTCGGTTGAATCCAAACGTGTCCAACGGCAGTTTCGACGCGAAATCGAATGTCTTCTGCATATCCTCGACGGTCTCGTCTGGATTGCCCACGGTAAAGAACCCATGGACGATTTCGATTCCGGCCTTCTTCGCATTTCTCACCGCAGTCTCAACCTCTGCAAGCGTCTGCTCCTTTTGGAGGCGATCAAGAATTTTTTGGCTTCCGCTTTCGATGCCGAACATGACCGTCCGGCAGTGCGCCTTGGCCATGGCAGGGAAGAGGTGCTGCGCGACCGAATCGACGCGGCCTTCGATGCCCCACTGGATTGACAGCTTGGCATCGATAACGCCGGTGCAAATTGCATCAATCCGCTTCGGCTGCAGCAGGAAGTGATCATCGACGAAGTAGACCGACCCGTATCCGTTCGCTTCGAGATACTTGAGTTCCTCGACCACGTGCTGCGCACTGCGCGCGCGCCACTTGCCCTCGTTGAAGATCGGAATGTCGCAGAAGACGCATGGCCAAGGGCATCCTCGCGACGTCTGCATGGTCGTAAACCGCTCCATCGACAGCACGGCCGGCACATCCAACGGCATGGACTCGATAAAATCCAACTCCAAACTTTCCCGGTCCGGGAAGGGCCACTGGTCCAAGTGGCGCTCCATGGTCCGGTTGGGATTGTTGATCACCTGACCGTCCTTCGCCCAGGTCACGCCGCCTACCTCCTGCGGATCGTCGATGCGATCAAGCAAATCCAACAGCAGTTGCTCACCGTCGCCCCGGCAGATGAAATCCACCTCTGGGCATTGCAGTTTGACGAGGCCGGCATTGAGACTGGCGAACACCCCCCCGAAGGCCAACTTCACGTGGCTATCGGTAGCCCGAATCTGACGGGCGAGAATTTTCGCATAGGGATAGCTAGTGGTACTAAGAAAGCTCAGGCCGAC
>JACCYV010000187.1 GCA_013696305.1 Nitrospira sp.
GTATTTCCCGTGCTGTTTTTGGGAACCAATCAAGACGTGGAATTAGGCGGAGTGCGGATTCCTGCAGGTACGGCCATTTTCTTACTCACTCGTCAGTGCGGACTGCAGGAAGAGGCCTTTGCGTCGCCGCATCAATTCCTGCCGGAACGCTGGTTGGTGTCTCGCCCCGGAACTCAAGAGGGACACAATACGAAAGCCTTTGTCCCGTTTGGTGCAGGTCCGCGCTTTTGTCCCGGACGAAACCTGGCGCTCCTGGAGATCAAAGCCATCATGGCGATGCTCTGTCGTAATTTCTCGATGTCGAAGCCAATGCACGCCAAACCAGTCGAAGAACAGTTCGGCTTCTTGATGGCGCCCGCGAATCTGTCCGTCGACATGCACAAACGGGAGAATCATTTCCCTTCGGCGGGAGACGAATGGCTTCAGGCTGGGACAAGACGCCCGGTCGAGGCGACCGCGTCTTGATGGGCCGGTGGCCATGCCGACACGAAAACGTGGAACACCTAGGTGAGGATGAGGTCATGGGGATCGTGCGGATCCCCGAAAACGCCGAATGCATGCCGACTGACCCGGCGTAGATTCAGAGGGGCCATTTTACTAGTCTGGGACAACCCGGGCAGGTGACGCGTGCGCTACGTTCATCTCACTACCTGAGAGGGCACGGGAGGTCGGGTCCGGGGCGGGGGGATTTCCGAGGAGGGTGCTGACTGAGATTGAGGCCGGACAGTCGGCGGAACCAACAAACCCGCGGCTCCATTCTGCCATTGAGCGACAGCGGCCCAGCGATTCTCGACGCCGCCGAGTTTTTGATAGACGTTTTTGAGGTGAAATTTAACCGTATTCAAGCTGACGTGCAGAATGATGGAGATTTCCCAGTTCGTTTTGCCTTCAGCCACCCATCGCATAATCTCCTCTTCCCGGGCGGTCAGCGCCGGAGTGTCCGTCGCAGGCTGATCCTCGTTGTGGCGGGTGGTCGCGCGCAGATAGGCCAAGTGAAAATGGGGCGCGAGAATCTGCATCATGGTCCGCAATCGGTTCATCAATCGCTGGTCGAAATTGCTGAACGCATAATAGGTGCACAGTCCGAGCACGCCCCGCACACCCACGGTGAGACACGACTTGATACCTGCATCAAGCTTGAGACTAATCACTTCCCGAGGAACGGGCATATCAAGGCAGTCTTCGCTGGACACCGTACCGATGTGAGTTTTTTGCAGAAGTTGGATCGCAGGATCCGTGACATATCCCTGGGTCGCGTAAAGATGGGTGTGCTCCTCGCCGTAGGTTGAGTGTCCGATCTCTAAAGTCTTTTTCTGGATATGAAATGACCCGTTGGCGGAGAATCGGTGGGGAATCAGTGAGTTGACGGCCGACGCCAAGTCCGGTAGTTGAGCGCGATCTTGAATTCGTCGCACGCGCTCCATGACTTCGCCCAGATGTTGGAATTCCTTCCGCGAGAGATACTGGAGGCTTTCAGGCCCGCGAAAGATCATGGTTCGACCTCTCTCCCGTCAATCGTTGGGGTCCGGACGTATCACCGGGAATCGACACCGCCCCACCGGGCATAGGAATCGGATCCCGGGACTGGAAAGACGTATCGGGGAATGGGCGGGTCATCGCGCGCATGGGAGGGAGATTCGTGCATATCTCATCGAGCGGATGAGGCCGGGCCCCAGACAGAATCGTTCCGACCGGCTGAAGGTCTTTCGAAATAAATTCCGGCAGATTCATGCTGTTTCCTTCTGATGCAGGTGATGCTCTAAAACAAAGGAAACGCGGGGACGTCGTTCGTACTCCAGCGGATGCCCTACCGAACCCTGCTGATTGTACCGCTCGTTGTCCGACCGTATCCAGGGTAATTACAACCTACTATAGGGTGCGTAGGGGATGAACTGCAATCCGGAAAGGATGCCGACGGGACGAGCAAGGACAGCGGTCGAGACGGTGTCTCTATTGTCTGCTATCGCTGGATCTTCAGGGTGGGACCAAGGGCGAGCCACTTCGCAGGACCGATGGCGGCCATGTGCGGGAGGTGAGCCACATACCACAATACGATATCCTGTTCTTGAACGCCCTGATTGTCTTCGTCATAACCGAGTTGGCCGCGCGCTCCGAACACCCACGGGATATCCTCATCGGGGTTGGCCCGACGCGTACGACCGGCATGCTGGCCTTGGCGAGGACCTGTTCCCCGCCAAAGGTGACATTGCGAAGCGCGAGACCGGTGTTGTCTGTGACTTCGTAGTCGAAACTCCAACGTCCCCAGTCGATATGTTCAGACGTCTCCTCCGCCCAACCGGGGAGCGGCAGGGCCAGGGTGCAGAGCAGCAGCAGGGTCGTCACGGCAACGCGTGTCATCCGCGATCCTTTCACTTCTCCTATCGAGGCGGTTCGTCCTCGGCGTCCAGCACGCGGTCTTCCGTCAGGTCCACTTGAGCCCAGTATTTGGGGTCCCCGTCCTTGCCCTGCGAAAAGGTAATCCAGATCACCCGGTGCCCATACCCCGGGTCGTTCTGAAAAAACCACGATCCAGCTGCATCAAGAGCCCGTGTCCTTGCAGGGCCTGCACCTTGCCGGCGAGACGCGCATCCGCACGGGCTCACTCGATCCCTCGTTGCAGCTCTTGAGCGCCTTCGGGAGGCAGATATCCTTCTTTTCGAGAGACCTGCACCACCGTCGTGTATTTCATGCGCACGTCGATCGCGACATTGTGGCTGTAGCTGAAGGAGGTGAGTCTGGTGAATCGGGCCTGATTTCGACAGCAGCCGAAGGAGACTTTGCCTTCCGGCGACACGCGATCCGCGTCGATGAACCCCCAGCGGGTGCCCAAAAGGGCCAGACCCTGGGATCGACTTCTGACGTTTTTCCGCATATCGGCAATCTCAGACGCTGAGAGCACTGCAGCCTGATTCGGCGTCCGTGTGAAGGCCTCCTCGACTGCAGTTCCGGTCATCTTGGGTTTGATGTGACCGACGGATTCATCGGTCGTGAATTCGAGGGTATGTCTGGCCGGGATCTGCGCGGGAAGCGGGGTTTTCGGGTTTCCGGATCTTCAGGGCCGAACGGACCACGGGAGGCGGCATCGAGACTGCAGCCTGAACCAACGACGAACAGCAGCAGGACTATATATGTCCGTATCGCGAGTCGGGCTTCCATAGGTATCACACGATCGCCAATTTACCGGCCACCCCGATCGCCATTCTGGACACCTGGGCAGCGGCCTTGATGACGGCGGCGCGTCTCTTCCGAGAGGCGGCATCCAGCACGGCCTTGGTCAAAAGATTTTTGTACGTGGCGATTTCGTCGGCCTCAAACGGGACGATCCTGGCCACCGTCTCATTGTTGAAGGTGTTGGCCAGTTGCACATACAGGTTGGAGATCTCCGCCGCATAGATTCCGCGACGCAAGGGGTCGTTTTTGTAGGTTTCAAACTTCTTCCGCAAGGCGGCCACGGCGTCAAGGAGTGCCGTTTGCCGCACTTTGGTCTCGTCCTGACGGCCGACGGCGAACTCCACACTTCCCAATTGATCGATCAGGACTTGCGCCTCATCCCTGGCATGCTCTACCTGATTCGACAGTTGCTCGATGTCAGTGGTGGCGCTTTCGGCCGTTTCCATCAATTGCTTGATGAGGCTGTCGTTGTCTTGGAGGAAGGTGACCACGCTTTCGATGCTGCGGTTCATAGAGGCCTCCGTTACTGCCCGTCGTCCTTCTTCAGCCGGTCGAGGAGTTCCACCAGGTCGGCGGTGAAGTTCTGGGCACGTGCCAACCCACCGACCCGCAGGATGCGCGCGCCGACGACTTCGTCCAGCGCGTCATTGACGGTGCGTGAGTGATTCAGGACTCCCATGATCTGTTCTGACCGGCCGGGGGCCTGATCGAGGATCGAGGCGACGAATTCCGGATCGACGGAAGCCAGGGCCGATTGTTTGGCGAAGCGCTGGATCTGTGCATGGAGCGTGGCCGTCTGCTTCCACGAGTCGTTGAGGGCATTGGCCGTATCCCGGAGACCGCAGAAATCCTCTTCGAATTGATCCCAGACGGCCTTCTCCAGTCCCTGCGCATCGGCCATATAGATGAGACTCATGAGGTAGGCCGCCGCATAGGCGGCGGCGTCCTTCTTGTTCGTCACGTTCCGGAATGAGGCCAGGGCGAAGCGGTGTGTGGCTTCAAGGGTCTGCAGTGACTTGAAGCTCTCATGTAGAGAGCTACGAGCCTGTTCGAGGAACTTGATCCGGGCGTCGGTCTCTTTTTGAAACAGATCGATGTTGGTCTGTGCAACATCGATTTTCGTGCCCTCCAGCTGAATGAGATCCCGTACCGAGCGGCTGTGAATCGAATGGCACCCGGTGGTCACCAAGATCAACAGGACCATGGACAGTACCGGTAGGCGTCGTCGAATCATGGAGAACTCCTTCTCACTGACGGATTGCCCGGTCATCGGCGCACCTGGCGTAGCGCATCAGCCAGTGCGAGGGTATCGGTCCGATCGAGGGTGACATCGATATCCAAATACTGTTTGATCATCGCGTTGATCCGGCGGAGGGCTCCAATGTTGATCCGGTACTGATCGAACGCCGTGAGGTCAACAGCCGAAGCAGCCTGTGAATCTGCAGAGACTCGCTGCTCGATGCGGGCGATCAGCTCCGGAAGTTGCTGGATGAGGTTGATCATGTCGCCGGAGCCGGCCAGGAAGACAGGTTGTCCATTGGTGCCTTTGCGTTCCGGAAGTGATTTCAGGCGGATCCCGTTGACCAGGGCAATGATCTCGGCTCCCAGCAACTTGGCATCGTCTTCAGTTATCTCGGTATCCGGGACGTCTACGAGTGTGGGGTTGGTGGTCGCCCATTGCAGCGCCAGATTCAGCTTGAGCCGGGTTTGAACGAAGCGATACCACTGATGCTGCCGGGTGGTGACGAGGCCGACCAGTTCACGATACTGTTGAATGAGCTGTTCGTTTTCGGCATAGGCCTGGTCCTTTGCCACGAGCGCCTGTTTGATTTCCGGGGGCGTGGTGCAGGCGGCGAGCGACGCGAGGATCAGCCAGCTTACGATGCGCAACATCCTCATCGGGATGCCTCCCAGTGATAGTCTCGGATTAAATTTATTCCTAGCCATAGGCAAGCTACGTAACTTGTCAGCACGCCTTCCATGGCGGGCAGATTAGTCCTGCAATCTCACATGCCGCAAGCGAAAACATTGATTTGTTGCAAATTGATACCGCACCGGCGTTGGGCTTGACCGTACCCATTCCGATACAGGTGTATTGAAGATCATACAGAGCAACCCAGTACAATTTTTGAGTGGCGAGCTCAGTTATGACGGGGTCAGGGATTTTCGCAAGGCGGCGAGGGTGGACAAATCGAGGCCTGCCGACCGGAGTTGTTCATCGGTGGCCTCCGCAATCAGCTCGAGGCTGCCGAAGTGTTTGAGGAGTCGTTTCTTGCGAATCTCGCCGATGCCGGAGATTTGATCCAGTTCCGAGGAGAGCAAGGCCTTGCCTCTCAGCTTCCGGTGATAGGTCACCGCAAATCGATGGGCTTCGTCCCGAATCCGTTGGACGAGGTGGGTGGCGGGTGAGGTCGGCCGCAGGACGATCGGATTCTTTCGACCCGGCAGGAAAATGCGTTCCTCTTTGTCGCCACGGGCTTTTGCCAGGCCGATGATCGGAATCTGATCCTGTCCGACCTGTTTGAGGCCTTCGAGCGCGGCGCTGAGCTGACCCAATCCGCCGTCGATGAGAATCAGATCCGGGCGGGCGAGTTCCTCGGTGTTGCCGTAACGCCGCATGACGGCTTCCTGCATGCTGGCAAAGTCATTGGCGCCCTCGACGGTCTTGATCCGGAATTTACGGTAATCGGATTTCTTGGCCTGCCCGTCTTCCCAGACGACCAGCGAGGCGACCGATTGATTGCCCATGATGTTCGAGATGTCGAATCCTTCAATGCGATGCGGGGCCTTCTCGAGACGAAGCAGGCGTTTTAGCTCCGCTGTGGCCTGACGATCCAATGCCTCATTGCGGAGATGGTCGGCAATCGCGGCGCCGGCATTTTCGTCGGCGAGCAGCACTAATTGATGCTTAGTGCCGCGCTCAGGCGCGATGATACGCACGGTCTCGCCTCGTTTTTCGGTCAGCCATTGTTCGATTAGCGGGGCGTCGTCGAGTGCGGTCGGCACCAGGAGTTCTTTAGGTGGTTGTCCTTCTTTATTATAGAACTGCTCAATCGCGGAGCGGACCAACTCTTCGTCACCGGCATCGCCGGACTGGGGCCAGAAGAAATCTTTACGGCCGATCAGCAAGCCTCCGCGCACAAACAACAGTTGGAGGTCTGCCGCCGTGCCCTGCCGCGCCAAGCCGACCACATCTTGATCGGACGCGCTGATTTGAGTAATACGTTGTTTCTCAAGGGTTCGTTCGACACTGAACAGCCGGTCCCTCAACCGGGCGGCCTCTTCGAACTGCTCCCGTTCCGCCGCTCCCTCCATCTCCTGTCGAAGGCTGTCCAGCAATTCCCGGTCTCGTCCTTCGAGAAACTGGCGGACTTGCTTCACGATCCCATGGTAGTCGTCCCGGGATTGGTTGCCGATGCAGGGCGCCATGCATCGCTTGATCTCAAACTCGATGCAGGCGCGTTCGGCCCTGCCGTTGATATCGATTTCGCACGTGGCCAGTGGGAACACCTTTCGGATGACCTTCAGCGTGTCCCGCAACGCCCCTGCCGGCGTGTAGGGGCCATAGTAGAGCGCGCCGTCTTTTTGCACGCGCCGGACGATCGAAAGCCGCGGAAACTCTTCTTTGATCGGCAGGCGCAGATAGGGGTACTGCTTGTCGTCCCGGAGCACCACGTTGAAGCGCGGGCGGTGACGCTTGATCAGGTTGCTTTCGAGGATCAGCGCTTCAAGGACGGATCGCGTGACGATGGTTTCGAAATCGGCAATCTCGTTGACGAGCAGGTTGGTTTTCGGTGTCTGGTCGTTGCCCCTTTGGAAATACGAGCGAACCCGGTCAGCTAGAACAGCGGCCTTGCCGATGTACAGAATCTCCTTCTTCTCATTCTTAAAGAGATAGCAGCCGGGCTGTTCCGGCAAATGGGCCAGTTTGGATTGCAGTGCGTCGGTCATTCTTTGCAAGCAAGTGTTTCGGTCGACGTCGGTAGATTATTGTACTTCCACAACGGGGGGGACTATCCAGCACGAACTATAAAGGCTGCGGAAACCTATTCTGGCAAACTAGACCTTGATAGTCAGCAGGTGCAGCGAGACAGGAAAACACCCGGCAGGATGGTCAAAATGTCCGTCCAGCGAGGCCGCAGCGAATGAAGAGCCGAGGCGTCTCGTTCTTACCCGCACGCCCCACGCCTGCCTAGACAGGCTCTTTCCCCATAGCGGTACGTTGAGGTCTGAACGATGCGAGAACGAAGCTGGCGGGCATTTTCAGCATCCTGCTACCGTAGCGTTCGCACAAAGGACGGGCTGAGGGCCCCTCGGGCAACTTCTGCGACGGGGCCCTTCATGGTCAAGCTGAAATCATGGGCAACTTCTATGTTGAGCGTGCCTCCTGGCATCTTCACCGTGACCGGGCTTTTGACCAGACCCAGCCGGACGGCGGCGCTGGCGGCAGCGCAAGATGAGGAGCCGGAGGCTTGAGTTTCTCCTGCGCCTCGCTCCCAGATGAGAATGAAGAGTTCTTTCGGTCCCGTCGGAACGGCAAACTGAACATTGGTGCGATTGGGAAACAGGACATGGTTCTCCAGGGCAGGCCCGAGCGTCAGCAGGTCCTCCCGATTCCAGACATCTCCGGTCTTCTTGAAAAGCACGCAATGAGGATTGCCGACGCTGACACCCGTGAATGGGAGCGTTCGCCCTGCCGCCTCGATGGGAACTTGGATCAGTTCGTCCATGGGAAGCGTGCAGGGAAGGGTGGCCGGTTGAAAGGAAGCCTGCCCCATTTCGACCGTGGCCGCTATAGCATCGCCATGGCGGTCCAGATGAAGCGAGATGACAACCCGGCCACCCTTGGTCTCGACGGTAAACTGCTTCTTTTTAGTTTTGCCGGTCGCATGGAGATAGCGAGCGAAGATGCGCAAGCCATTGCCGGACTTCTCGGCCTCGCTCCCATCGGGATTGAAAATACGCAGCCCGAAGTCGGCTTTTTTGGAAGGAACCAGGGCGAGGATACCATCACTGCCCAGGCCCCAGTAGCGATCGCAGATGCCTCGAATCTTCCCGGCGGTGAGCTTGAACGTCAACTCCAACGGGTCCATGACCAGATAGTCGTTGCCGAGTCCGTGCCCGCGAAAAAACCCGTTCTTCATGCCTGGTCTCCTTGAGGATAGATCTTTGATTCGCGGTCGTTCGTGGGAAAGCAGAAAAGGTACTGCGTCGCTTCCCATTTCGTCAATGGGTGGAGAGACGAAACAGGCGGATGCATGAGCGAGGAAAGACACGTATCACACGAGCGCTGTCCCGGGCGGGCGTTCGATGAGTTCCACTTCGTAGCCGTCCGGCGCATCGATAAAGATGAAGCGGCTGCCGGAAGTGGAGCGCGTGGGGCCGTCGGTAATCTTGACCTGTTTGGATCCCAATGCCCGAATCGTGTCATCCAGATTCTCGACTTCGAAGGCGAGGTGGACCAGATCTGCTTGGACGGTCACGGGTCCACTCGCAGGAAAGCTGCAAAGCTCGATCAGTTCTTCGCTATTGGGAACTTTCAGAAAGGCGAGATGCGATCCGCGAGGTGACACTTTGCGTTCCAGCACCTCCAATCCCAACACGTCCTGGTAGAACCGGATGGTGTGATCCATATCGCTGACCCGCATGCGGGTGTGGAGGAGCTTTTTCACGCGCACGGTCCTGTCTCCTTTGTCGGCTGCTGAAAACATCCCCCAGCTGCGTTCTCAGTCGCTCGACCCCCTCAACATACCCTGCCCGCATACGCCTCGGGGTCCTCGTTCCTTGCGGCCTTGCCGGAGAATGTTTTGAGCAGCCTGTGAAATGATCCCTGTAAAGAACCGAAAGAGGAATTCAATAATGATCTGACCATTGCGGCGTCTCGCTTCACGTCGATCTCGCCGGTCCGGTCGTTTTACGAATCAGGATCTCGGAATATTCCGGAATGAGAAAATTCGGCATGGGGCCGATTTCCTTGTAGCCTTGCTTGCGGTAGAAGGCGCGCGCGTTGTCATTGAAATCCGACACACAGGCAAACAGATTTTTGGCCCGCGCGAACGTGAGCGATTCGACATGGGATAGTAACCGGCTGCCGTGCCCCTGGCCCATGGCGGAAGGGGCGATGCCGAGTAATTCCAGGTAGTCGCCGAAGAGGAACTTCCGCCGCAGGATGGCGATTCCCAACACGGTTTCGTCGACTTCCACCACGAATGAGTCGCGCCCCGGAGGAATCGGCACAAAGATTCGATCCCAATCGCCGGCGGAGAAGCCGAGCCGTTTCCAGGGAGCGGAGTCAGTGAGGATTCGGATGACCGGGTCACGATCCTCCGGCTGCATCTCACGGATTATGGTTTGAGAGGGACGGTGGTTTGGTTGCATCGTAAGAGATCCGATACGGTCATTGGGGCCAGACCTTTGGCCGGCAAGAGAGTCGCGGCCAGGGTTTCGGTCACTTCGCGCGTATATTTGCCCTTTCCGTTGGCATGCAAGACAATCACACTGCCCGGCTTCAGTCGTTTCTGCATGCGAGTGAGAATCACCTCGGCGCTGAGCGTCGGGTCCGGGTCTCCGGATTCGATGTTCCACAAAATAAACCGGAGACCCAGGTCCTTCACGGCCTCAATCGTCTGGTCATTATAGTCTCCAAACGGGGGTCGAAAGAGGGTCGTCGAGCGCCCGTATTGTGTCCTGAGGCGCCGAACCGGCCCCATGATTTCCTGCTGCTGTTTTTCCTTCTCATACATCGGCAGATGGGCATGCACCTCGCCATGAGTTCCGATTTCGAAGAAGGGGACGTTCAGCAGTTCCTTCACCTCGGCCGCGTGTCTGGTTATCCATCGGCCGGACAGGAAAAATGTGGCGGGAATCTCATGGTCTTTGAGGAACGCGACCAGCTCGCGATCAAACCCCGACGCCGTGCGTACCGGGCAGAGATCATACGTCAGCGCAACCGCTTGGCAGGACGACGGCCCGGCCTTGATCACCTGTGCCTCCGCCGGGAGATCATGAACGACCAGTGTTATTCCGCAGAGCACCGATACGCTGATGCGCAACCTGTCCCATCGCATGGAGGGGAGTATACCTGACGGCGCGAAGCGGCGATAGTTGACGGTCCATCCGGGTGGCTGCTACGGTGAAATCATGCAGGGACCTGACTGGCAAATCGGTCGCATGTTCGGTATCCCCATCCACGTGCACGCCTCGTGGCTCTTCGTCTTTTTTTTCGTGACCTGGTCGCTTGCCACAGGGTATCTGCCGGACATGCTGCCCGGTCTCTCACAGCCGCGATACTGGGGAATGGGCGGCGTGGCGGCGCTCCTGTTGTTCGCCTCGGTCCTTCTGCATGAGCTCGGTCATTCCTTGGTCGCCCGTCGGTATCGTATTCCGATCGGCCAGATTACCCTCTTCATCTTCGGCGGTGTGGCACAGATGCGGAAGGAACCACCGCATCCGCGCGCGGAGTTCTTCATTGCCATTGCCGGCCCGATCGTCAGTTTTCTTCTTGCGGCGGGCTGTATGGGCCTGGTCGCGCTGTTGGAGTGGTTACCGGCAGGGACGTCCGTGCAAGGGTTGACAGTGCTAGGTGCACTGCTCGGAACGGTCAACGCCCAATTGGGGCTGTTCAATTTGCTGCCGGGGTTTCCGCTGGACGGCGGCCGAGCCTTACGGGCGGGTCTCTGGGCATGGAGCAAGGATTATTACCGCGCCACGAGTCAGGCGGCATTGGTCGGCTTGTTGTTCGGGATCGGATTCGGCCTCTTCGGGGCCTTCTTGCTGGTGGGTGCACTTTCCGGCACGTTGTCAGGTGCCCTGGCGAGTAGCGGGGGATGGATCGTGCTATTAGGGGCGTTTCTCTTTGCCGCTGCGCGTGGGAGTCGAAAGCAGGCCGTCGTTCGTGCCTCGTTGGCATCGGTGCCTGTCCGGGAGCTCATGGTCAAGAACGTCGTGGCCTTGTCTCCTGACATCACCCTGGAGCAGGCCGTGAATCAGTACTTTCTGCCTTACGGTTACGGGGGATTTCCCGTGGTGCAGGACGGACGCCTGGTAGGGGTCGTGGCGGTGCGCGATGTCCAGACGGTCAACACTTCCCTCTGGGCGCAACGCCGCGTGGCCGACATCATGCAAACATCCAGCGATGAAATGAGCCTGTCGCCGGATGTGTCGGCGATACAAGCATTGGAGCGGATGATGTCGCTTGAAGCGGAACGTATGATCGTGGTTCAGGATGGGGAGGTGGTGGGTATGCTGACGCGGGCCTCCATCGGGCACTTCATCGAGCAGGGACATCCCTCCGGACGGGAACATGCTTCGTAACCTCAATCCGCATCCACCCTCCTCATGCATGACGGGGGGTGAAGCCGTTCGGCATGACGAAGCGGCAGCGCAACGGTTGCCTTCTTGCCACCATGCTCGCATTCGAGACCTGCCCCAATACTACCAAGTGTGTCCCCCTGAGTTTCCCCCGCCACAAAGCCGGCATATGTCTCGTATCTTTCTGGGAGGGACACGTAACGTGCGTCCTCTGCAGCCTCGCAGTCATACACGACAGAGTATTGAGGGCAAATTATGCCTTTATCCGGGGCGAAGCTTCCGATGCCATTTTTGATGCAGGCTAGGGAAGAAGATCTGCCGCAAACGGCGAATGGGAGGGATGCCGGGACTGACATTCGTGCGTCACGACCGCACCCAGGAGAACGAGCGCCGACGAGTAATATACCCAGAGCAACAACAACACCACTTCGAGCAATGACCCATACATCTGTGTGTAGACAGCTGCATCTTCCAGATAGGTCACGAACAAGGCCTTTGCTGACACCCACAACAGGCTGAACACAGCACCGCCGATGGTGGCATCCTTCCAGGTGGGTCGCTGGTGTGGGAGGTACCGGTAGAGACAAGTGACGGCCGCGAAGGCGAGGATGAATGGAAGGGAATAGGTCAGCAAAAAGTCATGCGCGGCGATCGCGACGAGATCCAGCCCCCACAGGCGCGGCGCATAGGCAGTCAGCAATTCGATGGCCTGTGTGGCGACGAACGAAATGAGAGTCAGAAAACCCAGCATCCAGATTAAGGTGACTGCCACGAGAGTCGAAATCAGCGGATGCCGCTTGGCTGCCGTGCCGAATACAGTATTCATGGCATAGTCCAACTCGTAGAACACCAGGGCGCTGAACCAGCCGAAAGCCAGGAACACCACCCATCGCACTTGCTCCTGCTCAGCCACCCGTTGAATATCCCTGGCCAGACGTTCGCCCATGCTGGGAAGGAAGCCTTTCAGAAATCCCAACAGGAATTGGTAGCCGATGACATCCTGACTGACGATGAAGCTGATGCCGTACAGCAGAAGAAACACCATGGGAAAGAGGGAGAGCAGGGAATAGAACGCCAGCGAGGCAGCCAGGCTGGGACAGCCTCGCCGCCGGAAGGTGTCGAATACATTGGAGAGGAAAGACAATCCGGTCATGCAAGCCCGTGTTGATCAGCGCCGATGCGGTGCGACGACCTCTCTCGAACGGTGCCGCTCGCCGCGCGAGAAATGTCGGGACACCACAGTAGCATGAAAGAGGGATGGATACTGTCGCGACAGATAGCGATCCGCTATTTCAGCAACGGCGCGGCATGGGTGGCCAGCGACCAGAGGCTGTCGGGGAACAGACCCAGCAGCACGACGCCGGCGAGGGCGCAGGCGAGGACGAATGAAAGAGCCGGAGACGTTTCGAGCCGTGATTGGGATTGGGTCGAACCGTCAGGCTCGCGCATGTACATGACCATCACAATCCGCAAGTAATAGAAGGCGGAGATGGCGGCGAAGATGACGGCCACGACGGCCAGCCATGCCATGCCGCCGTTTACGGCAGCCATGAAGATATAGAATTTGCCGATGAATCCGGCCGTCGGAGGAATGCCGGCCAGCGACACGAGAAACACCAGCATGAAAAAGGCCGCCAAAGGTTCACGTTTTGCCAGCCCGGCGTACTCTTCGATGGTCTCGCTCTCCTGTCCTTCCTTGCGCAGCATGCCCACCAGCGCAAACGCGCCGAGCGTCATGAACGAATAAACGGCGATGTAGAGCAATACGCTCGCGAGACCGGTCGAAGCCGTGGCGCCGCCCTGCCGTCCGGCCACGACGACTCCAATGAGGGCATAACCGGCATGGGCGATGCTGGAGTAGGCCAGCATGCGTTTGATGTTGGTTTGGACAATCGCGACGAGATTGCCCAACGCGAGCGTCGCCAGGCAGATGACGGTAAACAAGATCGACCAGTCGGCGCTCACTCCTCCCAGGCCTTCTACGAACACCCGGAGAAATGCGCCGAAGCTGGCGGCTTTCGACGCGACGGCCATGAAGGCGGTGACGGAGGTCGGCGCTCCCTGATAGACGTCAGGGGTCCACATGTGAAACGGCACGACGGCCAACTTGAATCCAAACCCGACTGCCAGCAAGACCAGCGCCAGGGACAGGAGCGGGTGTCCCGTTCCCTGGGTGGCGATCGCGTCTGCAATCACCGACAGCCGCGTACTGCCGGCCAGTCCGAACAACAGTGAAATGCCATACAATAAAATCCCGGAGGAAAACGCACCCAGGACGAAATACTTGGCCGAAGCCTCCAGCGAGCGAGCGTCAGTCCGCTTCAGTCCGGCCATCACGTAGAGGGAGAGGGACATGAGTTCGGTGCCGAGGTAGATGGTGAGGAGATCGGCGCCGGAGACCATGACCATCATCCCGGCCAGCGACAGCAGGATGAACCCGTAATACTCCCCGATATTCAGTCGCTCGGCTTTGAGATAGGCCAGCGACAGCAGGACCGTGAGCCCGGTCACGATGTACAGCAATAGTTTCCAGAATGAAGCATAGGCATCGATGACGACCAGGTCGCTGAAGACGAATATGCGGCCCGTCATCTGCGAGGAGGTCAGGCCTAAGCAAACGGCCAGAGCCGCCAACGTCAGCCAGGCGAGGAGGTCCTTCTTCGACGCCGCAAGAATAGGATCCAGGACCAGGATGAGGCAGGCCGTGCCGATGACGACGAGTTCCGGAAGGATCGCGAGCAGGTCTTGTACAGGAATGGTCATCGTGTGGGTGCCTGTTGAGTCGATGGATGAGAGAGCGATGCGGCGACGGCAGCCGTGGGCACCGGTTCCGCACGAGCGAGCGGACGGGTCTCGCCGGCAAGAACCGGTGTCTTTGGTCCTTCAAGCAGGTGCGTCACGCTGGCATGCATGCGGATCAGCAGGGGGTTCGGAAAAATGCCGATTACGAAGACCAGCACGACCAGCGGGAGAAGGGTCGCCGTTTCTCTGGCATTGAGGTCCAAGAGATGCGCGCGATGTGCGGGCGACGGGCTGCCGAAGACCACACGTTGCATGAGCCAGAGGATATAGGCGGCGGCGAGGATGACTCCCAACGCGGCCAAGGCCGTGGCGATCTTGCTCCAAAGGAACGTACCGGCCAGCACCAGGAATTCGCCGACGAAACTGTTGGTACCGGGCAGTCCTAAAGACGAAAGAGCGAAAATCATCAGAAAGAGGGCATAGCGGGGCATAGGGGCGGCCAGGCCGGTGTTGTCCTGAATGTTGCGGCTGTGGGTCCGCTCGTACAGGATCCCCACGCAGAGGAACAGTCCGCCGGTGGTGATGCCGTGATTCACCATCTGCATCACCGCCCCTTCGATCCCTTGAACATTCAACACGAAGATTCCCAGGGTGACGAAACCCATGTGGCTCACGCTGGAGTAGGCGATGAGTTTCTTGATGTCCGTTTGGGCCAGCGCCATGTACGCGCCATAAATAATGGCCAAGACCGACAACGCGATCATCGGTTTCGTGAACGTGACCGTGGCGTCCGGCAGCATGGGCAGGGTGAAACGGAGGAATCCGTAGGCGCCCATTTTCAACAAGACGCTCGCGAGTATCACGCTGCCTGCCGTCGGGGCTTCCACATGCGCATCGGGCAGCCATGTGTGAAACGGAAACATGGGAACTTTCACCGCGAAGGCGGCGAAGAAGGCGAGGAACAGCCACATTTGGAGCGATGCGCCGTAGGTGCCGCGACTCAGTGCCAGGATATCGAAGGTCTGTCCGCCGTGGAAGTACAGGGCGAGGATTGCGACCAGCAGCAAGAGGCTGCCGGCCAGGGTGTAGAGAAAAAATTTGATCGCCGCATACAGACGGTTGGGGCCGCCCCAGACGCCGATGAGCAGATACATCGGGATCAGCATGGCTTCCCAAAAGACATAGAACAGTACGAAGTCCAGGGCGACGAAGACGCCCAGCATCGCGGTTTCCATGATCAGCAGCACGGCCATGAAGGTCTGGACCCTGGCGGTAACCGAGGTCCAGGAAACCAGGATGCAAAACGGCATCAGCAGCGTTGTCAGTAGCAAGAGCGGAAAACTGATGCCATCGAGGCCAAGGCTATAGTGCACCGGCGGTGAGGTAATCCAGGCGACCCGTTCCACGAATTGCATCTCCGGGGTCGATGAGTCGAACAGCCACCACAGCGGCAGAGAACAGAGGAAATCCGCCACGGTGAAGCCGAGCGCCAGCCAGCGGGCCGACTCAACTTTGACCAGGAGGCACAGTATGGCTCCGATCAGCGGGAGAAAGACGATGAGACTGAGCCAGGGAAATGTCGTGGTGTGGTTCACGAGCCCATGCTCCGAAGGAAAAAGGTACAAGGCACACGTAACAAACGGTTGATTCCCCTCTGCGTCGGCACTGTTCCCTTTTTCATGTGTCCTGTTGTTTGCGCCTAGAAGAGCAGATAGACCGTCAGAATGACCGCGGCACCCAAGGTCATGCCCAGCGCGTAATGCTGCGTTTGCCCGCTCTGTGTCAGACGGATGATCCAGCCACCCCACGCGACCGCGCGTGCAATACCGTTGACGGCCCCATCGATGACCGAGACATCCACATGTTTCCAGAGACCGTTCGCGGCCGACAGGGTCGGACGGACAAACGAGCGGTCGTACGCTTCATCGACATACCACTTGTGAAGCGACCACTCATAGGCCGTGCGCCACTGCTGTGCGAGCCGATCCGGCAAGCCGGGATTCAGGACATAAAGATAATAGGCCGTGCCGATTCCAGCGAGTCCCATCAACGTCGCCAGCGCCATGATGCCATAGGCGGCGGGACTATGATGGTGGGACGCCCCTACCTCGCTGTGAAAGACCGGTTCCAGAAACGCCGGGATTCCCAGGTAGCCGGTGACGATGCTGAGGACGGCCAGGATCATGAGCGGGGCGGTCATGGTGGTCGAGGGTTCGTGGACATGACCGGCATGATGAGGATCGACACGAGACGGTCCCCAGAAGGTGACGAAGACCAGGCGGAAACTATAGAAGGCCGTCAATCCTGCCGTGAGCAGCCCGCAGATCGTCAGCGCCTGTCCCAAGGGACCAGCGGACCAGGAGGAGATCAGCAGGTCGTCCTTGCTGAAGAAACCGGCGGTCAACGGGAATCCCGCCAGTGCGAGCGATCCGACGACGAACGTCCAATAGGTGACCGGGAGTCGGTCTTTCAATCCGCCCATGTGACGCATGTCTTGTTCATGATGCAAGGCAATGATGATCGAGCCGCAGCCCAGGAACAGCAACGCCTTGAATGCGCCGTGTGTCAGCAGATGGTACATGCCTGCGCTGTAGGCGCCCAGGCCACATGCCATCACCATATAACCCAGTTGGCTCATCGTCGAATAGGCCACCACGCGTTTAATGTCCGTCTGCGTCAGGGCGATGGTCGCGCCGAGGACCATGGTGAGCGCGCCGACGAGGGCGACAACCGTCATCGCCATGGGCGATAGGTTATAAAGCGGCGAGAGGCGCGCGACCATGAAGACGCCGGCGGTTACCATGGTGGCGGCATGGATCAAGGCCGAGATCGGCGTCGGTCCTTCCATGGCGTCGGGGAGCCACACGTGCAACGGGACCTGCGCGGATTTTCCCACCGCTCCGGTAAACAGCAGGAGGCAGATCATGGTCATCACCGAGACGTCCCATGTTCCGCCGAATGGCCCGAGGACATCCATCGTGCTGTGGGCGAGGTCCTGGGCCTGCGCGAACACTGTCGCGTAATCGAGTGAACCGAAGGAGGACCATACGAGGAAGAGGCCGAGGATGAAGCCGAAGTCGCCGACGCGATTGACCAGAAAGGCTTTCGTGGCGGCGGCGCAGGCGCTCGGCCGCTCATACCAGTGCCCGATCAGCAAATAGGAACAGAGCCCCACGGCTTCCCAGAAGACGAACAATTGCAGCAGATTGTCCGCCATCACCAACATCAACATGGAGAAGGTAAACAGGGCGATATAGGCAAAGAAGCGGGCGTACCCCGGTTCTCCATGCATGTAGCCGATGGTGTAGATATGCACCAGGGTGCTGACCGTGGTGACCAGCACCAGCATGACGGCAGTCAGCCGATCGATGGAAATCCCGATGTGAATATCCAGGTTTCCCGAGGTCAGCCACGTATAGAGGGGCACGTTCACGAGATGGCCGGTGGCGACGTCATACAGCGCCAGCAGCGAGAGCACGAATGAACCCACCATGGCCGGGACAGCGATCAGGTGCGCCCGGTCTTTGATCCACCGTTCGCCGATGCCCACGATCAGGAAGGCAAACAAGGGGAGGAATGGAATCAGCGTGTAAAGCATACGTTCTAGGACTGTATAGCCGTCGCCGTCCGGAGCGAACGTGCGGTCCTTGTCTGTGCCATTCGCCTTCTGTGCATCACTTATCGTTTCAACAGGTTCAGTTCGTCGACGTAAATCGTCGACTGTGCCCGGTGGAGGGCGATAATGATCGCCAGGCCCACGGCGACTTCAGCCGCTGCGACGGTCAAGGCGAAAAAGACGAATACCTGACCGGCTACCTGGTGAAAGTATTCCGAGAACGCCACGAAGTTGATATTCGTGGCATTCAACATCAGTTCGACCGACAGCAAAATCACGATCAGGTTGCGTCGAATCAACACCCCGACCACGCCGGTGAGAAACACGAACGCGCTCAAGATCAGATAATAGGATAAGGGAACAGCCATAGTGTTACCGATGGTCATTGGGCACCTTCACCGATGTCTTTCTTTGCCAGAATGATCGCTCCGATCATGGCCACCAGGAGAAGCAGTGATGCGACCTCGAACGGAAACAAATACGTGGAGTACAAGACCTCGCCGATCAGTTCGGTATTGCCGGGTGCAATGACCGTATCGACAGGAACTGCCGATGCCGGGGCTGCCGTCCGGGACTGGATGAGGAGGAGAATCACCTCCGTGGACAGCATCACCCCGAGCAGTCCCGCCACCGGGAGCTGATCGTGATAGCGTTCTTCGGTCTTCACATTGAGGAGCATGACCACGAAGAGGTACAGCACCAGGATGGCACCGGCGTACACGACGATCTGGACCGCAGCCAGAAATTCCGCATGCAGGGTGACGTACAGCCCTGCCACGTGAAAGAACATAATCAACAGAGCAAGCGCGCTATAGACGGGATTCCGCAGCGCCACCACCAAAAGGGAGGTGACTGCGATCACGCCGGCGAAATAGAAAAAAAAGATATGGTCCATGTGCGTGTCGTGTATGTCGATCGGCTCAAACCATTGTGCTCTCTGCTGTCTTGCCCGCTGTCCGGTGACAGCCTGCTCCGTCTCGTTGGTCTCTGTGCGGGGGCATCACGGAGGGCGAGTCGGGCGCTTCAGTTCTCCTTTTGCGGGAGATTCTTGAACGCGACATTGAAAAACGCGACGTTTGGATGCTGTAACTCGAGGCGTTTTTCGCGGACGGGGTAAGAACGGTCACCGATGGCGAGTAGCTGTTGCTTGTTGAGATGGAGCTGGCGTTTGTCGTAGACGGCCCATTCAAATTCGCGCGTCATGCCCAGGGCATCCACGGGGCAGGCGTCCACGCAGAGGCCGCAGAAGAGACAACGCGTCATATCCATATAATATTCTTTGGCGTATCGTTTCGTGGGTTCCCCGGGGACTTCCGCGCTGACGACCCGAATCACGCGAGAGGGGCAGGCGGCTTCGCAGAGATCGCAGCCCACACACTTCTCAGTCCCATCGTCATACCGCAGCAAGGCGAGCATGCCGCGATAGTTATCCGGCAGGATGCGTTTCTCGTGCGGGTATTGCAGGGTAATCGGTTTGTAATGAAGCAAGTGAGTGAGCGTCGCTTTCATGCCGACGAGCAGGTCGTAGAAGGTCAACGTCTTCAGCCAGTCGCGGAGAGACGGTTTTCGTGTGGACTCAATCGAGACGATGGCGCTCATGGCACTCCCTTACCGAGGGAAGAAATAGGCGGCAATGGCCGTCAGGACGATGTTCCCCAAGGCGATGGGCAGCATCACTTTCCAGCCGAACCGCATCAGTTGGTCGTACCGCAGGCGCGGCAGCGTGGCCCGCAGCCAAAAGAACAGGAACAGGAAACAGTACACCTTGACGGCAAACCACACGACATTTTCCATCCACGCGATGTGCTCCAAACCAATGTACGCCAGGATGGTGCCGGGATAAGGGGCGTTCCACCCGCCCAGGAACAGCGCCGCGGCGACGCACGACACCAAAATCATGTTGGCGTATTCCGCGATGAAGAAAAAAGCGAAGCGCATGCCGCTGTATTCGGTGAAGAAGCCGGCTACCAGCTCGCTTTCCGCTTCCGGCAAATCGAACGGGACACGGTTGGTTTCGGCCACCGCCGAAATGACATAGACCACGAAGGCGAAGATTTGCGGGAACGGCATGGACAGGATGAACCAATGCCAAAAGCCGCCGGCCTGTGCCTCCGTGATCTTGACGAGGCTGAGCGAACCGGACAGCAGAATGACGCCCACGATGGCGAGACCGACGTTCAACTCATAGCTGATCACCTGCGCGGCGGAACGAAGTCCGCCGAGGAGGGAATATTTGCTGTTCGAAGCCCAGCCGCCCAGGATGATTCCATAGGCGCCGATAGAGGCGAAAGCCAGAATATAGAGGATGCCGATGTTGATATCGCTGATCACGAACGGCTTGATCTGCATGCCGAACATCTCGATGGTCATGCTGGGACCGAAAGGGATCACCGCAAAGCCGATCATCGCTGGGACGAGGGCCAGGATCGGCGCAAGTGTGAAGAGGAATTTATTGGCGCCGGACGGAATGATGTCTTCTTTAAAGAAGAGTTTCAGCCCGTCGGCGATCGGTTGGAGGATACCGTAGGGGCCGACTTCCATCGGGCCCATCCGGTCCTGCATCCAGCCGAGGACTTTGCGCTCGGCAAGGGTGAGGACCATCACGGTGAGCATCACGATCCCCATCACCGCGGCGATTTGAGCTAACGACACCGCCAGTCGCAATCCGATTTCCATACGACAATACTCCTCGTTCCGTCTACGAGACCTTCGCGAGAGACACGCGCGCGAGCTTAAAATAGGGGATTTGCGTCCGGGGATCAATCGCCCAGTCGGCGAGGTGTTTGGCTTCGCCGTCGAAATGTTCCGGATACCACAGCAGGCCGGGCGGCACACGCTCGCGTATCTTCATGGAAGTGGTCAAGGATCCCCGCGCGTTCGAAATCCGGACCTGCTCTCCGTCCGTCAGGCCCAGTCGGACGGCGTCCTCCGGATTCACCGAGAGGAACCCTTCCTGCTGCAATTGCAGAAGCCCCTTGGAGCGTGTCGACAGTTTTCCTGAGTGAAACAACGTCTGGACGAACATCAACGTGAATTGATTGTCGCCGGTCGGCAACGGGGACGTGAGGGCATAACGTGCCGTCACATCCCCCGTAAAACCCTCCGTGAGATAGTGCGTTAATACACGGTGGTCGACTTGTGGTGGAGTCGGAGCCGGCCCCAGCAGACCATAACCCGGGATCACGCTCCGGATCTCTTTCAAAATTTCCCGCGCGTCTCCGTATTCGAGAGGAGACCCCATCAGCACCGAGATCGCTGAGAACATTTCCCAGTCGGGGCGGCTGTCACCGACCGGATCGATCGCTTGGCGAACGGCTTGCACGTACCCTTCGGAATTTGTGAAGGTGCCGTTTTTTTCCATATAGGAAGAAGCGGGGAGCACCACGTGGGCCATCGCCGCGGTCTCGGTGAGGAACAATTCCTGACAGACCAACAGATCCAGCTTCGACAGAGCTTCCTTGGCTTGCGCCGCGACGGGCAGGGTGCCGACCGGGTTTTCTCCGACGACAAACAACGCTTTAAGGGTGCCTTTGCCGGCTGCGGCGAGCATGTCGGTCAGCGGCGCGCCGGGGGTGTGAGGTAATTCTTCGCGCCACACGGCCGCAATGCGTTCGCGGGCGGCCTGGTCGTCGAGGGGCGCCGGTCCGGGGATGAATTCGGCCACGGCGCCCATTTCAATCGCCCCTTGATCGTTGTTTTCTTCAGCGAGTGGACCAAGGCCGCAGCCCGGCTTGTCGAGTTTGCCGAGCAGGATCAACAGGTCCAGGAGATTCGTGATCGTGCCCTGACCGCCCGGCTGACGCAGCACGCCGTTTCCGACCAGGATGACCACACGCTTCGCCTCAGCCAACGTCTGCGCGGTCTCCGCCCATTGGGATCGCGTCTGACCGGTCGCCGCTTCCAAGGATTCCCAGGAAGAGGCCTCCAGCGTGGCGGTAAGGCGTTGCACGAAAGCCGGTGCCTGCCCGGCCAGGGTGGCATCGACCAGGTGGTGCTCGATGACCGCCTTGATCAACCCGATGACGGTATTCCCGAATTGCGTGGGATACGTCGGGAAATGCTGAGCGGCCAGATTGACGATATTACTGAGGGTATCGACGGCCGGTTGCAACGTTTCCATCGTGATGAGCGTGGCCTGTTGTTTCTTGACGGCTTCCTTGACTTTGAGTCCGGTGATCGGGCTGGTTTCAGTGATGTTGGTGCCGACTAAGAGCAGGGCGTCGGCCGCGACGATGTCCTCAAAGGCGATGGTCCAGCGGTGGGTGCCTTGAACCCTGCGCAGTGCCTGCACGCCGCTCACGTGGCCGTATCGCGCGCTGCTGTCGATCTGGTTGGTCCCGATCACCTGGCGCATGAATTTTTGGAATACGTAGAGATCTTCGTTGGTGCAGCGGGACGTAATGAGTCCCCCGAACGCATCTGAGCCGTGGGCCAGCTTCACCCGCAGAGCCTGTTCGGCCACATATTCCAATGCGTCTTCCCAGGTGGCCTCCATGAGTATTCCGTTCCGGCGGATCAACGGGTGCACGAGGCGGTCGGAATGGCTGGTGGCATGAAAGCCAAAAAATCCACGAGCGCAGAGGTCGCCGTTGTTTCTGCCGGCGCCATGCGTCGAGTTGACCTCGATCAGTTCGCTGCCCTTGGTTTGGACGGTGATCCGGCAGCCATCGCCGCAGAAGGTGCAAATGGTCTCGGCCCGTTTGAGCATCCAGGGGCGGTACTCATACATCGACAGGCGGCTCGTGATGGCGCCGACCGGGCAGATCTGAATGCAGCCGCCGCAAAATTCGCAGTCGAGCTGATGTAGACCGAAGTGCTTGATTTCGGTCATGGTACCGCGTCCGACCGGAGCCAGCGCTTTGACGTCCATGATTTCGTCGCAATAGCGGACGCAGCGCAAACATTGCACGCAGCGATTCATCTGCGTTTCAATGAGCGGGCTGAAGTATTCTTTCTGGAAGATGCGTTTGGTTTCCGTAAAGCGGCTGGTCGTCGGCGTATATTGATGCGAGAAGTCCTGGAGGTCGCACTTGCCGCCCTGGTCGCAGACCGGGCAATCGAGCGGATGGTTGGCCAAGATGAATTCCAGAACCGATTTGTGGGCATCGTCTACCACGCTGGTCGCGGTCCGCACCGCCATCCCTTCGGCGACCGGGGTGCTGCAGGCGGTCTGAAGCTTCGGCATCTTCTCGACTTCGACCAGGCACATCCGGCAGTTAGCGTCCGGTTTCAGCTTGGGGTGATAGCAGAAATGCGGAATCATCACGCCGACGCGCCTCGCCGCCTCGATCACGAGCGTGCCCTTGGGGACCGCGACCGTGGTGCCGTCAATCGTGAGGCGGACGGTGTCTGTTGTTGAATCAGGCATCGAGTGAGCAGCTCTCATGTTCAATTGAGTTTTGAACAGTGCGCATGGAACAGGTGTTGAAAGGATACGTAGGCTTCACGAAATACCTCAATGTCGCCCGACCGCTTCCGGCCGTATCAAATTGGCCGTCTCGGCGGCATGGATCAAGGTCACATACTCGTGCCGCCAATGTTTGAGCGTGCTCATGATGGGGGCCACCTCGGCGTCTCCGAATGCGCACACCGTGCGTCCGGCGATGTTTTTACACAGGTCAGTCAATGTTTCAAGGTCGGACATCTGCCCGCGCTTGTTGACGATCCGGCGCATGACCTGTACGAGCCAGGAACTACCCTCCCGGCAGGGACTGCACTTGCCGCAGGACTCGTGATAGAAAAATTCCATCAGGCGCAACGCGGCCCAGACCATGTCGGTGCCCTCTTCCATGACCGTCACCCCGCCCGATCCCAGCATCGATCCAGCCTGCGCCACCGATTCAAAGTCCAGTTTGACATCCAGGTGATCGGGAGTCAGAAAGGGCGCGGACGCGCCGCCGGGAATGAAAGCCTTGAGCTTCTTGTCCGACCGCATGCCGCCGGCCTGATCGTAGATGAGCTCGCGAAAGGTGATGCCCATCGGGACATCATAATTGCCGGGCCGTGCCACATGGCCGCTCACGCAAAAGACACGTGTGCCCGTGCTCTTGGGTGGTGACCCGATCGACGCGAACCATTCGGCCCCACGAGTCATGATATGCGGCAGATTGGCCAGGGTCTCGACATTGTTCACCACCGTCGGTTTGTTATAGAGCCCGTGTGTCGCCGGAAACGGCGGCTTGACGCGCGGCAGGCCGCGTTTACCTTCGAGCGATTCCAAGAGGGCCGTTTCCTCGCCGCAGATATAGGCGCCAGCGCCGCGGTGGACCCAGACGTCGATGGTCACGTTGCTGCCGAGAATATTCTTGCCGACATAGCCGGTGGCACGGGCTTCTGCGATGGCCTGTTCGAGGATCTTGGCCCCGAGGACAAATTCGCCGCGAATATAGATGTAGGAACTGGCGGCGCCGATGGCATAACAGGCGATCACAATCCCTTCGATCAACTGGTGCGGATCACGCTCGATCAGCTGGCGATCTTTGAAGGTGCCCGGTTCACTTTCGTCGGCATTGCAGCAGAGGTAGCGCGGCCCCTGGTAGTCCTTGGGGAGAAACCCCCATTTGACTCCGGTCGGAAATCCGGCGCCGCCGCGTCCGCGCAAGCCCGATTTCATGACGACGGCGGTCACGTCTGAGGGACTGACCTTGCCCACGACCTTCCGTAGCGCCTGGTACCCGCCCGTGCGCTCATAGTCTGCCAGTGAACCCCCGTAGCCGGGTTGCTGCATATTTTTGAGAAGGATCGGTTCGTACGTCGGCATCTTAACTCCAGAGCTTATGGCTTATAGCGTAATGCTGATGGCACGGATAGGCTTCCCCAGTTCCAACCATACGCCATAGGCTATTAGCTCTTTGCCCCACTCGGTTCCGGCCACATGAACGGGCCGGTCTTCAGCGATGACGCGCCGGTCTGTCGCAAATCCGCCAAGATGCGATCGAGTTTGTCTTCGGTCAACCGCTCGTAATAGTCGTCGTTGATCTGCATCATCGGTGCAGTCCCGCAGGCGGCCAGACATTCCACGGCGCTCAACGTGAACAGTTTGTCCGCCGTCGTCGCACCTGGTCTGATGCCCAGTTTCGTGTCGATCCATGCAATGAGGGTATCTGAACCGACGAGCGCGCACATGAGCGATTTGCAGACCTGAATGTGGAACTTGCCGACCGGCTTCAGGTTCAGCATGGTATAAAACGTGGCTGTCTCATACACCTGCGGCGGGGTCAGCTTCAAGATCCCGGCGATTTCCTGCATGGCCGGTTCGGTGACGTAGCCTTGTGCGCGCTGCGCGAGGTACAGCAAAGGCAGCAAGGCCGATCGCTTCACCGGATAGCGGCTCAGAATATCGTCGATTTCTGCCTGGTGCGTTTCTTTCAGCATTGTTCCCTTACCTGCGCCCACCTACCAACCACGATGAAGAGTGAGCCGGTATGTCCCAACGGGCGCGCGCCCCTCATCTATCACATTCCCCCATGACGATGTCGTAGGTCCCGAAGATCGTGATGATGTCCGAAATCAAATACCCGCGGGCCATATGGTCGAACGCGCCCATGTGAATGAACGACGGGGCGCGAATTTTCAGCCGGTACGGCCGCGCGCTGCCGTCACTGACGATGAAGAAACCGAGCTCGCCTTTGGGAGCTTCCGTGCCGCAGTAGGTTTCGCCCTTCGGCGGCTTGAACCCCTGCGTGAAAATAATAAAGTGGTGAATCAGGCTCTCCATGTCCCGCATGACCTTGGCTTTGGGCGGAGGAACCACGTGCGGTACATCCGCGATGATCGGTCCCTCCGGCAACTGGTCGAGGCATTGCGCGATGATACGCGCGCTTTGCCGCATCTCCTCCATACGCACCCAGTATCGATCGTAGGTGTCGCCCTGTTTGCCGACGGGCACCTCCCATTCGACTTTGTCGTAGACCCCATAGGGTTCATACTTGCGCACGTCGTAGTCGACGCCTGATCCTCGCAGGGTCGGGCCGGTCAGCCCGAAATTGATCGCGTCTTCCGCTGAAATCACCGCCACGTTTCTCGTGCGTCCGATCCAAATCCGGTTGGACATCAGCAGTTGGTTGTACTCGCTGACCTTGTCGGGAAACGTCTGCAGAAAGGCTTTGAGCCGAGCCACTAAATCCGGAGTGAAGTCACTGTCCACCCCGCCGATCCGAAAGTAGTTCAAGGTCAGGCGCGCGCCGCACAAGGTTTCGAACATATCCAACAACACTTCGCGCTCGCGAAAGGTCCAGAAGAAAACGGTCATGGCCCCGATGTCGAGAGCCTGCGTGCCCAGCCAAAATAGATGGCCGATGATCCGTTGCATCTCCGCGACCATGGTGCGGACATATTCCGCCCGTTCCGGCACGGTGATGTCCAGAAGTTTTTCTACCGTGCGCACGTAGGCGTAGTTGTTCGTCATGGCGCACACATAGTCGAGCCGGTCGGTGTGCGGAATGATCTGCATATAATTGAGGCCTTCCGCCAGCTTCTCGACCCCGCGGTGCAGATAACCCAAGTCCGGGGTGGCCTTGACGATCCGTTCTCCGTCCAATTCCAATACCACCCGAAGCACGCCGTGTGTACTGGGGTGCTGAGGGCCCATATTCAGCAGCAATTCTTCGCGCCGGTGCGTGCCTTGCGTGGGTTCGGTGGACAGGAAGGCCCGTTTCTCTTTGTCGCTAAACTCCCCTTCCGTTTGCTCCACTGGGGTTTCGTCCAGACGCGGGATGAACGGAAAGGAGCTGCGCCAGCCTCGCCCTTCGGTGGGGAAATCTTTCCGAAGGGGATGCCCTTCTTCGTAATCTTCCGGCAAGAGGATGCGCCGGAGATCGGGGTGCCCTACGAAGATGATGCCCATGAGATCATAGACCTCGCGCTCCATGAATTCCGCGCCCTTCCAGATGCCGGTCACGGATGCAATGTTCGGGACATCCTCGGTCACCCGCGCTTTCAACCGGATCCGCCGGCGGTGGGGCAGCGAGAGCAGTTGATAGACGACCTCAAAACGTTCCACATCGTCGGGATAGTCCACTGAGCAAATGTCAGTGATGTGATCGAACAGCGCCTCCGGCGTGTCATGGAGCCAGCGCGCAATGTCGACGATCCTGGCGGCAACCACGCGGGCCGTGACCTCGTTTCGCGCAGTGTCCACTTCCACGCCGCGAATGGCGTCAGGAAAAGTCGTCATCAATCGTTCGAGCAGCGGTTGCATCTAATTCAAAGATTCTTTGCCGGCCTCACTTCACGAAGACTCGTTCGCGTTGAATTTTTTCCTGCAGTTTTAGCAGGCCATCCAGCAATGCTTCCGGGCGCGGCGGGCAGCCGGCGATATAGACGTCCACCGGGACGATCTGGTCCACGCCCTGGACCACGGCATAACTGTTGTAGTGATTGCCGGAGGTGGCGCAGGATCCCATGGAGATGACATAACGCGGTTCCGGCATTTGGTCGTAGATCCGGCGGATGACCGGCGCCATCTTCCGACAGACGGTTCCGGCCACGATCATCAAGTCCGATTGGCGGGGCGACGCGCGGAATACGCCGGCGCCAAACCGATCGATGTCATAGCGCGAGGACACGCTGGCGATCATTTCGATGGCGCAACAGGCCAGGCCGAACGTCATCGGCCACAAGGAGGATTTGCGCGCCCAACAGACGACGGCATCGAGATTCGTCGTCATAATGTTCGCATCGAGCTGGCGCTCTAAAAAGCTCATATTCCTCTCACTGTCCTCTTCTCTTTAGCGAGAAGGAGGATGAGTGGCCTGGTCGCCTCCGCCTACGCGCGTCGAACGAGGGCCTTCTGAGGCCGCGCGTTCCGCGAGGTGCGCGACGTGAAGAATAATGAGCGTCACGTTTGCGCACGCCGGCGAGGCGGTGAGCCGGCCCTGTCCTTTGTGTGTCGGGGGTGGCTTCTCGCCCGTCCACGCTCAATCCCATTCGAGCGCCCCCTTTTTCCAGGCATACCAGAACCCGACGATCAGGATGGCAATAAACACGCCCATCTCGACCAACCCTACCAACCCCAGCTTCTTAAATGCCACGGCCCATGGAAACATGAACACGATTTCGATGTCGAAAATCACGAACAGCATCGCAATGATGTAATACCGAATCGGAAACTGCACGCGAGCATCCGAGAACAAGGGACTGCCGCTCTCGTAGGGCGCGAGCTTGGCGCGATAGGGTCGGTTCGGTCTGGCGATTCGCCCGACCAGCAACTGGACCGCGCTGAACGCAAACGCGATCACGATAAAAATCAAAATCGGAATGTAATTCAACGGCGCGGCTTCGCTACCCATGGCATATCCGCGACGCGTGAATGGTACAGCGTAAAGGGCTGATGCTCGTAGTATCCATCATTCCTTGCCGGTTCTCGGCTAGGCGGCCGATTGAGCCGCCAAAATCGATCCGAAGAATGGCTGAAACTTCAACCCGTCCAGTTCCGGCTTGGCCATATCCTTATGCTGCACGAGAACTTTGAAGGTCCGTCCCATGCCGTCAGGTCGCAGCAGGTGAATTGCGGCAAAAAACTCCGGAGACTCAGGCTGGAGCGACTCCAGTAATTGCTCCGCGCCCAGGCCGATCAAGAAACTCATTTGATTGGTAAATCCGGTCACATCCAGTCCCGCCCGCTGGCCGGCCTTGGCCAGGGCAGAGAAGTCTACATGGGCGGTCATATCCTGCTCACCCACCCGGTCGTAGGCGTCTTCTGTCGTGGTTTGACGGTAGTAACACAGGAATGTGCCGTTCTTGCGATCCGGTCCGTAGAGATCGTCGGAGGTGTGGCCATAGTCGATCGTCACGACGGCGCCGCGAGCCATCACCTGCGCGACCTGCTCCATCCAACGAATGGCATCGAGGTTGATTTCGGTTCGATAGCCATCCGGCAGGTTGATGGCGCCCTCTCGCAAATAGTCCGCCAGGTCGTTGGAGAGAGGGCGGTAGACCTCGATGAACCGTTCTTCACGCGAATCGACATAGATTTCTTGTGGCCGGCCGTCGACCACCGCGATGCGATGAACGGGAAACGCATCCACCAGCTCATTGGAAAGAAAAAGGCCGGTGACGCTGTCTTGTGGCAGATCCTCCAAGCGATCAAGCCAGGCCACTCGGCCGGTTTGTCCGATCCATGGGGCCAGATAGTCGTGTTGCACGGTGCGCATCGACGCGCTGCATTCGATCAAAATGTAGCGGAGACGGTCACCGAGATTCGCGGGGGCATGTTGACCGGCGGCGAGGAAATCCCGCGCCAGCAATCCCTTGCCTGCCCCCATCTCCACTACCGTGAAGGGATTCGGGTGTCCGAGGAGTGCATCGAGTTGCTGTGCTTGCTTGGCCAGGGCTTGTCCGAGGATCGGATGCACATCGGAGCTCGTATAGAAGTCGCCCGACCACCCGATGCGTTCCATGGCGGGGTCGTCGACCGGGCGAACGTAGTAGCCGAATCTCGGATGATACAGCGCCAGGTCCATGAAGCGGGCAAACGGAATCGGACCTGCGGCTGCAATCTCAGCCCTGATCTCCGCCAGAAGTTGTGGATGCCCAGTGTTCAAAGTGACACCACGCTTATCGGCAATCAACGACCGTTCACGCGCCGACGCGGAAACAGGTCTCTTGCCGGATTCTCTAGGGAAAAGAGGGGGTTAGATTAGCCGCGCCTCAGCGGCAAGTCAAGGTGAAAAGACCTATGACAGCAGGAGAAGAGGGAAGATCTGCCGGTGCTCGCGACCATTTCACTGTGAATGGAATGATCCGCGGGCGCCTTCCTAGGTGCCATGGCATTTCTTATATTTCTTCCCGCTTCCGCAGGGGCAGGGGTCGTTGCGACCAACCTTGTCGGCTGGGCGTTGCGCACTTTGCGACGGCGCTGGTTCGTCGCTGCGGTTGAGCACCATGCGAGGCGGCGGGACCGGTTCCGGCACGGGTGGCGGTTGTTCGCCCCGGACGGCTTGCACACGGAACAGGCGTTCCAGCACATCCGACTTGATGCGGTCCATCATGGAGGAAAACATGTCGAACCCCTCGCGCTTATACTCGATCAGCGGGTCTTTTTGCCCATAGCCTCGCAGGCCGATCCCGTCGCGCAGGTGGTCCATGCCCAGCAGGTGATCTTTCCAATGATGGTCGATCACTTGCAGGAGCAGCATTTTTTCCAGATAGCGCATCAACTCGGAGCCGAGTTCCTGTTCTTTGTGCTCGTAGGCGTGACGAACCTGCTGGTGGACGTCTTCGACGAGGGCATCCCGGCCCACGTCCTTGAAGTGTTCGGCCACGCTCCCGCGGCCCTGCGTGATATCCAGGGCGAATTGTCCTTCCAGCGATTCCCCGAGACCGTTGTAGTCCCATTCCTCCTGATACTGCTCGGCCGGACAGGTCGTGTCGACGAACGCCTGGACAACGTCCCGCATCATCTCGTGGATATCTTCCTGGATATGCTCACCGGCCAGCACCGAGTGGCGGTGCTGGTAGATCACTTCGCGCTGCTTATTCATCACGTCGTCATATTCGAGGAGCTGTTTGCGGATTTCGAAGTTGTGCGCCTCGACTTTTTTCTGCGCGTTGGCGATGGCGCGCGTGACCATGCCATGTTCGATCGGCACGCCTTCTTCCATGCCCAGCTTGAGCATCAACTGGGAGACGCGCTCGGAGGCGAAAATGCGCATCAGATCGTCTTCGAGCGACAGATAGAATCGCGAGGACCCGGGATCGCCTTGACGGCCCGCGCGGCCGCGAAGCTGATTGTCGATGCGACGGCTTTCGTGCCGTTCGGTTCCCAGGATATGCAGCCCGCCCGCCGCGATCACTTCTTGCTTGTCCTTTTCGCAATCGGCCTTGATCTCTTCAAAGATCTCTAGTTTGCGGGACTCTTCCAGGCTCTCATCCTGGTACAGAATTCGTTTGAACAGAAAGTCGGGGTTACCGCCCAGGAGAATGTCCGTGCCGCGGCCCGCCATGTTGGTGGCGATGGTGACCGCGCCTTTGCGCCCGGCTTGGGCGATGATCTCGGCTTCTTTTTCGTGGAATTTGGCATTGAGCACGTTGTGCTTGATGCCGTTCCGGCTCAGGTACCCCGCCAGCCGCTCGGACTTCTCGATGGAAATCGTGCCGACCAGAACCGGCTGGCCGCGTTCGTGGCAGTCTTTGATCTCTTCGACGATGGCGGTGAACTTTTCTTTTTCGGTGCGGAAGACGACGTCTGCATAATCCTTGCGGATCATGGACCGGTTGGTCGGAACGACGTTGACGTCCAGGTTGTAGATTTTCGCGAATTCACCCGCTTCCGTGTCGGCGGTGCCGGTCATGCCCGCGAGCTTCTTGTACATGCGGAAATAGTTCTGAAACGTCACCGAGGCCAGGGTCTGATTCTCGTTGGCGATTTTCACGCCTTCTTTGGCTTCCACGGCCTGGTGCAATCCATCGCTCCAGCGGCGGCCCGGCATCAAACGGCCGGTAAATTCATCCACAATGAGGACCTCGCCGTCCTTCACCACGTAATCCACATCGCGCTTGTAGAGGGCATAGGCCTGTAACGCCTTTACGACGTGATGCACGAGATCCATGTGCTGCAGGTCGTAAAGATTATCCACGCCCAGCAGCTTTTCGACGCGGACGTTGCCCTCTTCCGTGAGCGACGCGGTCTTGGTTTTTTCCTCGATCGTAAAATCCTGCTCAGGTTTGAGCTGCGGGATGATGGCGTTAATGCGGTAGTACAGGTCCGTCGTCTGATCCGTGGGACCGGAGATGATCAACGGCGTCCGCGCTTCGTCGATCAAGATGCTGTCGACTTCGTCCACAATGGCGAAGTGCAAGGGCCGCTGCACGCACTGGCTCAAGTCGCTGACGATCAGGTTGTCGCGAAGATAATCGAAGCCGTACTCGTTGTTGGTGCCATAGGTAATCTCGGCGCGGTAGGCTTCATGCCGGCTGCAGGGCCGGAGGTGTTGCAGCCGCTTGTCCGTTGCCTCGTACGTCGGGTCATAGAGAAAGGAGGCATCGTGCTGAATGATGCCGACGGAAAGGCCGAGCGCATGGTAGAGCTGAGCCATCCATTGCGCATCGCGTTTGGCCAGATAATCATTGACGGTGACGAGGTGAGCGCCTTTTCCATCCAGCGCATTGAGATAGAGCGGAAGCGTGGCGACCAGGGTCTTGCCCTCACCGGTCTTCATTTCAGCGATCCGGCCCTTATTCAAAATCATGCCGCCGATCAATTGCACGTCGAAGTGCCGCATGTTCAGGCGACGGCGGGACATTTCGCGGCAGACGGCGAACGCTTCGGGCAGAATGTCGTCCAGTGTTTCTCCGGCCTCCAGACGCTTTTTGAATGCTTGCGTCTTATCGGCTAGGGCGTGATCGGAGAGCGGCGTCAAGTTCGATTCGAATCCGTTGATCCGCTCGACGATCGGGCGCAACGCCTTGATCTCGCGGTCGTTCTTGCTTCCGAATACGATGTTGAGTACTTGTGTCAGCATGCAGGCGCACCTTCATTCTCACGAGCGAGGCTCGCAACAGGAGCTTCGGCTCGGCGGCGGAGTATACAGGAATCCATAGGGGAATCCTACCGAAACAGCGGCGGTGGTCTCAACTCCTTCGTAGTCAGATGCGGCGATGTCCCTGTCATTGCTTTTGAATGCCCTGCTGTCTATAGTGATCCCCGTCATTTCGCCGATGCGCTCGGCGAGTTTCACCCACGAACTCTATTGCGGATTTCGATGCGGCGTGCAGCCAGTTTCTCGCGTCATCTTCTCACCGGTCTTTCGTTCTTCTGTCTGGTCTGTGTCTGTTCCACTTCTGAGTCGCCGGCGGCTCCGGCCCCCTCGTCTGAATCGGCCCGGCGCAGCTATGAACGGGGAGTGACGCTCTTTCGCGAGGGTAATGCCGATGGCGCGATCGAGGCACTAAAAAAGGCCATTGCGCAGAATCCCCGGCTCGCCGAGGCCTATCATGTGCTGGGGTTGGTGTATTTCCAGAGTAAACGAAATCCCGAAGGGGCGATCCAGGCGTACAAACAGTCGCTGAAGCTTATCGCGCCGTCGGCGGAGATTCTGAACGATCTCGCCGATGTGTATCTCGCGCAGGGACGCGGCAGCGAAGCGGAAAGGGTGTTGCGACAGATCCTGGACATTGCGCCGGGCAACGAAGAGGCCCACCTGGATTTGGCGCGGATCTATGAGGAACGGCGTGATCGCTCCAATGCCGTGAAAATGTACCAATCTCTCCTGCGTGTGCGGCCTGATCATGCCGAGGCCTTGTACCATCTGGCCAATCTCTACGACAGCCAAGGTGACCTGAGAATGGCCCGCGAGCAACTGTCCCGTCTCACGCAGGCGAACCCGCGGCATGCCGATGCCTGGTATCTCCTCGGGCGTCTGGCCGAGCGCGGGAATGACTTGCACGCAGCGACCGCCGCCTTCAATCAGGCCATCGCGGTGAGGCCGGACCTGGTCGATGCCCATTACAATCTCGGTTTCGTGTTCCGGAGTCAGGGGCTGCTCATCGAGGCCGAGCGCGAGTTTCTGGAGGTGATTCGATATCGCCCCGAATATGCGGAAGCCCATTTGAATCTAGGCATGGTGTACACCAACCTGAATCGATTGGATGAAGCGGAGAAGGAGCATGAGCGTGCCGTGGCCCTCAAACCCAATTCTGGAGAGGCCCATTACAATCTCGGGGTCTTTTACGAACTCCACCGGAAGGACATGGCCAGGGCCCTGGCACAATATCGGCGGTATCGTGATCTGGGCGGGCGGGATGAACGCGTGGAACGCATCATCGGCATGGGAGGGCCCTAATCCAGACAGGAAATGTCTGGCTGACTGCGTCCTGTATGGCTCAGTGCCTAGGGGCCTCCCTAGTGGAATCGCCTTCTCAACCTCCATATCATTTTCCCCCTAGGAAAAACCCTGGTCCGCAAAAAATGGAAAAAAGTCCGCGTTGAGTGCAGGGCGAGCGGAAGACCTGTCGGAGGTGACTTTATGAAGAACGGCCCGATCGACCAGAGCTTGGATTTTCTGAGCGGCGGCGGCGAGATGGGCCGGCTGATCCGCTTGATGGATTGGTCGCAGACGCCGCTGGGTTCGATTCTATCCTGGCCGCAGAGCCTCCGTACGACAATCAGCATCTGTCTCGCATCGGATTTGCCGATTTGCATTATCTGGGGACCGGAGCTTGTTCAGTTGTACAACGACGGGTATCGCGTTATTTGCGGCGACAAACATCCGGCCTCAATGGGGCAAAACTTTAAAGAATGCTGGCGCGAAGCCTGGCCGGTGATCGGCGACGCGCACGATTCCGCCCTCGCGGGCGACACTGCGTTTTTGGAGAACCAGCACATCTTCCTTGAGCGCCATGGGTACACGGAGGAATGTTTTTTCACATTTTCGTTCAGCCCGATTCGCGATGAGACCGGCTGCCTGATGGGGCTGTTTCATCCGGTGATCGAGATGACACCGAAGTTACTGGGTGAACGCCGAACACGAACGTTGCGCGACCTCGCCAGCCATGCGAGTGACGGGAAATCCATTCAGGACGCCTTTGCGCTCACTACACACACACTCGCGACCCATCCTCTCGACCTGCCTTTTCTGCTGATCTATCGGCTCGATGAGGGAGAGAACCACGCTTGTCTCGTCGCAGCGACGGGCCTTCCCGTCGACTCAAGGGCAGTTCCCGATCGCCTCGACTTGGAAGCGTCCGATCAGGTGTCCTGGCCGATCGCAGAGGTGTTTTGCGCCGGTGCGGCGACGCCGGTGGACGACGTCATGCAACGTTTCGGACATATTTCCGCCGGTCCCTTTTCCGAACCGATCGAATCAGCCGTATTGCTTCCGATCATGCCGCCTGGAATGGCTCGGCCGTTGGCCGTCGTCGTGGCGGGAATGAGCGCTCGCCTCAAATCGAACGAAATGTATCGCAGCTTCTACGACTTGTTGGCAAGCGCCATTACGACCGCCGTCGCGAATGCACGCGCCTATGAAGAAGAACGGAAACGCGCCGAGGCCCTGGCCGAGTTGGACCGCGCCAAGACCACTTTCTTTTCGAACGTCAGCCACGAATTCCGCACGCCGCTCACGCTCATGCTCGGCCCGGTTGAGGAATTGCTGTCACGGAGCCACACGGATCTGGCGCCCGCTGCCAAGGGCCAGCTGGAAGTGGTCAATCGCAATGGCCTGCGGCTCTTGCGACTGGTCAACAGCCTGTTGGACTTCTCGCGTATCGAGGCCGGGCGCGCGCAGGCGCATTACGAGGCGACGGATCTGTCTGCCTTCACCGCCGAGCTTGCCAGTTGCTTCCGCTCGGCCACCGAGCGCGCGGGGTTGAAGCTGGTAGTCGATTGCCCGCCGCTGTCCGAGCCGGTCTACGTCGATCGCGACATGTGGGAAAAGATCGTGTTGAACCTCCTCTCCAACGCCTTCAAGTTCACCTTCGAAGGCGAGATACAAGTCAGCGTCAGGGAAGTGGCGAGTGAGAACAAGACAGAGAACACCGACGAGAACTCCCAACTCGCCACTAATTCATCGGCCTCTCACCACTCGCCACTGACCACGCGCCACGTCATTTTAACCGTGCGCGACTCAGGCGTCGGCATCCCCGCAGAGGAGATGCCTCGGCTGTTCGAACGGTTCCATCGGGTGCAGAACAGCCGAAGTCGCACGCATGAAGGAAGCGGCATCGGTCTCGCGCTGGTGCATGAATTGGTCCGTCTGCACGGCGGCAGCGTCACCGCCGTCAGCCGGGTGGCAGAGGGCAGCACGTTTGTAGTGTCGTTGCTGTTCGGCGTGTCGCACCTGCCGGCAGACAAAGTCGGTGTGAACCTTCGTTTGGGCTTTGACGTCCTGGGGGCCGGACCGTTCGTGGAAGAAGCGCTCAGATGGCTGCCGGATGAAGTGGCGCGTGACGAGTGGAGCGAAGGAGGGGAGTGGGGAGCAAGAGAGTGGCGCGTGGCGAGCGGCAAGCTGCCCGGACGTTCCGCTTCCGATCCCTCTTCGCTCACCACTCGTTCGCGCATTTTAGTCGTCGATGACAACGCCGACATGCGGCAGTACGTGACTCGCTTGCTGACCGAGCGCTATGCCGTCGAGGCGGCGCCGGACGGGGAAGCCGCCTTGGCGGCGGCGAGAGCTCGGCGGCCGGATCTCGTCCTGACCGATGTGATGATGCCGAAACTCGACGGCTTTGGCCTGTTGCGGGAACTCCGAAGCGATCCTGGAACAAGGACCATTCCGGTCATTGTGCTCTCCGCTCGGGCAGGGGAAGAATCTCACATCCAAGGATTGGAGCAGGGCGCCGACGATTATTTGATCAAACCATTCAGCGCCAAGGAATTGCTCGCCCGAGTGGCGGCGCATCTCGATATGGCGCGGGTACGCCGAGAGGCGGAACAGGTGGTGCGCCGATCGGAGGAACGCTATCGCCATCTCTATGAGTCCATCGACGAGGGCTTTTGTATCATCGACGTGATATTCGATGAGCATCGCAAACCGGTCGATTACGTCTTTGTGGAAACCAACCCGTCATTCGAGAAGCAAACCGGCATCGCTGAAGCCAGAGGCAAACGGATGCGGGACATCGCGCCTCAGCATGAAGAACACTGGTTCGAATTGTACGGCCAGGTGGCCCTGTCGGGGCAATCGAAGCGTTTTGAATATCCCGCCGTCCAGCTGCATCGCTGGTATGAAGGATACGCTTATCGGATCGGCGGCGCGGAGGACCGAACAGTCGCCGTCATCTTCAACGACATTACCGAGCGTAAGCAGGTAGAAGACACGTTGCGACGAAGCCACGAGGAACTGCGCGCGCATGCGGACGAGTTGGCGCGCTTCAACCGTATCGCGGTGGATCGCGAGCTGCGCATGATCGAATTGAAACAGGAAGTGAATGACGCTCGGCGGGTGGCCGGCCTGCCCCCGGCTTATGAATTGAACTGCATCAAGGAGACCCAGATTGCCGGCAGCGAAGAAACGCCCGTCTAGAAGGTTGACCGGGTCGCAGCACGGACGGCCGGGGATTGGAGAATGCCGAACCGTTATGAATCGAGGTGATCGATCTGATTCAAAATCCGAAGTTCGCCGCCGGTGATCAGATCATCGCTATTCCCACGCTGGGGCGAAAACTGCCGAAGCCGATCAAGAAAATCATCAGCGACTTGTCGAACGAAGAACGGGTGGGGCTGGAATTTCGACCGCAGGCAGGATGAGGGACATCGATGGAGCGTGAGTCGACGCCTAACAGCCTGAACGAGAAGCCGACGATCCAGCGCTTGCGCGAGGAAGCGGAGGGGTTGCGCCTGCGGCTCGATGAGGCAGAACAGACGTTGGCAGCGATCCGACGGGGCGACGTGAACGCGCTCATCATCGACGGCTCGCAGGGCGAGCAGATCTATTCGCTTTCGGGCGCCGATCGCCACTATCGCGCCATCGTCGAGACCATGAACGAGGCGGCTCTCACCGTGACCCTCGAGGGCGCCATTTTATTTTGCAACCGGCGCTTCTGCGAGTTGATACGGACTCCGCAGGAAACCATCGTGGGCCAAGCGCTGAACGCCTTCCTGCCGGCGGGGCAACATTCCCGAGCCGCAGAACTGCTCGCCAGCGCGGAGGTGGGTCCTCTCCTGCGTCTGACCCTTCTCTCGACCGATGGGACTCAAGTCCCGGTACAAATGAGAGCCAGCCTGATCGAATCGATCGACTGCCCCATCGTGTGTCTGGTGGCCTCCGATCTGTCCGAATTGGAAGCCTCAGTCCAGTCGGTGCATATGCTTCGCGAGCAACAGGAGGCGCTCAAACAGGCGCAGGCTGAACTGGCGCAACGCAACCGCGAATTGCAGCAGGCGATTGCCGACCAGCAGGCCTCCCGCCGAGCCGCGCTCAATGTAATGGAGGATGCCGTTGCCGCGAGGGGACAGGCGGAGCGCGCAGTGGAGGCGCTGCGGGCAAGCGAAGAAAAACTTCGACTGGCGGCGGAAGGCGCCAATCTGGGACTGTGGTTCTGGGACGTGCGGAATGGTGAATTGATCTGGTCCGACCGATGCAAGGTGTTGTTCGGTCTCCCGCCGGAGGCCGTGCTGACCTATGCCCGGTTCCTCGAACTCCTGCACCCCGACGACCGCGTAGGCACGCATGATGCCGTCATGCGTGCAAACCACAATTCAAGCCCCTATGACATCGAGTATCGCGCCGTTTGGCCCGATGGAACCCTCCATTGGCTCGCCGCCAAAGGGCAAAGCTATTTCGATGAACGGGACATCGTGGTGCGGATGCACGGCATGGTACTGGACATCGACCACCGCAAGCGGGCTGAAGAGGCGCTGAAGGACAGCGAAGAACGCTTCCGCCTGCTGGCAGACAACATATCTCAGTTCGCTTGGATCGCGGAGGCCGACGGGTGGATCTATTGGTATAACCGGCGGTGGTACGAGTACAGCGATACCACGCTCGACCAGATGCAAGGCTGGGGATGGACTGCGGTGCATCATCCCGATCACTTGGACCATGTCATGGAGTCCTGGAAGCAGGCGCATGCCACGGGGGAACCGTGGGAAGACACCTTTCCTCTACGAGGCAGGGATGGTCAGTATCGATGGTTCCTCTCGCGGGCCTTGCCGATTCGAGATTCCTCGGGGAACGTTCAGCGGTGGTTCGGGACGAATACCGACATCACGGAGCAACGGGAGGCGGAGCGTCGGCTGCAAGAGAAGGAGGAGCTTCTCAGAACGGCCATGGCGGCCGGCGCCATGGGCGCCTGGGAATTCGACCTGAAGACCCAGCAGATCAGGTGGGATGCCAAGCAAAGTGAGCTGTTTGGATGGCCGCCGCACCAGTCGCCTGCAGACGCAGAGGGTTTCTATAGGCTGGTGCATCCCGATGACGTGGCAAGAGTGAAGGAGGCGACCGTCTTCGCCATCGAGACGGGACGATTGTCGGAAGAATTCAGGATTGTGCTTCCTGATGGCCGCATTCGCTGGATCGTCGGCCATGGCGCGACGGTGTCGGATCGCGAAGGTCGGCTCGTGCGGATGGTGGGGGTGAATTACGACATCACCGAGCGGAAGGAGGCGCAGGCGCGCATCGAACGCTTTGCCGAGGAATTGGAGGGACAGGTCGCCGAGCGAACGCGGGAACTGGTGGCGTCTCAGGAACGGCTGCGGGCCCTAGCGACCGAACTGAATCTGGCCGAACAGCGGGAACGTCGTCGGTTAGCCGCGGAGCTGCATGACCACTTGCAGCAGACGCTGGTGCTGGGCAAGTTGAAACTCGGGCAGGGTAAGCGCCTGGCGCGCGAGCTGCCGGCCTGCGCCGAGGTGATGACCCAATTGGACGATGTCTTTACAGAGGCGCTGCAGTACACCCGGTCGTTGGTGGCGGATCTGAGTCCGGCCGTGCTTCGGGATCACGGGCTGTCGGCCGGTCTCAAATGGCTCGGCGACTTCATGCACAAGCACGATCTGACCGTCACCGTGCAGGTACCGAAAAAAGACGTCGTCCTGCCCGAAGACCAGGTGGTGCTGCTCTTTCAGTCGGTGCGCGAATTGCTCATCAACTCGTCGAAATATGCGGGCACCGGCGAAGCGACCGTCACCCTCGAGTGGCGCGACGGCCGCCTGGTCATCGTCGTGCGGGATGACGGCGCCGGCTTCGATCCGGCAGCGGTTCCCGATCGTGGCGGGGTCGCGTCGTTATCGTCCAAATTCGGCCTTTTCAGCATTCGTGAACGGATGAAGGCGCTGGGCGGCTGGTTCGAGCTGCAGGCGGCCCCTGGACAGGGCACCACGGCCACCCTGGTCTTGCCGGTTGCGCTACCGGCTGTCGCTCTGGCCGTGGAGAGTGGCGAGCAAGACAGTGGCGTGTTGAGCGTCGCGCGCAGCGCGCCAGTCACCCGCTCCTCCTCCAAAAACCCACCACTCACCACTCAGCACTCGCCCCTCCAAGAGAACGCGAAGGTGCGGGTGCTGTTGGTAGACGACCATGCCGTGGTCCGCCAGGGCCTGCGCGCCATTTTGGACGGCTATGCCGATATCGATGTCGTTGGAGAGGCGGCGGATGGCGAGGAAGCGGTGGCCTCCGTGGAGCGACTGCTGCCCGCCGTCGTCATCATGGACATCAACATGCCGAAGCTGAACGGGGTGGAAGCGACCGCGCAAATCAGGGCGCGCCATCCGGCCATCAGTGTTATCGGCCTGTCGGTCAATGCCGCCGGCGAGAACGCCGAGGCGATGACCAAGGCCGGCGCCGTGACCCTCTTGACGAAGGAAGCCGCCGTCGATGAGCTGTACAAGACCATTCGAGCCCTGTAATTGCGCGCCGGTGGTCCGCCGGCTGCGCCTCAGCTCGACGGGCGAGTCTGATCCCGGGTAACCCGCTGCATGGCATCCGTTTGATACTGGAGGCATGATCCTTTTTCGCTGGGCAAGAAGTAATCCGAACATCTTAAAAGAGTATGGGGTGGCGTTGAGTGCGACTCTGCTCGCGCTACTGAGCCGTTTTGCTCTCGACCCTCTTCTCGGTGACCACCTGCCCTACGTGACGTTTTTTGTGGCGGTCGCGATCACGACCTGGTACGGCGGCTGGGGCGCATCATTGACGGCCATCGCACTGGGCGGGTTGCTGTCGAGCTGGTTCTTTATGCCGCCGCGTTATTCGCTGGCCGTGATCGGGATGCAGCAGCAGGTCGGATACGTCACATATTTTTTGGTCTCTTTGGCATTTGCCGGCTTCGGACAGGCCCAGCGACGCGCGCGGCACAAAGCCGAAGCAGCCATGGAAGTGCTCCGGTATGAAGTCAACGAACGAAAGCAGGGAGCGCGGGCACTCCGTGCCTCGGATGAACGGCTGCAAATGGCCATATTGGCGGCGATGCCGGCGCTTGGGACCTGAATCTTGTCACTGGGCGCAACATTTGGTCGGAGAGCCATTTTACCTTGCTCGGCTACAAGCCGAATACGACCGGCGAGGCGACGCAGGAGATGTGGCGGAAGGCGGTCCTCCCCGAAGACCTGCCAAAAATAACGATGGAGCGGAGCGCGCCGAGCGCGAGCACGACGTGTATCGTTCCGAGCATCGCGTCCGTCGCGTCGATAACGGTCAAATCACATGGGTACGGACAGCGGGACGTTTTTTGTACGACGATGACGGCCGGCCAGGCGGTTCGTGAGTGTCTTCTTCGACATCACCGAACGAAAGAAAGTCGAAGAGGCCTTGCGAAAGAGCGAGGATGGGCTTCGCTCTTTCGCTCAGGAATTGGAGATGCGCGTGGCGGAGCGGACGCAGGAACTCGTAAATTCGCATCTATGTCTAATTCCCTTCTCGTTGTTCGGGTTCTCCCCTGATTTCGCGGATACCTTGATTAAGGCCATAATGGGCCAGGAAGGGTGTCCTGAACCAACGGCGGAAGTTTTCAGCCGAGTACAAGCGAGAAGCGGTGACGATGCTCGAGTTTCCCTGCGTGAGCGTCACCCAGATCGCCGCGGAACTGGGGATGGGACGAATGTCCTGGGCGCCGGCGTCGGGAGTTGCGTCGGCAGCCGGCGCAGGTGAGCAAGGAGTGCGATTTTTTGCGAGAAGCGGCGGCGTTCTTCGCGAAAGCGCTTGTTGACGCTTCCCTGCTCACTTTGTTAATCTGCCCATCAGGTAGCTCGGTTGTTGTCTATGCAAAGCCCATTTTTGAGAACCATCGCCTGGGTCGTTGTCTGCGCCGCCATTGTCCTATTGGCAGTGACGACCGGCAGCGCCGCTGCGCATGAATTTCAACATACGGCGCATCACGACGCGGGCATGCATGCGTCCGGCATTTGCGCCTGGATGTGTGCCACCGCCGGCCTGCATGTGGTAGCTTCCGTTTACTCGACGCAAGTATTTGAAATAGTCAGCCTCCCTCCGTTTGACCCCGACCATGGCTTTTTGATTCAACTGCTCGCCCCCAGTCACTCTCGCGCACCACCAGCTTCCGCCTAATCCCGGTTCATGTGGTCCCGATCATGCTCGCTGTTCCTCTGTCGAGGTGTGTGTGGGGTATCAGTTCAGCGCGTGGTATGCGCAGGGATTGGACGCTCCAGTTTCACATCGTCAACGAATGAGGACGCAGAGTTTCATCTGTCTCGAGTAGCGAGGTACGGTAAGGCTACAGAGCATGCAGACCTTTAGGATCAAGCGGAGGCATCATGAAGGTGGAGGCAGCCCGTACGGTGGGAGTCTATGTCCATGGGCTACTTTTGTGGACATTGGTGTGCTGGATTCCGGTCGCGTCAGCCGCCGACACGAAGGCTGAGAAGACATTTCAGATGGTGGTGACCGATAGCCAGGGCGTCGAAACCGACCTCAAGAACGGCATCTTCTATTGGGAAGAAAAAATGAGCGAGACCTCGTTCGTCCCGCATGAACTCCGACACCTGCCGGCAAAACGCGGCACCGCGACGGTCAACATCAAGTTCGATCAGATCAAACAGATCGACATCAAGCCCGGTCCCGATAAAGCCGCGCCCGCCATGAGCGTGATCCTGACCAATGGAAAGACCGGGGATTTTGTGGCGGCCGTAAACGGGAGTTTCAAGGGCGAATCCGATTTCGGTCAGGTCGAGATACCGATCGGTTCGATTTCCAGGGTGACGTTGAAGTAGAGACAGGGCGATTCGTTCTTGAAAGGAACATCCCGTGGGCAATGTGCTGGTGACGCACTCGTGGCCATCCGAACAGGCTGTGAAGGGTTGGGGGACATCCCTTGCGTTGCATGCCTGTATTCTGCTGGCCGCGTTTGTTTTGATGCCTAAAATGACCCTGTTGGTAGAGCAAGAGCCGTTCAAATGGGAGGTGGCTTTGGTGGAGGCTCCGTATGAGACCGCGCCTCAGGAAGAGCCGGCCCCGGCACCGCCGGTCCAGCCTCCCGCACCCGTAAAACCGCAGCGTCAGCCGGTGCGTGCGGTGCAGCCCCCTCCTCAGCCTGTGCAGCGTCCGGTGGAAACACGAGTCTCGTCGCAGCCGGTTCAACGCGAGGTTCAGCCGGTTGTCGAAACGGTTCGGCCCCAGCAACAGATACAGCCGCCTCAGGAAGTCGTCCAGGTACAGGCTAAGCCCGTGGAGCCGCAGGAGATTCAGAAAATTCAGCCGCCAGTGCAGACGGCGGCTTCAGCCGAGGTGAAACGGGAAACAGCCCACGCGGTTGAGCAGACGGTGATCGAGCCGATGCCTGTTGCAGCTCAGACGTACCAGGCGCAGCCGGTCGTCAGCGCGCCGCCTCCGGTCGAGACGCGTTCCGATCCGGTGGTGACGGCGAGCGCACCGATCGCCCAGCCTACAGCGGTTGTTGAGCCGGTTTCGTCGAGCTCTGCGCCTGCGCCGGTTATGGAGCCGGTCAGCAAGCCGGTGGCGGCTTTCCCGGCCCCGGCTGAACCGGCGGTGGAGCCTCACGCGCCGGTTGCGGCGGCACAACCGGACCCGGCCACGATGCAGGAACATCAGGTCGTGGCCAGCGCGGTGAAGCCGAAGCCGGCGACCAAGGCTGATTATGGCTGGCTGGCGGAATCGTTGCATCGA